>NZ_LR134327.1:667758-1001637 GCF_900636915.1 Aggregatibacter aphrophilus ATCC 33389 | reverse complement strand
CAACCTCGGCATTCAGTACGAAATCAATCAAAAACTGGTGCGTGGTTTGGATTATTACAATAAAACCGTTTTTGAATGGGTGACTTCCGCATTGGGTGCGCAAGGCACGGTGTGCGGTGGCGGCCGTTATGATGGTTTGGTAGAACAGTTGGGCGGTCATACCACTAGCGGCGTTGGCTTTGCCATGGGCTTGGAACGTTTGGTGTTGTTGGTACAAGAAGTGAATCCGCACATCGAATTACCAAGAGCGGTGGATCTTTATGTTGTTTATCAAGGTGAAGACACAACTATTGCCGCATTTAACTTGGCTGAAAAACTTCGCTCAGAATTACCGCACTTACGCACGATGTTGCATTGCAGTGGCGGTAACTTTAAGAAACAGTTTAAACGTGCCGATAAAACCGGTGCGAAGTTGGCTTTAGTGATTGGTGAAGAAGAAGTGAAGAACCAACAAGTGGTGGTGAAAGACTTGTTGCAACAGGGTGAGCAAACCGCCGTTGCATTCGCCGATATTACATCACATATTAAAAATACACTTAAATAAGGAAAGAAAAATGGCTTATACCATTGAAGAAGAACAAGAACTGAGTGCTATCAAAGCATGGTGGAACGAAAATTATAAATTTATTATTGTTTGTTTTGTCATTGCCTTTGGCGGTGTATTCGGTTGGAATTATTGGCAGTCGCATCAAATCCAAAAAATACATTCAGCTTCTGCAGAGTACGAACAGGCGTTATTTAATTACGCAAAAGATCCGAAAGCACAAGCGGAACAGTTTAGTCAGTTCATTAAAAATCATGAAAAAACGAGTTATGCGGTGTTGGCTTTGTTAGATAAGGCTAAAATTGCTGTAGAGAACAATGATTTCACTCTGGCAGAAGACGCTTTAAAACAAGCTATGGCGCAATCCACTGATGATATTTTATCTTCCATTACAGCGTTGCGTTTGGCTTCCGTGCAATTCCAATTAGGACAGTTCGATCCGGCGTTGGATAGCCTGAAATTGGTGAAAGAGCAGGCTTGGAGCGGGGCGAAAAACATCTTAGCCGGTGACATTCAATTGGCCAAAGGCGATAAAGAGGCAGCCAAGGCGAGTTATCAACAAGCACAACAACACGCCTCTCCGTTAGAACAGCAACTTATTCAAGTGCGGTTAAATAATTTATAGTTTTTAAGGCTTGGTTCTCCAAGCCTTTCTTTTAATAATTTCAACGAGGAACATCATGGCTACTCATCAACGCAAAATCCCTATTCCGCCTCCATTAATTTTTGTCTTCTGTGCTTTGTTAATGAAAATTCTCCCACCTATTTGGCAATTTTCGATGCCGTGGTGGTTGGTAATTCTCTTAGGCGGGATTGGTTGTGTTATCGGCATGGCGAGCGTCTTACAATTTTTATTAGCCAAAACCACAGTTGATCCGCTAAAAGTCGAAAATGCTTCACAATTAGTGACTAATGGAATTTATAAATATAGCCGTAATCCGATGTATTTAGGCTTGGTGTTTGTTTTATTGGCGTGGAATTGTTACCTTGGTTCGTTGTCAGCAATATTAGGTGTGTTGCTATTTGTGTGGTATATCACCGAGTTTCAAATTAAGCGGGAAGAGGAAAGTTTGCGAAAGATTTTCGGTGATGCATTTACGGCGTACTGCCAAGATACCCGCAGATGGTTGTAACATTGGCTGTTATAACGCCAAAATTTCTTTGACGAAAGGGATGGTTAATTTGCGTTGTGCTTGTAACGAGGCTTGATCGAGTTTTTCCAACGCATTAAACAAGGTTTTCATATCCCGTTCCAAGCGCTTAAACAAAAAATTAGCCGTTTCATCAGGCAATTCGATACCGCGCTGATAAGCGGCTTTTTGTAACACGTCTATTTTTTGCTTATCGTTTAACGGCGCAAGCTGATACACCTCTCCCCAGGTTAATCGGGAAGCCAAATCCGGTAGTTGCACCGGTAAATTGGCGGGGGATTGATCGGCGCTCATTATTAACAATGTTCTGCCGGTTTCCCGCACGCGATTAATTAAATCAAAAATGGCGACTTCCCATTCGGCATTGCCGATGACTGCCTGCAAATCATCCAAACAAACCAAGGCTTGCTGTTCAAGGTTCTCTAATACGGCAGGAGAGAAATATTGGGCTTTGTTTAACGGGACATATAATGCCGGACGCTGTTGCGCAAGATAATGCTGACAAACGCCTTTTAGTAGGTGGCTTTTTCCGCTCCCTTTATTACCCCAAAGATAGAAAAATTGCTGATGAAGTTGTAAGAAATTTTTTTGTAGTGAATTAAGGAGTAGCAGATTATTTTCTGCATAGAAGTTTTCTAACGTTTCATCATCCGATTGATGAATAGGCAAAGGAAGTTGAAAATGCGGTTCGGCCAAATCAGACACCTAAGGTGTGGTTATCAAAGTGCGGTAAGAATAAACGAAATTTTTCAATTTAGAAAGTCATTAGCGGATATTTTTCCTATCCGCTAATGACGGTTAAGTATTTATGCTATGCAATTTCGTTTTTGGCTTTTGGTAACACCAAATTCAAAATGATGGCAACAACGGCACATAAGCTGATGCCTTTTAAGGAAACGCCACCCACATCCACGAACATATTGCCGATCCCAAACGTCATCACAACTGCGATGATACATAAGTTTCGGGCTTCGGTGACATCCACTTTCGCACGAATGAGTGTGCTCATGCCCACAACAGCAATAGAGCCGAACACCAACATCATAATCCCACCCATGACAATGGTCGGAATGGTAGAAAGAAATGCGCCGACTTTTCCACAGAAAGAAATAGCAATTGCCCAAACAGCTGCCCATGTCATGATATTTGGATTAAAGTTGCGGGTCAGCATGACTGCGCCGGTCACTTCAGCATAGGTGGTGTTTGGTGGTCCGCCTAACAAAGATGCTGCGCTGGTGGCAATGCCGTCACCGAGTAAGGTGCGGTGTAATCCGGGTTTTTTAAGAAAATCTTTGCCGGTGACAGAACTAATGGCCATAATGCCGCCAACGTGTTCTACTGCTGGTGCAATGGCGATCGGTAGCAAATATAAAATGGCTTCCAGTTTAAATTCAGGCGCGGTTAGATTTGGTAAACTAAACCATGGAGCATCTAAAACAAGTTGGAAATTAATCAATCCCATGAAAAGGCATAGAATATAACCCACAGTGATGCCGAACATGATTGGAATTAATTTCATTATGCCTTTTGAGAAAACGGCTACGCACAGGGTGGTCACCAGGGTCACCATAGAGACCAATACCGCGTCGTTATATTGATAAGCGCTATTTTTACCTAATGCCATATCCACGGCCACAGGGGCTAATCCCATACCGATGATGATAATGACCGGACCGACGACCACCGGTGGAAAAATACGTTCTAATGCTGCTGCGCCACGAATTTTCACTAACGCGCTCAAGGCGACATAAAGCAAACCCGCAAAGACCAAACCGCCCATGGTGACAGGAATGCCCCACGTGGTTACGCCATATTGAATAGGTGCGATAAATGCAAAAGAAGAAGCGAGGAAAATCGGCACTTGCTTGCCTGTACAAAGTTGGAATAACAGGGTGCCGACACCAGCAGTAAGCAGGGCGGTATTTGCATCAAGGCCGGTAATCAACGGTACTAAAACTAAAGCGCCAAACGCTACAAAAAGCATTTGTAGTCCTACGAAAGCTTGTTTAACGTGGCTTTGTTGTTCCTCAATAGGAAAATTTTGTGTTGTATTTGTCATGTAAGTTTCAACTCTCTGTCTGAATTAACTTAAAAAGTGCGGTCAAAATTTCAAGTGTTTTTTCTTTTCATTTTTCCGCAAAAGAGGCGGATAAAATCCGCCTTACCTTGTGAAAAAGCGAACGATTACTTGGTACCGAAAATTTTATCGCCTGCGTCACCTAACCCAGGGATGATATAACCATTTTCATTTAAGTGATCGTCAATGGAGGCCGTGTAAAGCTCAATGTCCGGATGGGCTTTTTCTAACGCGGCCAAGCCTTCCGGGGCTGCTACCAATACCAAGACTTTGATATGCTTACAACCTTTTTGTTTTAACAAGTTAATGGTTGCAACCATAGAGCCACCGGTGGCTAACATTGGGTCAACCACAATGGCTAAACGCTCTTCTAAATCGCTGGCTAATTTTTGGAAATACGGTACAGGTTCTAACGTTTCTTCGTTTCGATACATCCCTACCACACTAATCCGCGCACTCGGAACGTGCTCCAAAACACCGTCCATCATGCCTAGACCTGCACGCAGAATTGGCACAACGGTAACTTTTTTGCCTTTAATTTGGTCAATTTCAACAGGACCACACCAACCGTCGATAATGACTTTTTCTGTTTCCAAATCGGAGGTGGCTTCATAAGTTAATAGACTTCCCACTTCTGTCGCTAACTCACGGAATTTTTTAGTATCGACATCTGCAGCACGCATTAAACCTAATTTATGTTTGACTAATGGATGCTTAACTTCAACTAATTTCATCTTAATCTCCTTTGTTAGATGTTGGCTGCGAACATTAAATCGCAGAGTGACAAACCACGCTCCCGCGGGCAAAAATAATGCCTATGGGGTCATAGGCATTATGCTTAATTATTGTTCCTGATTAATAAACGATTCGTTTATTTCAATTTTGGCTTTTGCGCGTAAGGCATTCAATAAGCTACCTTGCAAGCCAATTTGAGTAGCTTGTTCAATTTGAACGGCAAACTGTTTTTGTTCTGCTTCGCTCAATTTGCCATCGGTCACTTTATCCAATGCGATGATAACCACATCGCCGTTGGTGTCTTTGGCTGCTTTATAGGTAGTTTTACTTTCTGCTGGTTTCGCCATCGAAAACACTTGATTATTTAAAGCAGGATTTTTATTTTCAGTAAATACCCAAGTTTGCTCCGCTCCGAATTTCACACCGTCAACGGTTTTACCTGAAGCCAATTCTTGTACGAATTTATCAGCTTGGGCTAACACAATGGTTTCTGCTTTTTGCTGTTTTAGCATTGCAGTAATTTCTGCCTTCGCTTCTTCTAAAGATTTTGTTGATTGGGCTTTATGTTCAAGTACACGCACCACTAAAGAGTGTTGTTCTCCTACGCTCATCGGCTCAGAATTGCTGCCGCCTTGGGATATTTCGGAATCAAAAATGGCTGATGCCACATTCGGGTAATTTAGTGCGGCAGGAATGTTATTACGGGAGAAATAACCGGTTTCTTGCACTTTAACACCGGCTTCATCTGCAGCCGCTTTTAATGAAGAAGGGTCCTCAAAGGCTTTTTCTGCTATACGTTTTTCAACAGAGAAGAATTGGTTGTTGACTAAGTTTTGACGAATTTGTTCAACAATTTGCGCTTTCACATTTTCTAATGGCAATACGCCTGCATCTTTGCGTTCTTTTACCAAAATAATGTGATAGTTATTATCCAGTTTGACCGGTTGGCTGTATTGACCCACAGCTAAAGCATTCGCTGCATCTTCAAAAACTTTCGGAAATTCACCCGCACTTACCCAACTTAAATCACCACCTTTCTCTGCACTGGTAGGATCGATAGAGTGATTTTTGGCTAAGTCGGCAAATGCCGCACCATTTTGTAATTGATTGTATAGATCTTGTGCCTGTTGTTCGGTTTTTACCTGAATATGGGCTAAACGTTGTTGCCCCTGCGTAGTGAATTGGGCTTTATTGTCTTGGTAGTACTGTGCAATTTCCACATCGGTAATATTGATGTTTTTTTCCATATTTGCACCGGATAAATCAAGATATTGCACTTTCACGGATTCAGGAATAGTAAAGTCAGCCTTGTGGGCATCGTAGTAAGCTTGGATTTCGGCGTCAGTGACAGTTTGTTTCGCAATTTCATCGGCTAAAGATAAATTTGCCAAGCGAATATTGCGGCGTTGGAAGAATAATTTTGCCAAAGCATCCCGTTGCGCCGGTACGCTGAATGCGGTAATTGCCAAACCGCCTTGAAGTTGTTCTAAGCGTAATGCTTCACGCACATAACTCGCATAGGTTTCGGCAGAGATACCATTAGTTTGTAATACTTGTTGGTATAACGCATTATCAAATTTGCCGTTGTTTTGGAAATTCGGGCTGGTAACAATTTCTTGTTTAATTCGTTCATCACTCACGCCTAATTTCAATTCATTGGTGTATTGGCGTAGTAATTCCTGATCAATTAGGGATGATAAAATTTGTCTTTTGAGATTAGCGACTTGAGCCGGGGAATCAGCTTCTTGCGGGCTTAAATTGCGGGAGGCTATGTTGTATTGATTTTGGAAAGCGTGCTGTGAGATTTCTTCTCCATTCACTTTCGCGGCAGAATTGTCTGTTCGGGTGTAAAGATAGCCTGCCATAGAACTGATAACAAAGGTTACCGAAATAAAACCAAAAAGAAACTTAGAAGCCCAATTGTTTGAGGCTCCGTTCAGTTTTTCCATTACCATTAAAATTTATCCTATAAAAATGATACAAAAATTTGCACGATTATAATCTAAAGCGCCTGAGGACGCACTATCAAAATAAAAATAAGCCAAATTATGTTGGATAATTTGGCTTATTAAAAACACTTAATTAATTGACCGCACTTCTGGATACGGTTTTTTTACGACGGGGCGCTTTTACTGCAGAAACCGGATCAAGTTTTACAAATTCAACGCCGGTAGGCGGATTTTCCAATGCAATGGTTAGCACTTCATCGATAGTTTCCACGGCATGGATAATAAGATCTCGTTTTACATTTTCCGGGATGTCTTCCAAATCTTTCACGTTTTCTTTCGGAATAACCACGGTTTTAATACCACCTCGATGTGCGGCTAACAATTTCTCTTTTAACCCGCCAATTGGCAACACTTTGCCACGCAAGCTGATTTCTCCCGTCATGGCTACTTCTGATTTCACCGGATTACCGGTTAGACAGGAAACCAAAGCTGTACACATAGCAATCCCTGCACTTGGGCCATCTTTTGGTGTCGCTCCATCCGGAACGTGAATATGAATATCCCGTTTTTCATGGAAATCAGAATTGATGCCTAATTTTTCCGCGCGGGAGCGTACTACGGTCATTGCTGCTTGGATGGATTCTTTCATCACATCGCCAAGAGAACCGGTATAGCTGAGTTTGCCTTTGCCTGGCACAGAAGCCGTTTCAATGGTGAGTAAATCACCACCTACTTCTGTCCATGCCAAACCGGTCACTTCGCCGACACGATTTTGTGTATCCGCACGACCAAATTCAAAGCGTTTTACACCAAGATAGTCATGCAAGTTTTTCGCGTTGACTTTAATGGACTTCACTTTCTTGTCTAACAGCAATGTTTTGACTGCCTTACGACAGATTTTTGAAATTTCACGCTCTAAGTTACGCACCCCAGCCTCACGGGTGTAATAGCGAATAATATCCACGATCGCGCTATCATCAATGGTTAATTCACCGGCTTTTAGTCCGTTACGTTCCATTTGTTTGTTGATCAAATGGCGAGTGGCGATATTCAGTTTCTCATCTTCCGTATATCCGGATAAACGAATCACTTCCATACGATCCAATAACGGTGTTGGAATATGCATGGAGTTGGAGGTCGCGACAAACATCACATCCGATAAATCGTAATCTACTTCCAAATAATGATCGTTGAAATGAGCATTCTGTTCGGGATCCAACACTTCTAATAATGCAGAGGCAGGATCGCCTCGCATATCAGATGTCATTTTGTCGATTTCGTCTAATAAGAAAAGCGGATTTTTCACGCCTACTTTCGCCATTTTTTGAATCAATTTACCCGGCAACGAACCAATATAGGTTTTACGGTGACCGCGAATTTCTGCTTCATCACGCACGCCACCTAACGCCATACGCACATATTTACGACCGGTCGCATTGGCGATAGATTGCCCTAATGACGTTTTACCTACCCCCGGTGGTCCCACTAAACAGAGAATAGAGCCTTTGATTTGGTTTAAACGGGTTTGTACGGCAAGGTATTCCAGAATACGTTCTTTCACGCGTTCTAAACCGTAATGATCCGCATCTAAAATTTCTTGTGCTTTGGTCAGATCTTTTCTCACTTTGGTGCGTTTATGCCAAGGCACTTGAATCATCCAATCAATATAGCTACGCACAACAGTTGCTTCCGCTGACATCGGGGACATCATTTTCAGTTTTTGTAGCTCAGATTCTGTTTTCTCACGGGCTTCCTGTGGCATTTTGGCATCTTCAATTTTTTGGCGTAATTGCTCAATTTCACTTACGGTATTTTCTGTTTCACCAAGTTCTTTTTGAATTGCCTTGATTTGTTCATTCAAATAGTAATCACGCTGGCTTTTTTCCATTTGTTTTTTCACGCGACCACGAATGCGTTTTTCCACTTGTAACAGATCTGCTTCTGATTGCATTAAACCCAGTAAATATTCAAAACGCTCAACCACATTGGTCATCTCTAATACAGCTTGTTTCTGCACGACAGAAACCGGTAGATGAGACGCCATAGTATCGCTTAACTGTTCCAGATTATCGATTTGTTGTAAGGCAGAGAGAATGTCGGGCTGTACTTTTTTATTCAAGTTTATGTAGCTTTGAAACTCATTTAAGACAGCTTTATGAGCCACCTGTAATTCTTTTTCATTGCCTAATGTGGTTAGTAGTGGTTCGGCAACAGCCCATAAATATTCACCGGTATCTTCAATTTTTCTGATTTTGGCACGTTGCTGACCTTCCACCAATACTTTCACTGTACCGTCAGGCAATTTTAATAATTGAATAATATTGGCAATGGTTCCAACATCATATAAGTCATCAATAGACGGTTCTTCCAAATCTGCCTGTTTTTGTGACACTAATAATAATTTTTTGTTGTTTTGCATCGCGTCATCAAGGCTGCTAATTGATTTAGGACGACCGACAAATAATGGCATTACCATATAAGGAAATACAACAACATCGCGCAGTGGCAATACCGGTATTATTTGTAATTCTGGTTTTTTTGATCTCATCATATACTCTCTTAATCTAAAATCCGATGATTGCCTGTATATTGGGGTAGTTTATTTAAATTCAAGACTTAAAAAACTCCGCCAACAGGCTGAAAGTGCGGTGGGTTTTTCACGTGTTTTTGATACAATTTTTCTTGTAAGAATAGAAATTAGTATAACTGAATTAGGCTGTGGCAAGACAGAAAATAAAAAGAAAATTCGTTAAGAATGGCGGTGAGAGGGGGATTCGAACCCCCGATGCAGTTTCCCACATACACGCTTTCCAGGCGTGCTCCTTCAACCACTCGGACATCTCACCGTGATTAGGACGTGCGAACTATAAGGATTTCATTGAGCTTCGTCAAGTATTTTTGTAATTTCGTTGTTCGTAAGATAAAAAATTCACCAAAAATCAGGTAAAATAACCACCAGCTATAAGGCTATTCATTTCAATTACACATCTCATCTCATCTTATTTATATTTTTATGTTAAAAAAATGGTTTCTTAATAAAAATGTCTTTCTGTCAGTTAAACCTTTCAGTGCATTAAAAGACAGCTTCAGAGACGGCTATACTTCCCGTCATTTGGTAAAAGATATTATTGCCGGATTAACTGTCGGTATTATCGCTATCCCGCTTTCCATGGCGCTTGCTATTGCCACCGGCGTACCACCGCAGCACGGTTTATACACTGCCATTGTTGCGGGGATTATCATCGCGTTAACGGGAGGTTCACGCTTTAATATTTCCGGTCCAACGGCCGCCTTCGTGGTGATTTTATTCCCTGTTACTCAGCAATTCGGCTTAAGTGGCCTGCTTATGGCCACATTGCTTTCCGGTGTTATTTTGGTGCTTATGGCGTTGTTCCGTTTGGGGCGACTTATTGAATATATTCCGCTACCTGTCACGCTAGGTTTTACATCAGGTATCGGCATCGTTATAGCTACCTTACAAATTAAAGATTTTATTGGTTTGAGTATTGAACAGATGCCGTCTCATTATCTTGAAAAAGTGCAAGTAATTTTGACTGCACTTCCAAGTATAAACTGGGCAGATGCTGGTGTTGGTATCATTACCCTCATTATCTTAACCCAATGGCATAAGTTACGTCTGCCCATTCCCGGTCATTTGCCGGCAGTGATTGTCGCAACATTGTTATCTTTATTGCTGACCCACTTCAGCTATTCTGTCGCGACTATTGGTACCGAATTCCAATATACACTTTCTGATGGTACGACCGGCTACGGTATTCCCAGTGTCTTGCCTGAATTTTCCTTGCCATGGAATATTCCTGATCCGCAAGGCAATCTGATTAACTGGAATTTTGACACCATTCAGCGCCTATTGCCGGCCGCTTTTTCCATGGCAGTCTTGGGCGCGATCGAATCTTTATTGTGTGCGGTCATTTTAGACAATATCACCGACACCAAACACCATTCCAATAATGAATTATTAGCACAAGGCCTTGGTAACATTGCCTCTCCGTTTTTTGGCGGTATCACTGCCACCGCTGCCATCGCGCGTTCTGCGGTAAATGTTAAATCCGGTGGTGTATCACCGATTTCAAGTGTCGTACACGCCTTACTAGTGCTTTTTGCCTTATTGTTTTTTGCCCCGGCGCTGTCTTATTTGCCGTTATCTTCTATGGCTGCGCTCTTGCTGGTCGTGGCTTGGCATATGGCGGATTTACCACAAATTATTCAGCTTACCCGTCGTTCCGGACGTAACGAAATTGCCGTATTACTGGTTTGTTTAATCCTTACAGTGTTATTTGACATGGTGATTGCTATTTCTGTGGGTGTGTTATTGGCCAGTTTGCTGTTTATCCGCACCATCGCCGAAATGACCAAATCCATCAATATTGCTGTGCCGGAAGATTTGGATGATGTGTTAATTTATCGTATTAGCGGACCGCTCTTTTTCGCTGCGGCAGATAATCTCTTTGCCGACTTGCACGATAAAACCGTCCACACCGATCACGAAATCAAACACATTGTTTTACAATGCGACGCCGTGACCGTGCTTGACACAGGGGGCATTCATGCACTTACCCGCT
Organism: Aggregatibacter aphrophilus ATCC 33389; assembly: GCF_900636915.1. Lineage (NCBI taxonomy): Bacteria > Pseudomonadati > Pseudomonadota > Gammaproteobacteria > Pasteurellales > Pasteurellaceae > Aggregatibacter > Aggregatibacter aphrophilus. The sequence continues at coordinate 990,598 of NZ_LR134327.1, read as the reverse complement.
TCGTACAACATATGCTGCCTCATCAACAACTTTATATGTGTAACATGCAGTTCCAACCACTACGAACTATCGTTAAATCCGGTTCACTGCCTGAAATCAAAAAAATTACTTTCACCTCTGATTTAACCGAAGCATTGAATAAAATTCGGGAATTTGAGGGGATTGAGGCGAAATAATTCATTTGCGATATTAACGGGTTAAAAGGAGAAACTATGCTGAATCTAACGACAATCACAACACAACTTCATCAACTCAAAGTCGTTCCTGTTATCGCGTTGGATCATGCCGAGGATATTTTACCGTTGGCAGATATGCTGGCACAAAATGGGTTGTCGGTGGCGGAGATTACTTTTCGTTCTCCGGCGGCTGAAGAGGCGATTCGGTTGTTGCGCCAACAGCGACCTGATTTTCTGATTGCGGCGGGTACGGTTTTAACCTCAGAACAGGTTTTTCAAGCGAAAAATGCCGGTGCGGATTTTGTCGTGACGCCGGGGTTTAACCCTAAAATTGTGCAATTATGCCAAGACTTAGGTTTACCGATTACACCGGGAGTGAATAATCCGATGGCTATTGAAGCGGCGTTAGAGTTAGGCATTGAAACAGTGAAATTCTTCCCGGCGGAAGCCTCCGGTGGCGTGAAAATGATTAAAGCGTTGTTAGGCCCTTACGCGCAATTAAAAATCATGCCAACGGGTGGGATTGGGTTGCAAAATATTCAAGATTATTTAGCCATTCCAAATGTGGTGGCCTGTGGTGGATCTTGGTTTGTCGAGAAAAAACTGATTAATGACAAAAACTGGTCAGAAATCGGTCGACTAACGAAAGAAGTGGTAGAACTGGTTAAGTAGGTTTTGAATATAAAAGTGCGATCAAAAAAAGCAGTGTTTTTTGACCGCACTTTTCAATGGAAGATTAGTGGTGGTGTGCGCCGGCTAACACTTTCTCAAAGCGTTCATTAGCGAAATCCCAGTTCAGCACGTTCCAGAATTCTTTAATATAGTCCGGACGGCGGTTTTGGAATTTTAAGTAATAAGCGTGTTCCCAAACGTCTAAACCGAAGATTGGGGTTCCGGAACAATCGGCAAATTCTTTGCCCATAATTGGGTTGTCTTGGTTAGCTGTAGAGGCTACGGAGAGTTTTCCGTTTTCTAATACTAACCATGCCCAACCGGAACCAAAACGGGTGGCAGCGGCTTTTTCAAATTCTGCTTTGAAGTTTTCAACGGAACCAAAATCACGCAGGATAGCGTCTTTCAATGGACCTTGTAAGGTTGTGCCTTTTTTCAAACTTTTCCAAAATAAGCTATGGTTTAAGTGACCGCCTGCATTGTTGCGTAGCGCAGGGCGTTTTTCAGGTGCAACTTCATGTAAGTGCGCCAATAATTTACCCGGGCAACCGCTGGCAAATTCTTGTAATTCAGGAGCGTTTTCTAATGCAGCGTTAGCGTTGTTTACATATGCTTGGTGATGTTTGCTGTGGTGGATTTCCATGGTTTGCGCATCGAAATGGGGTTCTAATGCGTCATAGGCGTAGCCTAATTCAGGTAAAGTATAAGCCATAATTTTTTCCTTTTGTTAGAGTCAATCACGTTTAAAAAACGGTGTAAATCATAGCACGAAAATTGATTAAGATTATTAAACGCTGTGATTGGTTAATAAAAAAGAAGATGACAACTAGCCATCTTCTTTATTTTCTGCTAAGGGCAATTATTGTGCTTTTACTGCGGCAATAGCTACCATATTAATGATACGGCGAACTGAAGCGACAGAAGTCAAAATATGCGCCGATTTATTCAAGCCCATTAAGATTGGGCCGACGGTGATTGGCGTTGTGGTGCCTTGTAATAGATTTAAGCTAATGCGCGCCGCTTCCATATTTGGCATCACCAACACGTTTGCTGCGCCCTTTAACGGGCTGTCAGGCATAACGTCATCACGTAAGCGCTGGGATAAGGCAACGTCGCAGTGCATTTCGCCATCAATGGAGAGTTCCGGTGCTTTTTCTTTTACTAAAGTTAAAACGTTGCGCATTTTGACCGCACTTAGGCTGTTGTTACTGCCATAGTTTGAGTGTGAAATTAACGCAATTTGCGGTTCAATACCAAATAGGCTGACTTCTTTCGCCGTCATTAGCGTAATTTCCGCTAATTCTTCCGCTGTTGGATCGTTGTTCACGAAGGTATCGGCAAGGAATAGGTTGCCGACCGGTAGCACTAGGCCGTTAACGGTGGCGGCAGTATGTACTCCCTCTTGCAAGCCAATCACGTTTTTCAGGGTTTTTAAGTGACTGGCGTAGTGTCCCACTAAACCACACAACATGGCATCGGCGTGACCTAAATGCAACAACACGGCACCGATAGCGGTTGGGTTGTTAAACATTTCGCGTTTGGCAATATCCGGCGTTACGCCCGCGCGTTTAAGCATGTCGTAGTAAGTTTTGCAACATTCTTGGTAACGGGGATCGTTTTCGATGTTAATTAGCTCGAAATCACGGCCTTCTTTAATGTGTAATCCTAGTTTTTTAATGCGCTGTTCAATTACGCTTGGACGACCGAGTAAAATTGGATAAGCGATGCCTAAGGTCGAGATTTCTTGTACGGCGTGTAAAATTCGGGTTTCTTCACCGTCGGTTAATAATACACGTTTCTTGTCTTGTTTCGCTTGTGCAAACACCGGTTTCATAAACAAGTTAGTTTTATATACGAACTGGGTGAGTTGCTCGATATAAGCATCAAAATCTTCGATCGGACGGGTTGCTACGCCGGAATCCATCGCCGCTCTCGCCACGGCAGGGGCGATACGCACAATCAAACGCGGATCGAATGGTTTTGGAATAATGTATTCCGGGCCGAAAGACAATTCGCTGTCACCGTAAGCGGAGGTAACGACATCGCTTTGCTCTGCCAAGGCTAAGTCGGCAATAGCGCGCACCGCAGCAAGTTTCATTTCTTCGTTAATGGTGGTAGCGCTGACATCCAATGCACCACGGAAAATGAACGGGAAGCAAAGTACGTTGTTGACTTGGTTTGGGTAGTCGGAGCGACCGGTACATACAATAGCATCCGGACGGGCTTCTTTTGCCAATGGCGGTAAGATTTCCGGTTCCGGGTTGGCGAGTGCCAAAATTAACGGATGTACTGCCATGGTTTTAACCATGTCTTGCGTCAACGTGCCGGCAGCAGAACAACCTAAGAAAATATCCGCATTCGGAATGACTTCAGCTAACGTACGCTTGCCGTTATCGTCAATCGCATACAGCTTTTTGGTTTCATCCATGCGATCATCACGATTTTTGTAGATTACGCCTTTTGAATCACATACGGTAATATTTTCCCGTTTCATGCCAAGGGAAACCAACAAATTCAAACAAGCGATAGAAGCTGCACCGGCGCCGGAGGCAACGAGTTTTACGTTTTCAATTTTTTTATCAACAATGCGTAAGCCGTTTAGCACCGCTGCGGCAGAAATAATCGCTGTACCGTGTTGGTCATCGTGGAAGACCGGAATTTTCATTCTTTCGCGCAATTTTTGTTCAATGTAAAAACATTCCGGTGCCTTGATATCTTCTAAGTTAATCCCACCGAAAGTCGGTTCCAATGAGGCGATAATTTCTACTAATTTGTCAGGGTCATGTTCATTAATTTCAATATCGAATACGTTTACGCCGGCAAATTTCTTAAATAAAACGCCTTTTCCTTCCATGACCGGTTTTCCGGCAAGCGCACCGATATTCCCTAAACCAAGCACCGCTGTACCGTTAGAAATTACCGCAACTAAATTGCCGCGAGAGGTATATTTATAGGAGTCGGCCGGGTCTGCCTGAATGGCTAAACATGGCGCCGCAACGCCCGGCGAGTAAGCTAAGGCTAAATCGCGTTGCGTGGCAAGCGATTTGGTTGGGGTAACTTCAATTTTTCCCGGAATCGGAAATTCGTGGAAATCGAGAGCTGCTTTTTTAAGTTGTTCATCCATAAAAATATCCTCTTTTGAATAACTAAATTGAGAAAAGTGGCGAGCATTATAATTAAAATTAAAAAGAATTCTGTGACATTTCACACATTATTAACAATTTTTTGCAGTATAAAAAAGTTCTTTGATTACGTTCTATAAAGTGTGGCTATTTCTTGCTGTGTTTTTCCGCGGGTAGAGCAGCAAAATTAGCGGTATAATGCCCTATGATTTTTATAAGGGATTTCTATGCGCTTAGATAAATTTTTAGCGGAAATGACCGATTTAACCCGTTCACAGGCAACAAAAGTGTTGCGTCAAAGTGCGGTCACTATTAATGGTAAAATTGAGAAGAGCGGGGCGGCGAAAGTCGGCCCGAATGATGAGATTTGTTATGATGGTGAGCGGTTGGCTTGGGTGGCGGAAGGACAGTATATTATGCTGAACAAGCCACAAGGTTATATTTGTTCCCATGAAGATGGCGATCATCCGACTATTTATCAATTTTTTGGTTATCCTTTATCTGCTCGTTTGCACAGTGCTGGGCGGCTAGATGTGGATACTACAGGGTTAGTATTGTTGACTGATGACGGGCAGTGGTCACATCGCATTACTTCACCAAAACATCATCAGCCAAAAACTTATTTGGTGACTTTGGCGGATCCTGTTGAAGCTAATTATGTGCAGGCTTGTACCGAAGGTATTTTATTGCGTGGTGAGAAAGATCCGACCAAACCTGCTACACTTGAAATTTTAGATGATTACAACGTCAATTTAACCATCAGTGAAGGACGTTACCATCAGGTTAAACGGATGTTTGCCGCGTTGGGTAATAAAGTTGTCGGATTGCATCGTTGGAAAATCGGTGCATTGGTGCTTGATGATAGCTTGGAGGAAGGCGAATATCGTGCCTTAACGGCAGCAGAAGTCGCTTATTTTAACGGAGAATAATCTATTGAAGACTGATAAAACGAGACAGACCGGTTTTATTTTTGTCGTTGCGTTAGGCATTTTGTCTATGTTGCCTCCGCTGGCGGTGGACATGTACTTGCCGGCATTTTTGAATATTGCGCAGGATTTTCAAGTAACGAACGATCAGGTGCAGCATACGTTAACGTCGTTTGCGTATGGCTTGGCGCTAGGGCAATTATTTTGGGGACCGTTCGGTGACAGTTTTGGGCGTAAGCCGATTATTTTGTTAGGCGTGGTAATTGCTGCTTTTGCCGCGTTGATTTTGACGCAAATCCATTCAATTGGAAATTTCACCGCACTTCGTTTTATCCAGGGCTTTTTTGGTGCATCGCCGGTAGTGTTGGTAGGCGCGTTGTTGCGTGATTTGTTTGATAAAAATGAACTCTCCAAAATCATGTCAACCATCAGCTTGGTGTTTATGGTTGCACCGTTGGTGGCGCCGATTATCGGCGGTTACGTTGTCTATTTTTTCCATTGGCACGCCATTTTTTATGTGATTGCGGGAATGGGATTTCTCAGTATTTTATTAGTCTTTTTTATCGTACCGGAAACCCATCGTAAAGAAAAACGTATTCCTTTACGATTAAATATCATTGCCCGTAATTTTATGGCGTTATGGAAGCAAAAACCGGTGTTGGGCTATATGTTTTCCACGTCCTTTGCCTTTGGCGGGTTGTTTGCTTTCGTCACGGCAGGTTCCATTGTGTATATCGGGATTTATGGCATTAAGCCTGAAAATTTTGGTTACTTCTTTATGTTGAACATTGGGATTATGACCTTAAGTTCGTTTCTAAACAGGCGGTTAGTTGCCAAACTAGGCGCGGAAACCATGTTGCGTTGTGGGTTAGGCGTCCAATTTTTGGCGGCAGTTTGGTTGTTACTGGTGGTGTTATTCGATTTAGGCTTTTGGCCGATAGCCTTGGGGGTTGCCATTTTTGTGGGACAAAATCCGTTGATTTCCTCTAATTCCATGGCGTCTATTTTGGAAAAATTCCCTAATGCTGCCGGTTCGGCGAATTCCATGGTGGGTAGCGTGCGATTTAGTATTGGTGCTAGCATAGGTTCCTTGGTTTCTTTATTGCCGACAAATTCGGCTGTACCGATGTTATTAGCTATGGTGATTTGTTCCGTTATTGCCGTGGTTTGCTACTACTTTTTAACGGTTAAAAATCGCTAATAACTGATGGATTAACTCAGTTATATCAAGGATTTTGCCAATTTATAAGGGTTATTCGTATTTGTAACGAATGGCTAAATTTGTTCTAAGTCAAAAAGAGGTTAAACTACTGCTAAAGAGTTATGTGATTTAACCCCTTCTTAACTACTTCATTCAGTTTCCTTATGATAGAATGCCCCGCAAAAAATAAGTCTTTCTTCATTTAGTTATGCATCATCAATTAATTATCGAAAATCTGGCCTGCCAACGTGGCGATAAAGTACTATTTCATCACTTGAATTTACAAATTCAGGCGGGCGATTTTGTGCAAATTGAAGGACATAACGGCATTGGGAAAACCAGTTTGCTACGTATTGTTGCCGGGCTTGCGATACCGTTAGAGGGCAAAGTGCGGTGGAATTCTGAAGAGATTTTTAAGCAGCGCGAAGCCTTTAATTATGATTTGTTATATTTAGGGCATCAGAGCGGAATTAAACCGGAATTAAACGCGTGGGAGAATCTGTGTTTTTATCAGCAAATCAGTCATTGCCATCAAGGGGACGAGATTCTGTGGAATGTGTTGCAAACCGTTGGGTTGTTGGGGCGTGAAGACATCCCTGCCGCACAGCTTTCTGCCGGACAGCAAAAACGCATTGCCTTGGCGCGTTTGTGGTTATCGGAAGCTCCGTTGTGGATTTTAGATGAACCTTTTAACGCCATTGATAAAAAAGGCGTGGCGGTTTTAACCGCACTTTTTGAGCAACACGCACAACGAGGCGGCATTGTGATCTTAACCAGCCACCAAGAAGTGCCGAGTGCACAATTGAAAAAAATTAATTTAGAACAGTTTAAATGTGCAGAGTGACGGCATGATCTTTTGGAATATTATTAAACGCGAATTACAAATTGCTATGCGCAAACAGGCGGAAATTTTAAATCCGCTCTGGTTTTTCCTTATTGTAATTACGTTATTCCCGTTGGTGATTGGGCCGGATCCGAAATTGCTATCACGTATTGCGCCCGGCGTGGCTTGGGTAGCGGCATTGTTGTCGGCGTTGCTGTCCTTTGAACGATTATTTCGTGACGATTATATCGATGGTTCTTTAGAGCAGTTAATGCTCACCTCACAACCCTTGGTTTTAACGGCACTGGCCAAAGTATTGGCACATTGGCTATTGACGGGGTTGCCACTGATTTTGTTGTCACCAATTGCTGCATTATTGCTGTCATTGGAAATATCAATTTGGTGGGCGTTGGTGTTGACATTATTATTAGGCACGCCGGTGTTGAGTTGCCTTGGCGCCATTGGGGTGGCGTTAACGGTGGGCTTGCGCAAAGGCGGTGTATTGTTGAGTTTATTAGTCGTGCCGTTGTTTATTCCTGTGCTGATTTTCTCTGCTTCCGTGTTGGATGCGGCAGGATTAAACCTGCCTTATAGCGGGCAATTGGCTATTTTAGGCGCTATTTTGGCAGGCGTGATGACATTATCGCCGTTTGCCATCGCCACGGCATTACGCATTAGTTTAGATCAATAGAGGATTATTTATGTGGAAGTGGTTGCATCCTTATGCAAAATCAGAAACACAATATCAATTATGCGGTAAGTTCAGCCCTTCTTTTGCGATTCTGACCGCACTTTTATTAGGTGTAGGCATCGTTTGGGGGCTTGCTTTTGCGCCTGCTGATTATCAACAGGGCAATAGCTTCCGCATTATGTATGTGCATGTACCGACGGCCATTTGGTCTATGGGGATTTATGGTTCCATGGCGGTAGCTGCATTGGTTGCCTTAGTATGGCAAATTAAACATGCTCAGTTAGCCATGATTGCCATGGCACCAATAGGCGCATTATTTACCTTTTTGGCATTGATTACCGGTGCCATTTGGGGCAAGCCAATGTGGGGGACTTGGTGGGTTTGGGATGCCCGTTTAACGGCTGAATTAATTCTATTTTTCTTATATTTAGGCGTATTAGCCATTTATTCCGCTTTTCAAGATCGTAATGTGGGGGCAAAAGCGGCGAGCGTGTTATGCGTGGTTGGCGTGGTAAATCTACCGATTATCCATTTCTCGGTGGAATGGTGGAATACCCTGCATCAAGGGGCAAGTATTACCAAATTGGAACGCCCGTCAATTGCTACACCAATGTTGATTCCGCTAATTTTATGTATCTTTGGTTTTATGACTTTATATATTTGGCTAACCTTAGTGCGTTATCGTACAGAGTTATTAAAAGAAGATAGTAAACGCCCTTGGGTTAAGGCGTTGGCGGAAAAAATTAATTAATTGGGGAGAGAGAATATGTTCTTTCAAAGCTGGAGTGATTTAATTCATATGGGTGGCTACGGTTTTTATGTGTGGCTGTCTTATGGTTTAAGTTTTATAGCCATCGTGGCGTTAATCATTCAAAGTCTAATGGGGAAAAGTGCGGTGTTAAAATCCGTTAAACGTGAGCAACAGCGAGAATCCCGCCTACAACAAGTACAACAAAAAGGAGAGACGCTATGAATCCAAGACGTAAATCCCGTTTATCTATTATTATTTTAGTATTGGCAGGCGTGGTGATTGCAACAACATTGGTATTATATGCGTTGCGCCAAAATATCGATTTATTTTATACCCCATCAGAAGTGGTTTACGGCAAAGAGGATAAAGCTGATTTAAAACCGGAAGTGGGCCAGCGTATTCGTGTCGGCGGCATGGTGGTGGCCGGTACGGTACAACGCGATCCGAAAAGTTTGAAAGTGCGGTTTGATTTAAATGATATCGGTCCGTCTATCAGTGTTGAATATGAAGGCATCTTGCCGGATCTATTCCGCGAAGGACAAGGCATTGTGGCACAAGGCGTGTTAAAAGAACCGACATTATTGGAAGCCACCGAAGTGTTGGCAAAACATGATGAAAACTATGTACCCGATTTATTACCGCTTATCCGCAGTTTGGGGTTCTCACGAAGGCTCTTTGCTGTTATGGATTTGGTTGCTTTCGTTGTGGGGCGCGGCAGTTGCATTATTCAGTAAGCGTTTACCGCAAGAAGCTGCCGCCCGTGTACTGGGCATCATGGGCATTATCAGCATCGGTTTCCTGCTTTTCGTCTTATTTACTTCGAATCCGTTTGCCCGTACTTTCCCTGATTTTCCGGTGGATGGCAAAGAACTGAATCCGTTATTGCAAGATGTCGGCTTAATTTTCCACCCGCCGTTGTTATATATGGGGTATGTAGGTTTTTCCGTAGCGTTTGCTTTTTCCATCGCCTCTTTAATGACCGGTAAGTTAGATACTGCTTGGGCGCGTTGGTCTCGCCCTTGGACGATGGCTGCGTGGATCTTCCTCACCTTAGGTATCGTTTTGGGGTCTTGGTGGGCATATTACGAATTAGGCTGGGGCGGCTGGTGGTTCTGGGATCCGGTAGAAAATGCCTCTTTCATGCCGTGGTTAGCGGGAACCGCATTATTGCATTCTTTGGCTGTAACGGAAAAACGCGGATCCTTTAAAGCTTGGACGGTGCTTCTCGCTATCTTGGCTTTTTCCTTGTGTTTGCTCGGTACCTTTTTGGTGCGTTCGGGGATTTTGGTTTCCGTGCACGCGTTTGCTTCCGATCCAACCCGCGGCTTATATGTCTTAGCCTACTTAATCGTGGTGATTGGTGGCTCACTAACTTTATATGCTTACAAAGGCAGTCAAATTCGTTCACGCGATAATGCGGAACGTTATTCCCGCGAAAGCCTATTGTTGCTAAATAATATTTTATTAATGACCGCACTTTGTGTGGTTTTGCTCGGCACATTGTTGCCGCTTGTGCATAAGCAATTGGGGTTAGGGTCAATTTCTATTGGTGCGCCGTTCTTTGATCAAATGTTCCTGATTATTATGACGCCGTTTGCCTTGTTATTGGGAATTGGGCCATTAGTGAAATGGCGCCGTGATCAGTTCTCTGCTATTCGCACTCCGGTTGTGGTGAGTGTCATTATCATGTTAATTGCAGGCTTTGCTTTGCCGTATTTATTACAAGACAAGATTACTGTCAGCGCGGTATTAGGTACCATGATGACAGTAATTATTGTATTGCTTAGTCTTTATGAAATGCACCAACGAGCAACGCACCGCGACAGTTTCTTACAAGGTATCACGAAATTGTCCCGCTCCCACTGGGGCATGGTCTTGGCGCATTTGGGTGTTGCTATGACAGTTTGGGGCATTGCCTTTAGCCAAAATTACAGCGTTGAACGTGATGTACGAATGAATGTGGGGGATTCGGTGCAAATTGCCGATTATGATTTCACGTTCAAGGGCATTAGCGATGCTAACGGGCCTAACTATATCGGCGGTAAAGCGCAAATTGATATTACCCGTCATGGTAAACCGGAAGCAACGTTGTTTGCCGAGAAACGTCTTTATACCGTTAGTAAAATGCCGATGACCGAAGCGGCCATTGATTGGGGCTTTACCCGTGATTTATATGTCGCCCTAGGTGAAAAATTAGATAACAATGCTTGGGCGTTACGCTTATATTACAAACCGTTTATCCGTTGGATTTGGCTGGGTGGTCTGTTTATGGCGCTGGGTGGTTTATTGTGTATGTTCGACCGTCGTTATCGGTTTAGCAAAATCTTAGAGAAAAAAGAGACTGCGTAGTAAATCTGCGTAGGCTGAGTAGAGTATTTCAATGAAAAAGAAATTATATCTTCCGTTAATTATTTTTTTAGCATTAGTTGCTGCTTTTCTGGTGCAATTACAACGCAATGCACAAGGCGATGATCCAAAAAACTTGGAGTCCGCTTTGGTAGGTAAACCGGTACCCGCGAAAACGTTGACGGATTTATTATCAACGAAAACATTTGACGAAAGCTTGTTTAAACAAGGTAAACCACTTCTGCTGAATGTGTGGGCAACATGGTGTCCGACCTGTTATGCGGAACATCAATATTTGAATCATCTCGCCAAACAAGGCGTGCCGATTATTGGTTTAGATTATAAAGATAACAGTGAAAAAGCCGTTAAATGGTTACATGATTTAGGAAATCCTTATCAAGTGGTGTTGAAAGATGAAAAAGGATCTTTTGCCTTAGATTTAGGCGTGTATGGCGCACCGGAAACCTTTATTGTGGACGGCAAAGGTGTAATTCATTATCGCTATGCCGGTGATGTAAACGAGCGGGTTTGGCAGGAAAAACTACAACCGATTTATCAAAAATTAGTTGGGGCGCAGTGATGAAAAAAACACTTTTATTTTCTACCGCACTTTTATTTAGCGTTACCGCATCCGGCGCTATTGACGCGTTGAATTTTAGTTCGCCGCAGCAGGAAGACGACTATCATTCTTTAACCCAAGAGTTACGTTGCCCACAATGTCAAAATAATAATATTGCCGATTCTAATGCGACTATCGCGGTAGATATGCGTGGCAAAGTATTCGAATTACTCCAAGAGGGCAGGTCCAGAGAAGATGTGGTGCAGTATATGATTGATCGATACGGTAATTTTGTGACCTACGATCCGCCACTAACGCCGGCAACAGTGATTCTTTGGGGCGCGCCGATTGTCTTAATTTTGTTAGGCATGTTATTGGTTTTTCGTCGTAAGCACCCGCAACCTATTTCTACGACAACAAAACATGAAAGTCTCACCACAACATCGTTAAGCGAAGAGGAACAGCAGCGTTTAAACGACTTATTAAACAAGGAGAATGACAAATGAGTTTATGGTTAAGCATTCTCTCCTTAACGCTCATCGCTGCCTTGGTTTGCTTCTTTCCGTTGTTGAAAAAAAATGTGCAAAAACCATCGGTGCAACGAGATACTTTAAACAAAGCCTTTTATTTTGAACGTTTAAAAGAAATTGAGCGTGATGAAAAACAAGGTTTGTTAGAAAATGCCGAACAGCTCAAAGTGGAACTACAACAATCTTTATTGGAGGACATCCCCCAACAAGCAGCCGAGCAAATCAACGAGGGCAAAAATTACGGCAAATTGTGGTTTGTATCCGGTTTATTGGCTTTAGGTATTATCGCCGTTCCCGCCTATTTTTCGGTGGGCGCTTGGCAGACGGAAATCATGTTAGAAAAATCCGTTGAAAAATTACCGAACTTTTTTGAACGTATGCAAACGGAGGAGACCAATCCGTTAAGCGAAAGCGAAATGCAACAGTTTGCTACGGCGTTACGCTTAGATTTACAAAAAGATCCGAATAATGCAAAAAATTGGTGGTTGTTAGGACAAATCGGTTTGAATTTGGATAAACCGCAAATGTCCTTAGATAGCTTTGCCCGTGCCAATAAATTAGATCCGAAAAATAATTTATATAAGTTGGCCTATGCCCGTATTTTGATGTTCTCTGAAGATACAACAGATAAATTAAAAGGGAGTAATTTACTGCGTGAGGTGATTCGTGAGGATCATACCAATATTGATGCATTAAGTTTGTTGGCTTTCAGCTATTTTGAAACAGAAGATTATAAAATGGCGGCAGTAACCTGGTCGATGATGTTAAAACTGTTACCGAAAGATGATCAACGTGTGCCAATCATTGAACGCAGTATTCGCTCAGCCCGCGATGCGTTAGAGGTGCAAGAGCAAGAAAAACATCAACAAATCACGCCGAATGAAGAAAAATAGCTATATGTCACATTTTTGAATGGTGTCATTTCGCTTTTTAAACTAAAGTGCGGTAGTTTTCTGCGTTAAAATTAATGTACCTTGTAAGCCAGTCTGTATCAGTGGATTGACAGGAAACAATTTACTTTCTTCAGCGATCCTGATAATTTACTGGTTGAGATTTATACAATTTTATTATTTTATTTTTTACTTGGGTCATTATGCTTTAAGAGGTCTTTGCTATGATTTTAAAAAAACTTACTTTAGGGCTGTCGTTTATCTTTTTTTCTCATGTTACTTTTGCGGAATCTTGGAGTATGCATATTTCGGAAGAGGGCATTACCAAAAAAGTTGCCGAGCAACCGAACCAATCAAGACAAGCGGGTACTTCAAAACAACATTTTTCTTTTTCTGATAGTAATGAAAAGGGAAAAACGACCTTTATTAATAAAACCGGTAATAAAAAATTTGATCCAAGTAATATGGCTGATGTGAATGAATTAGGCAAAAGTATCTCATTTGAAGTATTTGAAATTAAAGAAAATAAAGATTCACATTCGGTGTTCGAATCTGGTGCAGGAATTTGTTATGGCTTTAAATCTAATGATGGCGTGGTGTTTACTGATTCGACGACCTATTATGTGGATAAAAGCAAGCAGCAATATTATGCCAGCATTATCGGTGCAACAGTGTCTTCCAGTTTAGAACCGCAAAATGTGCAATATGCACCGGTATTTAATATTAAGGATCCGAATTTAGATCGTGAAGTTAAGTCAGAAGAACAGCGCAACGGTAAGGTCTTAGTAAATAAGAACTTGAAGAAAAATAAAGAAATTCTTTCCAATGTAGTATGTAAATAAGCAGAAGGTAATTATGCAAAAATTATTCTCTATTATAGGTGTCGCTTTAGTTTTGAGTGCATGCACTTCGCCTAAACAGGTAACAAATAATGCCCCTTTGGATATGCAGACGGTGAATGCTTATCAGGTAAAAGTTAACAGTGGAAATACGGTATCTGCGAAGTATAAGGTCGTGGACCCTAAGCCAACAGATAATGTTTTGGACGCCAGTGATTCTGTGCCAAAAATGAAAGTTTACTATGAACGCCGCCGCCCTAGCGTTATTGTGGAACCTAGTTTTGGTTATTACCGCGGTTGGCATTGATAATAAGAAACACTTTATTTTTTGACCGCACTTTTTGTGTGTTTTTCTAGTAGAAGACTAAATTTCAGTTGATGAAATTTAGTCTTTGTCATTTTTTCTTCCAGCCTTTTATGTTACATATTTGGGTGTTTATACCTAAAAATTGTTAATTGCAATTCACTCTTTTGGACTCAATCAAAATTACGCCAAACCTACTTATAAATGGGTATTTTGCAGTCTCTATTGTATTAACTCGCTTAACAAAAACATAACAAAATAATCAGTTAAATTTGAAAAATTGATCAAAAGCAAAAAAACGTTAAATACCTATAGAAAAAATATATTTATTTGGATATGTTACGACCGCTATTTAGACTTTTTGGTCTTATATCATATTGTTTTTAATGATAAAAGTTCTCATTATTAACCAAGTGGTGGCAGGCCTTTATAACCTTGTATTTTCAGAAAAATTTAACTTTACTGGAGTGATTATCGTGAACGCATTGAGAAAAAGCCTGATTGTGGCAGCTTCTTTCGCAGCTTTTGGCGTGTTTAATTCAGCCATGGCAGAATTGGTTTATAAACCGTTGGAACAGCCTGTAGAAGCCCCTAACCCTAATTTAAAAATCGAAGCAGTAAATGAAAAATTTGCTGCGAAATACCCTAAACAATTTGAGTCTTGGAAAGCCACTGAAAAAGGTGAAAAGATCGTTTATGCTGATGAGGAAAATCCGCGTCTTATCGTATTGTGGGGCGGTTATGCGTTTGCGAAAGAATATAATGCACCGCGCGGTCATATTTATGCCATCAAAGATGTGCGTGATATTTTACGTACAGGCGCACCGAAAACAGCTAACGACGGTCCTCAACCAATGGCTTGCTGGACTTGTAAAGGTCCGGATGTACCACGTTTAATCGCTGAGTGGGGTGAAGAAGGCTACTTCAGTGGTAAATGGGCGAAAGGTGGTGCCGAAGTAGTGAATGCTATTGGTTGTGCTGATTGTCACGATACTACCTCTAAAGACTTTGCCGTAGGCAAGCCAGCTCTACGCATTGCCCGTCCTCACGTGCTTCGTGCGTTAGATCACTTAAATAATGCACTTCAAGCGAAAGCTAAAGCAGAAGGTAAAACTCAACCTAATTTAAGTTTTGGCACAGCAGCGCGTACAGAACAACGTGCAGAAATTTGTGCGAACTGCCACGTTGAATACTATTTTGCAGGCGATTTGAAACAAGTGACTTTCCCGTGGGATAACGGTCAAACCGCTGATGATATCGAAAAATACTATGATGATATCGGTTTCACCGACTTTACTCACTCTTTATCTAAAGCGCCTATCTTAAAAGCGCAACACCCTGACTTTGAAATTTGGTCTTTAGGTATGCACGGTAAAAATGGCGTAACCTGTATCGACTGTCACATGCCTAAAGTACAAGGTGCAGACGGTAAAGTTTATACCGATCACCAAATTCAAAATCCATTCGATGCCTTTGATAGAACCTGTGCTAACTGTCACGATCAAAGCAAAGACAAGTTAAAAGACATTGTCGCTTCCCGTAAAAAAGAAGTGAAAGACATCATGGGTCGTTTAGAAGAACAAGTAGTTCGGGCTCACTTTGAAGCAAAAGCAGCTTGGGATGCTGGTGCTACTAAAGAAGAAATGGAACCTGCCTTAATGGATATCCGTCATGCGCAATGGCGTTGGGATTACTCTGCAGCCAGTCATGGTGGTCATATGCACGCACCAGACGTGATGCTTCGCGTGTTAGGTTCTGGTCTTGATAAAGCCGCTGATGCGCGTGCTAAACTTGCTGCAATCTTAACTAAACATGGCGTGAAAACTCCGGTTGAAGTACCTGATATTTCTACTGCAGAAAAAGCATGGAAAGTAATGGGTATCGATATCGAGAAAGAACGTAAAGCCAAAAAAGAATTCTTAGAAACTGTTGTACCTCAATGGGAAAAAGAAGCGAAAGCCTCTGGCAAATTAGCTGAAGATACCGTAACAAAACAATAGAAAAACGTACTGCACTTTTGTGCAATACATAAAAGTGCGGTCATTTTCAAAAGCAAATTTGAGGTAATCAGAATGAATTTAACTTACTTACTCCGCAAACCGGCAAAAGCTTTCACATTGCTTGCAATGTTGGCTGTTGTGCCGATGGTAGTACAAGCGGAAAGTCAGCCGACCACGATGGAACAGCTCACTTACGAACCGCAATTGGATAATCAACGCGATCCAAACCAGTACTGTGCAAAATGTCATAAATTTGACAAAGTCGATAAAAACCAAACCTTGGATCAATCCGGTGGTGAATTGCATTTTGGTAAATTTCATGGAGCGCACTTAAATCAGAAAAACCCGAATAACGGTAAACCGATTAATTGTGTGAACTGCCATGGCAATATTTCTGAAGATCACCGTCGTGGTGCAAAAGATGTTATGCGTTTTGACGGCGATATTTTTGGAGAGAAAAAACCAATGTATAGCGCACAAGAACAAAACCAAGTATGTTTCTCTTGCCACCAACCGGAAAAACTTCGTGAAAAACTTTGGGCGCATGATGTTCATGCGATGAAATTGCCTTGTGCAAGTTGTCACACATTACACCCGAAAGAAGAGCCGATGAAAGGTATTACACCGAAAAATCGCGTGAAACTTTGCGTGGATTGTCATGGTGAACAACAAAAACGCAAGGCACAAAAAGAACAAACTCAATCAACCGAACAAAAGGATAAACAATGACAGCCTGTTCACGCCGAAACTTTGTTTCCGGCATGGGGGCGTTAATCCTTATGACGGGAACATCAGTTTCCTCTTTAGCAAAAGAGGAAAAGGCGGATAAACCGAAACGCTATGCAATGGTACATGACGAAACGGCTTGTATCGGCTGTACCGCCTGTATGGATGCCTGTCGTGAAACCAACCAAGTACCTGAAGGTGTTTCACGGTTAGAAATCCTGCGTAGCGAACCTTATGGGGAATTCCCGAATCAAGAGTACGAGTTTTTCCGTCAATCTTGCCAACATTGTACTAATGCACCTTGTGTGGCCGTTTGTCCGACCGGTGCATCGTTCATTGATCCTGACACGGGAATCGTGGATGTACACAAAGATCTTTGCGTCGGTTGCCAATATTGTGTTGCAGTCTGTCCTTATCGCGTGCGTTTCATCCATCCTGTGCATCGAACCGCCGATAAATGTAACTTCTGTCGTGACACGAATTTGGCACAAGGTAAGCAACCGGCTTGTGTGGAAGCTTGTCCGACCAAAGCGTTAACCTTTGGTGACATGAACGATCCGACTAGCTCAGTAGCACGCAAAGTGAAACAAAGCCCAGTTTACCGCACGAAAGTGGAATTAGGTACGCAACCGAACCTTTACCATATTCCATTCCAACACGGAGAACCAAGAAGATGACATTAGATTATCCTGTTCCGTTTCACACACCAAATTTGGTGTGGGATTCAACAATTGCTATCTATCTGTTCTTGCTTGGTATTTCCTCCGGTGCAGTACAACTAGCAATCGCTTATAAACGTAGTCATAAACTTGAAAATCCAAGCAAAAACTGGATTATCCGTGCTGCTGCCGTATTGGGTAGCGTACCGACGCTAATCGGTTTAATCCTGTTAATTTTCCACTTGGCTCGTCCTTGGACGTTCTGGAAGTTGATGTTTAATTATCAATTTAATTCCGTAATGTCCATGGGGGTAATGTTATTCCAAGTGTATATGCTCTTCCTTGTGTTATGGTGCGCAGTGATTTTCAAAGAAGACATTGCTGCCTTTATCAACCGTTTCATGCCGAAGTTTGGTTTTTTAGTGAAATGGATTGGCGCTTTTGAACGCTTGGTAGGTGAATGTGAAGTTATCCTGTTCATTTTAGCCGCTGTATTAGGGGCTTATACAGGTTTCTTACTTTCCGCGTTAATTAGCTATCCGATGTTGAATAATCCAGTATTACCAGCGCTATTCTTAGCCTCTGGTACATCATCAGGTATCGCAGCTACCTTCTTATTTATCCTGATTGCAGGTAAATTAAGAGGTGATTCCCACGAATCTCACTTCATTCATAAATTTGAAGTGCCGATTATGGTGACCGAACTTGGTTTATTGGTATGTTTTTTTGTCGGGCTTTATTTTGGTGGCGGTCAAAAAGTTGTTGCGTTACAAAATGCTTTATCCGGCTTCTGGGGCGCAGTCTTCTGGATTGGGGTATTCTTTATTGGTATCGTCATCCCGCTCTTGGGGAACTTAGCCGCGAAAGATAGCTTAAAATACAACAAGAACTTTATCATTTTTGTGTCGATTTTCGACTTGATTGGGGTGTTGTGTTTGCGGTACTTTATTTTGTACGCAGGACAGCTTACAACCGCGTGATAAGGTTTTTATTTATATTGAAAGGCGTAGTAAAATACGCCTTTTTGTTTGTCGTTACTTTTCTTTGCTTTGCCAAAGAAAAGTAACCAAAAGAAAGGCAACCCTGCTTTGCCTTGTTTATTCGCAACTCAGCATAGCTGACTTGCTCACCCCTTCGGGGGCGTTGGCATAGCAAACACTCAAAATGCGTTGCATTTTGTCCTTTGTTCCATTGAATTTGCTTTACGGAAATTTTCGAACTCGCCACCTGAGTGGCTCAAACAAAGCGAAAATTTTCCTACAAATTCAACTCCACAAAGGCGGCAAAGAAGGGAACCTGATTTGTTCTTTCTACGAGTAAAGTGCGGTTAAAACTTTAAACGTTTTTATCTAACTTTCCCCTCTTTAGCAAAGAGGGGAAGGGGAGATTTGGCAGAAGTGATTTCAACCTTATAGGTTGTTCAATATCGTCAAAATCTCCTCCTAACCTCTTCTTTGTTAAAGAGGAGGTATAAAATGCAGGCGAAACCTGAAGTGATCATCCACCAAACCAACATGACAACCTAAAACACACGAGATTATTTTATGATCCCCGAACTTGGCTTTATCTCTCTTCTTCTTGCTATGATGAGCGCGCTTCTTCTCTCGGTCGTTCCACAACTCGGGCTTTGGTTACGTAAGCCCTCGCTTACCCAATTGGCTTGGGGATTAAGTTATTGCTTCGGCTTATTTACTTTAGCCGCCATTGCCATTTTGGCGTATTCCTTTGCGGCCGATGATTTTACGTTGGAATATGTCGCAGCCCATTCGAATTCTCAATTGCCGACTTTCTTTAAAATTGCGGCGACTTGGGGCGGGCATGAAGGTTCAATGTTGTTCTGGTTATTTTCACTTTCTGTTTGGGTTGTGCTGTTTGCATTATTTAATCGAAAAAATGACCGCACTTTTGTGGCGCAGAGTTTGGTGATTCTAGGTTTAATTTGTTTTAGCTTTGCTGTTTTTATCGTTTTTTTCTCTAATCCGTATGGACGCATATTTCCAGCACCATTGGAAGGCCGGGACTTGAATCCGATGTTACAGGATGTGGGGCTGATTTTTCATCCGCCATTGTTATATCTTGGCTATGTCGGCTTTGCCGTAAATTTTGCCTTGAGTATTACTGCATTGTTGCATCAACATCTAGAAAGCCAAATTGCCCGCGTGATGCGTGTTTGGGTATTGGTGTCTTGGTTGTTTTTAACCCTCGGTATCGTGCTTGGGGCGTGGTGGGCGTATTACGAACTTGGCTGGGGTGGTTGGTGGTTTTGGGACCCGGTAGAAAACGCTTCATTAATGCCTTGGTTATTAGGTTTGGCGCTGTTACATAGTTTAATTGTCAGTGAAAAACGAGGCATTTTTAATTATTGGACGACGCTTTTCTCGCTTTTAGCTTTCGCACTCAGTGTACTCGGCACTTTCATTGTGCGCTCAGGCGCATTGACTTCCGTACATGCTTTTGCGGTAGATAGTCAACGTGGTACGGCACTGTTTGTTATTTTCTTCTTGCTTACCGTCGGTGCGCTCGGTTTGTTTGCTTTCAAAGCGAATATGCAGCAACAAGCTGTTAAATTAAAGTTACTTTCCAAAGAAAGTGCGGTGCTTTTTTTGAATGTTTTATTAAGCATTGCCACCGTTAGCACGTTTCTCGGCACTTTCTATCCAATGTTATTCCAAGCTATGAATTGGGGTTCTATTTCTGTTGGTGCGCCTTACTTCAACAGTATTTTCCTTCCGCTGATTGCGTTGGTGTTAATTACCATGGTGATTTCGCTTGGATTGCATTGGGCGAAAGCGGATAAACGCATTTTATTAAAACGTGCTGGGTTATTGTTGCCGTCGTTGTTGCTTTCCTATTTGGCCATTCACCACTTTATGCAAAATGACAGCGCGTTACAGTTTAAATGGACAGCCTATTTTCTACTGACCTTAGCAATTTGGTTGTTATTGGCGACGTTGTGGCAAAACTGGTGTAAGCTAGGTCTTTCTCACTATGCGATGATTTTTGCACATAGCGGTGTTGCTATTGCAACGATGGGCGCCGTCATGAGCAGTTATTTCGGTAGTGAAATCGGTGTACGTTTATCGCTACAACAAAGCCAACAACTTGGTGCATTTAATTTTCACTATGAACGATTTTCCAATGAAATCGGCCCAAATTTTACGGCTGAAGTGGCGACGTTTAGCGTGACAGAAAATAGTAAGCCGTATGCCGAATTACAGCCGGAACGCCGTTATTATGATGTGCGTACCATGACCATGAGTGAAGTGGGACTGTCCGGCGGTTTTTGGGGCGATTTGTATATTGTTATGGGGGATCCGCTCGGTAAGGGAGAGTTTACGTTCCGCCTTCATTATAAACCGTTGATTCGTTGGTTGTGGTTCGGCGGTGTATTGATGGCATTTGGTGCATTGTGTTCTGTATTGACGATGAAGCGAAGAGGAAAACGTGATGAATAGAAAAATGATTTTCTTCCTGCCATTAGTATTGTTACTTGGTGTATGTGTTTTGTTGTTGGCGGGATTGAATCAAGACCCGAAAAAAATTGCCTCCGCTTTAATTGATAAGCCTGTACCTGAGTTTTATCAGGCGAGTTTATTGGATAATCGTCAAACACTCAGCCCGAAAGATTTTCCGAAACGCCCATTTTTGATCAATATTTGGGGAAGCTGGTGCGGTTATTGTCAGCAAGAACACCCATTATTGCTTGAGTTAGCAAAAGAGATTCCTATCGTGGGCGTGGACTATCGTGACAAACCGCAAAATGGCATTGCGATGCTGCAACATATGGGCAATCCCTACACCTTAGTCATTGATGACAGCCGTGGTGAATTGGCGTTAAAACTTGGCGTGGACGGCGCGCCGGAAACCTATTTAGTGGATGCCAACGGCATTATTCGTTATCGTCATTCCGGCTTATTAGATCGGGAAATTTGGCAAAAAACTTTCGTGCCTCAACTTAACCAGCTATTACAACCATGAAACGATTTTTCGCGTTAATTTTTTTATTGATCAGTCTCAATGCCATTGCTGAAATGGTGGATACCTTTGAATTTCATAACCAGGCGGATCGTACCCGCGCCGTGGAATTGGCGAAATCTTTACGTTGCCCACAATGTCAAAATCAGAATTTAGTCGAGTCTAATTCACCTATTGCCTACGATTTGCGCATCGAGGTGTATAACATGGTGAATGAAGGTAAAACCAATCAGCAAATTATTGATTCCATGACCGCGCGTTTCGGTAATTTCGTCAATTATAAGCCACCGTTTCAATGGAACACGGCATTGCTTTGGTTACTGCCGGCAGGATTGTTGTTGGTGGCATTTGGGTTGATTTGGTATTCCAGTCGCAGCTCATCACCGCTTGAACCAGAAAAACAGGTGGAAAATCGACCGCACTTTCACTCCCTACAAGAGAAAAGTGCGGTCAAATTTGAGCTTAAATCGACGCTCCTGGTTTTTGCTTTATTGCTTGCCATTCCTTTCGCGTATTATTTTTCTCTGGAACGCTTTTCTCGTGCACAGCAAGGTGAGCAGGAACAAATTGCACAACATAATCAGCAACTCGAAACGCCGGAAGAAAATAAAACCGAGGCGATTATCGGCAAAATTCAGGATAAATTGCGCCAAGATCCGAATAGCGCGGAAAACTGGATTAAGCTGGGTGACGCGTATATGCAGAATAACGATTTTGATAGCGCCCTTGTTTGTTATGACAATGCTGAAAGAATTAGTGGCCGTCAGCCGACCACGCAAGGCTTGATGGCGATGGCATTATATCTTCAGGCAAATCAACAGATTACGCCACAGGTGCAACAATTCTTGAATGAAGCGTTGGCACAAGATCCGAAAGAAGTCTCCGCGTTATCTTTGTTGGCGGCAGAAGCCTTAAAAACACGCGATTATTCCACTGCACTTGATTATTGGCAGCAAATTTTAGATTCAGGCAACTCCGCGGTGGATCGTCGTGCCACCATTCAGAAAATGAAAATGGTCGATTTCATGCAGAAGGGAGAGTTGCAGTGAGCCAGCATGCCATTGAAACGCTGATTATCGGCGCGGGGGCGGCAGGCTTGTTTTGTGCGGCGCAATTGGCAAAGTGCGGTGGCAAAGTCAGAATTTTAGATAACGGCAAGAAAGCAGGTCGAAAAATTTTAATGTCCGGTGGAGGCTTTTGTAATTTCACCAACATGGAACTCTCTTCAGAACGTTATCTCAGCCAAAATCCCCATTTTGTGAAATCTGCCTTAAAACGCTTTACCCAATGGGATTTTATCGGTTTAGTGGCAGAGTACGGCATTCCTTATCACGAAAAAGAGCTCGGTCAGCTGTTTTGCGATAACGGGGCAGAAGATATCGTCAATATGCTACTGACGGAATGTCAAAAATATGGTGTGGAGATTGCCTTACGGCAAAGTATTTCTGCTGTGGCAAAAACGGAAAATGGATTTTCTGTCGTGACAAACGGTGAGACATTGTATTGTACTCATTTAGTCGTTGCTACCGGCGGTTTGTCTATGCCGGGTTTAGGGGCGACACCTTTCGGTTATCAAATCGCCGAACAATTTGGCATTCATGTCATTGCGCCACGAGCGAGTTTGGTGCCTTTTACTTGGCGCGAATGCGACAAGTTTTATGCCGCGTTATCCGGCATTTCCTTAGATGTGGCGGCGACTAATCAGCACAAAACCTTTACCCACCAAATGCTTTTTACCCATCGTGGTTTATCCGGGCCGGCCATTCTGCAAATTTCCAACTATTGGCAACCGGGCGAAAGCATTCATCTTGATTTATTGCCTTATAACGATATTCGTCATCATTTAAACGAACTGCGCCAATCTTCACCGAAATTACAGTTAAAAACCGTATTAAGCCGTTTATTACCCAAAAAATTGGTGGAATTATGGCTTGCTCAAGGTTTTATACAAGACGAAGCCATTGCCCAATTAAGCAAAGTGCGGTTAGAAAATGTGGTGAATTTAATCCACCACTGGCAGTTTGTACCGAATGGCACAGAAGGCTATCGCACTGCAGAAGTGACCATGGGTGGCGTGGATACTCATGAAATTTCCTCCAAAACCATGGAAAGCAATCACGTGCAAGGCTTGTATTTTATCGGCGAAGTATTAGATGTTGCCGGTTGGCTTGGCGGTTACAACTTTCAGTGGGCGTGGAGCTCTGCCTATGCCTGTGCGCAGGCGATTGGCTTGAAAAGAGAAGAAATGCCGTCATAATTGACGGCATTGCTGTATTTAAGGTTATTCGGCAAGCTCCGTTTGCTGATGAGACATCAATTCTTGTCCCACATCGGCTAATAAACTCAAATAGCGTTCATATTGTTTCAAAATATCAGCAATCAATTCTTGGCTATTCATATATTGCACGTCATAGCCGATTCGCCCGTCAAAGAAGTAGGTGTAAGGCTCGTAGGTCATGTTATGTTGAATATGTGGTAGGTGATCGTCGTTAATTAATTGTTCGGACACTTCACGACCCACCGATTTAATGCCATACATAAAATCACGCAGCGATTCTTTCTGAATAATGAACTCTACGGCAGGTTCGGTTTGTTCAAAATAGGTGTTGATATGTACGCTTAACCCATATTTACCAATCAGTTCCTGACGCAATTCACGCATTGCCGGGAGTGCAGTACGTTTAAGAAATTTCAAAATATCCTGTTCTTGGGTTTGATTAAGAATCTGTTCCAATCGTTCTTGCCAATTCTCACCGTTCCAATACACACTGGTCGGCGTCACTTTGGTGGTGAAGTATTTTTGATCGGCATTCAAACCTTTCCATAAGCTCACGCACATGATGAGCATTAATAACATGAAAGGTAGCGCCACAATGAGCGTCATGGTTTGCAATATCGGAAGTCCGCCTGAGCGCATCAATACAATGGCCACAATGGACATTAATAAACCCCACATAATGGCTTGCCAGCGGGGTGCCGATAAACTTTTATCCCGTGAGGCGATATTGTTTAACACATAGATGCCCGAATCTGCCGAAGTAATGAAAAACAGCGAGATAACCAACAGACTAAGTAAGCCGGTGAGAGTGGGGAGCGGTAAGTAATTCAGGAATTTAAATAATAGTTTTTCCGGTACGTTAATTAATTCGCTTAATGCACCATTAGCCAAACGTTCGTTAATCCAAATAGCGGTATCACCGAAAATAGTGAACCAAATCACACAAAAAAGAGACAGAACAGCCAACACGCCGAAGATAAATTCACGAATAGTACGACCACGTGAAATACGGGCGATAAATAACCCGACAAATGGTGCCCAAGAACACCACCATGCCCAGTATAAAACCGTCCAACCGCTAAACCATTCGGTGTTGTTCTGTTCATACACATAGGTTTTAAAGCTAAGTTGGAGTAAATTACTTAAGTAAGTACCGAGGTTGTCATTAAAGGCGGAAAGTAAGTACAGTGTTGGGCCACTAAGCAACACAAATATCATTAAGAGCAGTGCTAGACTGAGGTTTATTTCACTCAATGTTTTTACGCCTTTGCCTACGCCTGAAATGGCTGAGGTCACGGCCATCGCCATGACGACAAAAATAATTGCAATTTGAATGGGGAAGCTATTTTCTGTAATCCAGCCTAATTGTTCTAAACCTGCGCCCAATTGCGCCGCACCGAAACCAAGGGTTGTGATAATTCCAAAGAGTGTTGCGATTAAGGCTAAAATATCAATAATATCGCCCATTTTTCCGTTAATGCGATCTTTTAACAGTGGGTAAAAACAAGAACGTAAGGCCAAAGGTAATTTATAGCGGAAAGCAAAATAGGCTAGCGCTAAGGCAATCACCGCATACACTGCCCATGCGTGAATCCCCCAATGGAATACTGTATGCAACAGGGCTTCCTGCTGTTTATGTTCGCTTGCGCCTGTAGTGATAGAAGATAAATAATGCGTGAGTGGTTCTGCCACCCCAAAGAACATCAGGCCCACGCCCATCCCCGCGGCAAATAGCATTGCAAGCCATGCCCAAAAACCAAATTCCGCCTCTTCCTCATTCATGCCTAATTTGATATTACCAAAACTGCTGATGGATAAGGTCAACAAAAAGAATAAGAAAATTGAAAAACCGAGGATATAAAACCAACTGAAATTCTTAAAAATACTGCTTTTTGCCGCATTCAGCAACGCATTGGCTTGCTCCGGCATTACCAAGGTGATACTGACTACCAATAAAACAAAGAATAACGTTACGCAAATCACTAAGGGATTAAAAGAGGATTTTCGTTGTAAAAATCGGGACAAAGGCAAAACTATTCTCTCCTATAAAAAATCAAAATAACAAAGATGAAAGATTAAAATTGGTATAAAAAATAAGCTAAAAATGATGAATGGATGGCCTATGAATCAGCACTATTTAATAGAAATAATTTGTAGAAATATAAGACATTGTTTCTTTTTATTGGTGTAATTATAGCAAAAAATATTGATTATTTCAAATTTGGAAAGTTGATGTGTAAGAAACATGCTGGTGAACAGGTAAAAGCGAGTTTTAGCGTATTAAAGTGCGGTCGGATTTCCAAGTGTTTTTCTGTTTAAAAATAATCCCTAAAACACGTTGAGCTTGTGGAGGATTTTCATTAGTATAGCGTTCATCCACTTCTGTGGTGCAATGTTAAGTTTAACTTTAATTTCGACTAAGGAGTCTTCAGGATGAAGCATCTTATCGCCACTGCGGTACTTTCCGCGTGTTCAATGGCTTATGCCAATACCCACATTTCAAATTACAACACCGATTCCCATCTGTATGAATTTACCCAAACCTACGATTTAATTGCGCCGAAAGGTTCGCTAGGTCAGGCTAATTTGTGGGTGCCGTTGCCGTTTAACGGGGAATATCAACAAGTTAAATCTATTCGCTTTGAAGGCAATTATTTGGATGCCTATGTGACGGAAAACAACAAATACGGCGCAAAAACCTTGTTTGTGACTTGGGATAAAGAGACGCAAAAAGGTGATTTAAAAGTCACTATGGTGATTGAAACCAAAGATCGCGAGCCGATGGCAAAAGGTGCTTTGGATAATTACAAGCCACCGAAAGACATTCAGTATTCTGTGGATGTGCAGGAATATTTGAAACCGACGCAACACATTAAAACCGATGGCATTGTGAAACAATTCGCCGATAAGATTGTGGGCGCAGAAACGAATCCGTTGAAAAAAGCTGAGCTGATTCACCAATGGATTGTGGGTAACATGGAACGGGATAATTCCGTTTTAGGCTGTGGTGATGGCGATGTGGAAAAAATCTTAACCACCGGTGTATTAAAAGGCAAATGTACCGACATTAACTCCGTTTTTGTGGCACTTGCCCGTGCAGCAGGGATTCCTGCCCGTGAAATTTTCGGTATTCGCTTAGGTGCGGCGGAGAAAATGGGGAAATATTCTAAAAGCGCATTCGGTAGCGCAGATGAACATGGTGTGGCGAATGTGAGTGGCGGTCAACACTGCCGCGCAGAATTCTATCTGGCCGGCTTCGGTTGGGTGCCGGTGGATTCTGCCGACGTGGCAAAAATGCGTTTGGCAGAGAAAAAATCCGTGGAAGATAAAGACACTCAAGCCGTGGCGAAATATTTATTCGGTAACTGGGAAAATAACTGGGTAGGCTTTAACCACGCACGCGACTTCGAGTTGTATCCACAACCGGAATTGGCGCCAATCAACAACTTTGGTTATCCGTATGCCGAAGTGGGTGGCGATCCACTCAATTCCTTTGACCCGAAAGCATTTAAATATGACTACGTCTCTAAAAAGCTCCAATAAATCCTTTTGGATTGCCATTGCCACCGCGCTGAGTGCTGCGGTGGCTTCCACCTTGTGTTGCATTGCACCTTTGATTTATTTGCTCTTTGGTGTGTCATCTACATGGTTGATTGGTTTTGGCGAGTATGATTATTTACGCATGCCGATGCTCATTGTGTCATTGTGTGCTTTTGCTTACGGTTTTTGGTTACTGATGTTTTCCAAAAGAATTATTTGCAGCAAATACATTTCCCGTAAAAAGCTCATTGTTTTATATTGGGTCGTATTTATCGTGATGTTATTTTTCTTAACCTTGTTGCCGTGGATATTAGAATTAACTGATTAGGAACGAAAAAATGAAAAAGTTATGCACCGCACTTTTGTTTTCTTTGTTTGCCCTGTCTTTTGCGTATGCCGAAGAGGCACCTGTACAAGCAGAAAAGAAAATTGTCTTGAAAGTGAAAGAAATGAATTGCCAGCTTTGTGCTTATTTGGTGAACAAAGAATTGCGTAATATTGACGGCGTGATTTCAACTAAAGCTTCCATTAAAGATGGTACGGTTACTGTGGTGGAAGACCCTAAAGTGCCTGATGAACAGTTGATTAATGCGATTCATAAATTGAATTACACGGCGGAAGTGGTGAAGTAAATCCTTTGAAAATAAAAGTGCGGTTAAAATTCTCAACGTTTTTTAACCGCACTTTTTTATTTCTAACAATCAGCTTATTTAATCACACCACACGCCATACGTGCACCGCCACCGCCAAGTGGAGCAGGGTGGTCAGAATGGTTGTCGCCACCAACGTGGATCATGATGGAATGACCACGAACTTCATCAAGGTGTTTTATACGTGGTGCAAGAACCGGATTGGTGGCTGTGCCATCGTGTAATACAGTTAATGCGGGTAAATCGCCTAAGTGCGCATCATCTTGCCATGGGAAACCGTGTTTTTTGGTTTCTTTCGGATCCCAGTGACCGCCGGCGCCTAAGCCTGCAGTAAGTTTACCGTCTTTTTCTTTTGGCTCGCAGCTCGGGTTTTGGTGGATGTGGAAACCATGTAAGCCCGCTTCTAATCCGCTTAAGTTTGGTGTAAATACCAAGCCGTAGTTGGATTCGGTAATTGTTACAGTACCCACATCTTTATTACCGTTAACCGGGTCAAGTTGTTGCACTTTCACTTCAATGGAAGCACCGGTAGGTGCCATATGGTCATGTTTGTGTTCATACGCATTGACCATTCCTGCAGCACAGATTGCACTGACACTGATAGCTAAGAGAGTTTTTAATTTCATTTATTGACTCCTTTTGTGTTAAAAAAACCTCCTATATTCTAACCTAACTAGGGAATAAATCGAGTATTTTTAGTATGTTATTAGCTATCAAAGTCATTTAAATTTTTTATCTTTTTCCTTTAATCGAAATAATATTTATTTATAATAGTAATTGTTACTATTTTATTAAGGAGAAATCAGATGGGTAAAGAAGAGATTGGCCATAATTTCTTGGCTCGTTTAGGCAAAACCCGCTTGCGTCCGGGTGGTCGTAAAGCCACCGATTGGTTAATTGCGAGCGGTGATTTTAGTAAAGATAAAAAAGTACTCGAAGTGGCTTGTAATATGTGTACCACAGCTATCGGTTTGGCTAAGGAATATGGTTGCCAGATTGAAGGTGTCGATTTAGATGAGAATGCATTAGAAAAAGCTAAGGCCAATATTGCAGCGAATAACTTGCAGGACAAAATTCATGTGCAACGCGCCAATGCGATGAAATTACCTTTTGAAGATAATACGTTCGATATTGTGATTAATGAGGCCATGCTTACCATGCTGCCTGTTGAAGCCAAAATGAAGGCGGTTGCCGAATATTTCCGTGTGCTAAAACCGAATGGCTTTTTGCTGACCCACGATGTGATGTTAGTGGGGGATGACCATAAAACTATTTTGGAAAATATGCGTAATGCCATCAATGTGACGGTAACGCCATTAACCAAAGACGGTTGGAAACAGGTGTTTTTAGACAGTGGTTTTCGTAATATCGAAACCTTTTCCGGTGAGATGACACTGCTATCGCCAAAAGGAATGATTTATGACGAAGGCGTGTTAGGGACACTGAAAATCATTAAAAATGCTATGAAAGCAGAAAATCGTGATCAGTTTAAGAAAATGTTTAGAACCTTTAATGACCCTGAACGTAAATTGCATTTTATTGCGGTTTGTAGTCAAAAATAACCGATTTTCTTATGATTAGCCTCCAAATTGGAGGCTAATTTCTTTTATAATGATTCAATTTTGCCTGACTCGATCTTAAAAGTGCGGTGCTTTTTCGGTTGCATTTCGTTGAGCTGATTTTGTGTAATGGCGGTGACAAAAACTTGTGAGCCGCTGTTTTGTAGGCGTTCGGCGAGAAGACTACGTTTAGTTTGATCCAACTCGGAGGCAAAGTCATCAATGAGGAAAATACAATGGCGCTGTTTTTTTTGCATCAAATGTTCGCCTTGAGCTAAACGCAGTGCGCACATTAATAATTTCAACTGACCGCGCGATAAAATATCTTCCACCGGCAATCCGTTAGCTTTAAAGCGAAAATCGGCTTTTTGTGGACCGGAAACCGTATAGCCTAATGCGCGATCCCGTTCAAAATTACGCGCCAATAATTCGGCATAATTTTGCTCTTTTTCCCACCCTTGATGAAAGCTCACGCTAATGTCTAGTTCCGGCAGGAATAAACGGTAGGTTTGTTCAATTTCCGGTTGTAAGGCTTGCGCATATTCGGCTCTTAGCAGGCTTACTTGCTCGGCAAGTTTCACCAATTCCACGTCCCAAATTTTCATCTGTTGATAGCTGGAAACTTGCTGTAAGGCGGCATTTCGTTGTTTGAGTAAACGATTTAAACTCGCCCACTGATTATAAAAACTCACGTGATGATGAAATAAGCCCCAATCCAGAAAGGCGCGACGATAGCTTGGGCCGCCATTGAGCAAATTTAAACCTTCCGGCGTAATAATTTGCATGGGCAACAGGTGTGCGAGGTCGGAAATTTTATTGCCGTCTTCGCCGTTGATTTTCACGAGTGTGTTGCCTTGGCGTAGTTTTTGCAAGCCTACTGACCATTGATGTTGCTGTTCTTGAATTTGCCCGAAGAGGGTAAAGTGCGGGTGATCGTAAGAAATAATCCGATTACTGACCGCACTTTTAAAAGAGCGTCCGTGACCTAAATAGAAAATGGCTTCCAGCAAGCTGGTTTTGCCGCTGCCGTTGTTGCCAACCAAAAAGTTAAAGCCGTGATCCAATTCCAGATCCACGGCTTGTAAATTACGAAAATTTTCAACGGTTAAACGTGAAATCGCCATAGATTATAAGCGCATCGGCATAATCACATATTCTGCGCTAGCGTCTTCACAATCTTCAATTAAGCAGCTAGAAGAGGCATCAGTTAAGCGCATACGCACTTGGTTACATTTCAACGCATTCAACACGTCTAGAATATAGCTGACATTGAAGCCCACTTCCATTTCTTCTCCGCTGTAAGAGACATCGATAATTTCTTCCGCAACTTCTTGTTCCGGGTTGGTGGCGGTGATTTTAAGTTGGTTTTCACTGAGTTGTAAGCGTACGCTACGGAAACGTTCGTTAGATAAAATTGCCGCACGTACAAAGGCTTGTTTTAAGGTTTCCCAACCTGCCTCAACGATGCGGGTCGCATTGCGTGGCAACACACGACGGTAATCAGGGAAACGACCGTCAATGAGTTTTGACGTGAATGTGATGTTATTTAATTGGATGCGCAAGTTGTTCGTACCAATTTGCAAACGCGCCGGTTGATCGCTTGGTTCCAACAAACGTGCCAGTTCTAACACGCCTTTACGCGGTAAAATCACTGAATGGGTTTGTAAATCTTGTTCTAATGGAATGGTACAAACCGCTAAACGATGACCATCGGTTGCAACGGTGCGTAATAAATTGCCTTCCGTTTCAAATTTCATACCATTTAAGAAATAGCGCGCGTCTTGATTTGCCATGGAAAATTGCGTGGCTTCAATTAAAAGGCGTAGCGTCGCTTGCTCAAGGGTGAAATCCACTTCTGATTGCCAATCCGTGAGGTTCGGATAATCTTCTGCCGGCAACGTGGATAAATTAAATTTACTGCGATCAGAACGTACAATAGCACGATCTTCTTCAAATGTGACGGTAATTTCCGCATTTTCCGGCAAACTACGACAAATATCTAAGAATTTTTTTGCCGGAATCGTGAATTTGCCGTCTTGTTCTGCATGAAGCAATGGCGTTTTGGTGGAAAGCTCCACTTCTAAATCTGTGCCGGTAATGTTTAATTGATTATTTTCAATTTGCAGTAAGACGTTATTTAACACAGGAATATTCGGGCGACTATTTAATACGCCACACACTTGCTGTAATGGCTTTAATAAATTTTCTCTAGAAATAATAAATTGCATCGCATGACTCCTATACGGATAAAATTCGAATTAAATTAGCCCAATCTTCTTGGATATCCGGCTCGGTTTCCCGCAATTCCACAACTTTGCGACAAGCGTGTAATACCGTGGTGTGATCGCGATCGCCGAAGGATTTACCAATTTCCGGTAAGCTACGGTTGGTCAATTCTTTGGCTAATGCCATAGAAACTTGACGTGGGCGTGCGATAGAGCGTGAGCGGTTTTTGGATTTTAAATCGGATACTTTAATGCGGTAATATTCAGCAACCACTTTTTGAATATTATCTACGGTCACTAACTTATCTTGTAGCGCTAACATGTCTTTGAGTGTTTCGCGCACAAAATCAATCGTGATTGGTTCGCCTTTAAACTCCTGCATGGCTTTTACCCGGTTTAATGCACCCTCTAATTCACGCACATTAGTACGTAATTTCTGACCGATAAAAAACGCAACATCGTGTGGCAATTCAATGTTATTTTCATCCGCTTTTTTCATCAAAATAGCAACGCGAGTCTCTAAATCAGGCGGTTCAATAGCCGTAGTTAATCCCCAGCCGAAACGGGATTTTAAACGTTCTTCAATTTTTTCAATTTCACGTGGATAACGGTCAGAAGTCAGAATGATTTGGCGTCCGCGCTCAAATAAGGTATTGAAAATATGGAAGAACTCTTCTTGGGTTTTTTCTTTGTCGCTAAAAAATTGAATGTCATCGACTAACAAGGCGTCTAAAGAGCGGTAGAATTTTTTGAATTCTTCCATTTTATTGTCTCGTATGTAAGTAACGACTTGTTGTACGAAGCGTTCGGAGTGAATATACACCACTCGAGCATTAGGGTTATTCGCTATGATGCCGTTGCCTATGGCGTGTAACAAGTGGGTTTTACCTAAGCCGGTGCCGCCGTATAAAAATAACGGGTTGGCCGTTTGTTCGCCAGGGTTATCCGCCACTTTTTGTGCTACTGCGCGGGCAAGTTGGTTAGATTTCCCTTCTACGAAATTATCAAACACTAATTTGGTGTTAAGATTTGAGTTGTAGGTGGATTTATTCGAACCTTTTTCTTCAGTTGGCGTACTCGTCGTTTTGGATTTTGTGACTGCTTTCGGTGCGGCGGGTTTAATACCTTCAATAATCGATACGGTCAGGTTAGGATTAGCACTGGTTTGTTGGGCAATATCGGTAATTAACGGCAGATAATTATCGATCACCCATTTTTGCACAAAAGCATTTGACGCATAAAGTAAGATACTATTTGCCGTCACATCAGCCTGTAATGGATAAAGCCAAATTTTGAAATCGTCAGCAGGAATTTTGTCTTGAATTTGCAGCAGGCAATTTTGCCAGAGAGAATTAGGCTGGTTTTCCACTTTACGTATCCCTTGTATATTGGTTTATGATTTTCCGTAGGTTACTTGCCAACCAGCTATGTCTTTGTTTTTATATAACTTAAATCGTAGCAGAAGATCATAAACATTGGATCTTTGACTAAAAGTGCGGTTGGAAGGACGATCATTTTACAATAAAGGAAAAAAAAGATCTCCAACCTGTGTTCAAAAAAAGCAAAAAAGGTTGCTTGCCATTTTTAACCAAAAACGTATAATTCCGTCGCTTTCAAACGCGGTAGATGAGGAAAATTTAACCAGACTCCCAAGTTTTTTCCTTATCTCATTTGACGAACGATGAATTTATGATTACAATTCCGTTCCTTATTTTCTGATAATCCTTGTTTTTTTGAACGTTTTAGAAAACGTTTAAAATAGAAACAGTTAGTTAACTATTTTCTTAGGTACACTATAATGAAACGCACATTTCAACCTTCTGTATTAAAACGTAGCCGTACTCACGGTTTCCGTGCTCGTATGGCGACTAAAAATGGCCGTCAAGTTTTAGCCCGTCGTCGTGCTAAAGGTCGTAAAAGTTTATCTGCCTAATCGCATATTAATGTGGTTAAGCTAAACTTTCCTAGGGAGTTACGTTTGTTAACTCCCGAACATTTTAAATACGTCTTCCAACAGCCGTTCCGCGCTAGTTCACCTGAAATTACAATTCTTGCCCGTAAAAATAATCTTGAGCATCCACGCTTAGGTTTAACTGTCGCTAAAAAGCACTTAAAACGAGCGAATGCGCGTAATCGTATTAAACGTTTATGCCGTGAGTCTTTTCGTTTGAGCCAACATAGTTTACCGTCTTATGATTTTGTCATTGTCGCGAAACAAGGAATCGGTCGTTTAGACAACCGCACTTTATGGCAAACCCTTGATAAATTATGGCTACGTCACATTCACTTGGCGCAAAAATTCTCATCGGATTAATTCGCGTTTATCAAGTTGTTATTAGTCCGTTAATCGCCCCTCGCTGTCGTTTTACACCAACATGTTCCTGCTATGGTATTGAGGCGTTAAAAACACACGGCCTGCTAAAAGGTGGTTGGCTTACGATAAAACGTATATTAAAATGTCATCCTTTAAGTGAGGGTGGATACGATCCCGTTCCACCAAAGATCAATAATAACAAAACAGAGAATAAATAATGGATTCAAGACGCGGCCTGTTGGTCATCGCATTACTCTTCATGTCTTTTATTGTTTATCAGCAATGGCAGCTTGATTATCACACACCAAAACCGGTTGTTACCGAACAAGCAAAAACAGCCGTTTCTGATGTTCCGTCTTCTGCAAATTCTAATGCCAACGCAGTAGTCAACGAAACTCAAACCAAAGGTAATGTTATTACTTTAGAAAATGATGTATTTCGTTTGCAAATCAATACTGTCGGTGGTGATGTTGTTGGTTCCGAATTGTTAAAATATGACGCCGAATTGGATTCCAAAACACCATTCGTGTTATTACAAAACACACCACAACATACTTATGTCGCACAAAGCGGTTTAATCGGCAAAGACGGTATTGACACCAAATCCGCTCGTGCCGTGTATCAAGTGGAAGGGTCTTCTTTCAAATTAGCGGAAGGCCAAAATGAATTGGTTGTTCCTTTCACTTTCCAACGCGATGGTGTGACTTATCGTAAAGTGTTCGTTTTAAAACGTGGTCAATATGATGTTGCGGTTAACTATGAAATTAATAACCAAAGCGATAAAGCCATTGAAGTTGAGCCTTATGGCCAATTAAGACACTCTTTAGTGGATAGCTCCGGTAGTGTGGCGATGCCAACTTATACCGGTGGTGCTTATTCTTCTTCTGAAACTAATTACAAAAAATACAGTTTCAGTGATATGGAAAACGCAAATTTATCTATCAACACAAAAGCGGGTTGGGTAGCGATTTTACAACACTATTTCGTGTCTGCTTGGATCCCGAATCAAGATGCGGATAACCAACTTTATACATTAACCGACAAAGCCAATAATACTGGCTCTATTGGTTATCGTGGTCCGGTTACCGTTATTCAACCAAATAGCACTGAAACCTTGACCAGCAAGTTATGGACCGGTCCAAAACTGCAAAATGAAATGGGTGAAGTGGCAAATCATTTAGATTTAACCGTTGACTATGGATGGGCTTGGTTTATTGCAAAACCGCTTTTCTGGTTGCTTACTTTCATTCAAAAATTAGTACACAACTGGGGCTTGGCGATCATTTGTGTGACTTTAGTGGTAAAAGCGATTTTATATCCACTGACCAAAGCACAATATACTTCCATGGCCAAAATGCGTATGTTGCAACCGAAATTGCAAGAGATGCGTGAACGCTTCGGTGAAGACCGTCAACGCATGAGCCAAGAAATGATGAAGTTGTATAAAGACGAAAAAGTAAACCCATTAGGCGGTTGCTTGCCGTTGTTATTACAAATGCCGATTTTCATTGCCTTGTATTGGACGTTTATGGAAGCCGTTGAATTACGTCACGCACCATTCTTTGGTTGGATTCAAGACTTGTCTGCGCAAGATCCGTATTACATCCTGCCGATTTTAATGGGCGCCTCCATGTTCTTGTTACAAAAAATGTCACCAACACCGGTTGCTGATCCAATGCAACAAAAGATCATGAACTTCATGCCGTTAATCTTCATGGTGTTCTTCCTTTGGTTCCCGGCAGGATTGGTACTTTACTGGTTGGTGTCCAACTTAATCACGATTATTCAGCAACAATTGATTTATCGTGGTTTAGAGAAAAAAGGGTTACATACCCGTTATAAAAAATAGCGAAATCTAGAGAATTAAAAGGCACGCATTGTGCCTTTTATTTTAGTTAAAAAATGCATGAAAAAATGACCGCACTTTTGCGTCATAAAGTGCGGTCACAAAACGCAACGCTTTTTGAACGTTGGCTCTGCCAACGGTACCGTAAGGGATGAACAAGCGAGCTTGTGAAGAAAAAAATCAAACGTTTTGAGAGCAGACTTATGAAAGAAACAATCGTAGCTCAAGCCACAGCCCCGGGTCGAGGTGGTATTGGCATTTTACGTGTATCAGGCCCCAAAGCTATTGACGTAGCGCAAGCGGTGTTAGGGAAATGTCCAAAACCGAGAATGGCAGATTATTTGCCGTTTAAAGATGAAGACGGCACTCTGCTCGATCAGGGTATTGCACTGTATTTCAAAAGCCCGAATTCTTTTACCGGTGAAGATGTGCTTGAACTCCAAGGGCACGGCGGACAGGTGGTATTGGATTTGCTGCTAAAACGGATTTTGCGTATCGATGGCATTCGTTTGGCACGGCCGGGCGAGTTTTCCGAACAGGCCTTTTTAAACGATAAATTAGATTTGGCGCAAGCGGAAGCTATTGCCGATTTAATCGATGCCAGCTCCGAACAGGCGGCGCGTTCCGCACTGAAATCTTTGCAGGGCGAGTTTTCCAATAAAGTGAATCAGTTAGTAGATTCTGTTATTTATTTGCGCACTTATGTGGAAGCCGCGATTGATTTCCCTGATGAAGAAATTGATTTTTTGGCCGATGGCAAAATTGAAAGCTATTTGAACGACATTATTGCGCAACTGGATGGTGTTCGAGCCGAAGCAAAACAAGGTTCCATTTTGCGGGAAGGCATGAAAGTGGTTATTGCAGGCCGTCCAAATGCGGGCAAGTCCAGTTTGTTGAATGCCCTTGCCGGACGTGAGGCTGCCATCGTGACAGACATTGCGGGTACGACGAGAGATGTATTGCGTGAACACATTCACTTAGATGGCATGCCCTTACACATTATCGACACCGCAGGTTTGCGTGAAGCCACTGATGAAGTAGAACGCATAGGGATTTCCCGTGCGTGGAATGAAATCGAGCAGGCAGATCGTATTTTATTGATGCTCGATGGTAGTGATACGGAGCAAGACTTAAGCAAAGTGCGGTCGGAATTTTTAGCAAAATTACCAAACCATATTCCTGTCACGATTATTCGTAATAAAGCAGACTTAACCGGTGAGCAAGAGGGACTGTATGAGGAGCAGGGATATACTGTGGTGAGTTTGTCGGCAAAAACGCAACGTGGTGTGGAAATATTACGCGATCACTTAAAACAATCCATGGGCTATCAAACCGGTATGGAAGGCGGTTTCTTGGCCCGTCGTCGTCATTTGGAAGCCTTGGAACAGGCGGCACAGCATTTGCAAATTGGCCACGTGCAACTCACGGAATTCCATGCCGGTGAATTGTTGGCGGAAGAACTCCGTTTAGTGCAAAGTGCTTTAAGCGAAATTACCGGGCAATTTACTTCCGATGATTTATTGACGAATATCTTCAGTTCGTTTTGTATCGGTAAGTAATTTACTACATCAAGTGCGGTCGAAAATATGGTTATTTTTCACCGCACTTTCGAAAATAAAAACACCGCAGGAGACTACTCTGTGGTGTTTTTCTATCTATATAGAAACTATGTAAATTCCACAATACTATTGAAATAGCTGTATTTAAATTTTAAACCGTTGAATGAGATCCTGTGTTTGATTGTGAGCAAATCGGCTTGGGTTGACTTGTTTAAAGCGATGTATCACTTGATTAGCTGAACCACGCCAAACCAAGCTGGGATCTGCCTGTTCTTGAATAAACTTGCCATCAATTAACACATCAATATAAGGCAACATTTGACATTGATATTCATCCAGCTCCTCTAATTTGTAGCCAGTCCAGACCCAAATATCTTTGTCGGGACATTCCCGTTTTACCCGTTGAACCAAAGGAAGCAGTGCTTCTACGTTTCTCGGATGCAAAGGGTCACCACCGGAGAGGGTCAAACCTTGGCGTTTAATACGGGTGTCTTTGAGATCGTTGAGAATTTGTTCTTCCATTTCACTACCAAACGGCACACCGGCGCTAAACGACCAGCTTTTTTGGTTATAACAACCCTTACAGCCGTGAGTACAGCCGCTGACAAAAAGCGTACAACGCGTGCCTTCGCCGTTGACGATGTCAACGGGATAGTATTGGAGGTAGTTCATATTGATTTATCTTCGTTATTGTTTCGTCAAAGAAAAATAATCAAAAGAAAAACGCCCTGCTTTGCCCTGTTTTCTAAAAATTCAGTTGAATAAAGACGGTAAAGAAGGTAATTCATTTATGATTTTTAAAGCACGGTGAAATTTTCATGTATTTTTATTGAAAAACACTTAAAAAAATAACTGCACTTTTCTGGAATAATGCTCAAATAAATTAGAGCCCCGTATAAGACGCCTGAGCGACTTACAAGTTTTAGGAAATTTTCGCTTTGTTTGAGCGTAGCGAGTTCGAAAATTTCCGTGAAGAAACTTGTAATCAAGCGAAGAATAGCGGCTTATTCGGGGTGTGTTCTTTGCTACTTTCTTGCACAAGCAAGAAAGTAGGAATTACTACATGTGCTTAACCCGACGCTTAACCTCTTCCTGTTTCCCTGCATTAAACGGACGGGCATCCGGGCTGCCTAGGTAGCCGCAGACGCGGCGGGTGACGGAAACTTTTTCGCTGTCGTGGTTGCCACATTTCGGACAGGTGAAACCTTTGCTGGTGCATTCAAATTCACCAGTGAAACCACATTCGTAGCATTCGTCGATTGGCGTGTTGGTGCCGTAGTAAGGCACGCGGTCGTAGCTGTAATTCCACACGTCTTCCAATGCCTTCAAGTTATGTTGAATGTTCGGGTATTCGCCGTAGCAAATAAAACCACCGTTAGCCAATGGTGGGTAAACCATTTCAAAGTCTAACTTGTCGTATGGATTGACTTTTTTCTCTACGTCCAAGTGATAGCTGTTGGTATAGTAGCCTTTGTTGGTCACGCCGTCGATAACGCCGAACTGTTTGGTGTCAAGGCGGCAGAAACGGTCGCACAGGTTTTCACTCGGGGTGGAGTATAAGCTGAAGGCATAGCCTGTTTCGGCGCGCCATTGTTTAACCGCGTTGCTTAAATGTTCCACGATGGCACGGCCTTTTTCACGTAGCATTTCGTCATCGTAAATATGCCCTTGGTGATACAACGCATTGATAGTTTCATGAATACCGATATAGCCTAGAGAAATGGATGCACGGCCATTTTTGAAGATTTGTGCCACGTTATCATCTGCTTTCAAACGCACGCCACAGGCGCCTTCCATGTAGAGAATCGGGGCTACGCGGGCTTTGGTGTGTTCCAAACGAGCAATGCGGGTCATTAAGGCTTTTTTCGCCAAAGCCAAGCGTTGATCCAATATTTCATAGAATCGTTTTTCATCGCCTTTAGCTTCAATGGCGATACGTGGCAAATTGAGGCTCACTACGCCAAGGTTGTTACGTCCGTCATGGATTTGTTCACCATTTTCTTCGTAAGCACCCAAGAAACTGCGACAACCCATTGGTGCTTTAAAGGAACCGGTAACTTTGATGACTTGGTCGTAATTTAAAATATCCGGATACATCCGTTTGCTGGCACATTCTAACGCAAGTTGTTTGATGTCATAATTCGGGTCGTTTGACTCTAAATTAACCCCTTTACGTTGAGTAAAGACCAGTTTCGGGAATACCGGTGTTTTGTGGTTTTTGCCCAAACCGCGAATTCGATTTTGTAAAATCGATTTTTGAATTAAACGTGCTTGCCATGTTGTGCCGAGGCCGAAACCAAAGGTGACAAACGGTGTTTGTCCATTGGCGGTGTGTAAGGTATTCACTTCATATTCAAGGGACTGGAATGCATCGAAACATTCTTTTTTAATTAATGCTTGCGCATATCCTTGCGCATCCGGAATATGCCATTGTTCCGCGTTTTTCAGGTGTTTTTCATAGCTTAACTGCACATAAGGCGCAAGCACTTCGTCAATTCGGTTAATGGTGGTACCGCCGTAAATATGGCTAGCCACTTGGGCAATGATTTGAGCCGTGACGGCAGTAGCAGTGCCGATAGATTTTGGTGGTTCGATTTCTGCGTTGCCCATTTTAAAGCCTTGGGTCAACATGCCTTTTAAATCGACTAACATACAGTTAAACATCGGGAAAAATGGTGAATAATCCAAATCGTGATAGTGGATTTCACCTTTTTCGTGTGCTTCGACTACGTCACGTGGCAAAATGTAACGCTTTGCATAATGTTTCGCCACGATGCCTGCCAATAGATCCCGTTGAGTTGGGATCACTTTGGCGTCTTTATTCGCATTTTCATTGAGTAATTCTACGTTACTTTGTTCAATCAACCCCTCAATTTCTTTCGTCAATAGACTACGTTTTTCACGCGCCATATCACGTTCGTGACGATATTCAATATAAGCGCGTGCAATTTGCGGATATCGGCTTGCCATCAGGTGATTTTCTACAATTTTTTGAATGTGACTAATGTCAATTTCTTGCTGATGATGGGCAAAAATGTCATTACTGACTTTTTGTGCAATGTCATGACAAAAGCGCTCATCCTGAATACCCACTGCTTGAGCCGCCTTTTTAATGGCATTAATAATGCGTTGAATCTCAAACCCAATACGTGAACCATCACGTTTAATGACGAAAAATGTACCCATGTTAGTTGCCTATATTTAGTATGTTTTTAAAATGGGTAATACTATATATAGATATTTTGATAAATTCAATACACAACATATAGTGTATTCTGATTTTTGAACACTAGAAATACGATGAGGTAAGTTAGTAACTGGTTTTACTGAATATTTGCAGGAAAAGAAAAAATAAAGAATTTTATTATTTTGTGATTTTGATCACATAGAACATTTTATGGTTCATAGAAAAAAGTGCGGTCAAAATTCATTATAAATCTTGACCACACTTGCATTAGTTAAGTTAATAGGTTAGTAAATTACCAGAAATATCCGGCACCAGCAGTACCACCGACTTCGCCTCGGGAGTTGGTGCTGAAGGAGACTTTCACACCATATTTCCCATTGTCG
The DNA here is from genome assembly GCF_900636915.1 of Aggregatibacter aphrophilus ATCC 33389. Taxonomy (NCBI): domain Bacteria; kingdom Pseudomonadati; phylum Pseudomonadota; class Gammaproteobacteria; order Pasteurellales; family Pasteurellaceae; genus Aggregatibacter; species Aggregatibacter aphrophilus. The sequence goes on along the minus strand of NZ_LR134327.1, from coordinate 949,867 downwards.
GAAATACGTGAGTAACCTACAGCTACTGCGGTTTCGTCTTGATACTGACCAACCGCGGCAACTAATGCGGATTGTCCGTCTCTATGTGGCTGCATGAGACCGGCCGTTGCAAGAGCTGAGGCTGTACCTGCTTTGCGTCGTTTATCCATTTTATTAACACGATTATCGATATTATCAATTCGGTTATTAATAGCATTGCCGACTTCATGTAATTGGCTCATATTGACTGCATCATTTGGTGCTTTCCCACGAGCAACATTGCTAATGCGTTTGCCACCGGCATTAATGCCTGACTGGGTCATGCTTGGACCACCTTTAATTGCAATGCCATCGTTATTAACAGTCGTATTTCCTACAGTGAGGCTACCATCCGGTCCAAGATTGACATCTTTCGCCATTTGAACGGTCATTGTGCCATTTTTATCCGCAACTACCCCAATGTTGTTTTGAGTGAGTTTCTTCGGATTTGCACCACCACGAATATTGAGCTGATCACCTAATTTACGATTAACAGTAACTTCTTGGTTATCTCCTTGGAAATTGAGCCCTTTATTTACTGTTGTCGTCAAATTGTTTACATTTTGGTTGGTTTGATGTAATTGGCTACCATTTACCGCATCTTTACTCGTTGCTGAAATATCACCGTCTTTTACACCGGTAATTTTCTTGTCACTAGCATTTATGCCATCCTTGGTAACACTTGGACCACCAGTAATACTTATACCATTGTTGTCCATAGTGGTATCACCGCTTTTTACGCTGGTAAACTCAACATCATCTTTGGTTTCAACGGTGTATGTTGTACTTCCATCTGCGTTCTTTTGAGGTGTAACGGTAATGTTTTTACCCGCATTAACATTGGATTTGGCTTGAGCAATACTTTTATCCAGCTGTGATTTGTTTACAGCATCTTTGTCATCTACACCGTCGGCAACGTTAGTTATACGGCCATCTTCTTTGAAAGAAACCCCGTCTTTACCATCTTTACCTTTGATTGTTATGGCATCTTTGCCCTTAGCATCGCGGCCTCCCACAAGCGACATTCCGTCTTTACCGTCTTTAGCAAAGGTTACCGAAGCATCTTTGCCATCTTTACCGTTAACGACTACACCAGAAAATTCAGGACGCTCTTTCATGACCATTTCCAAACCGCCTTGTTTTTTGTAACGAACACCAATGTTATTACCAGAAACTTGCTGATTATCTGCTAAAACAGCTTGGTCGTTGATACCACCAGTAATGGACAGTGTATCATTTAATTTACGGGTAACCACTTTTCCATCATTGCCGACAAATTTCATACCATCATTAAGGGTTGCAACTTGTTCTGAGTTTTTGGAACCGTCAGGATTAGTTGTTTCATAGGTAATACGAGTTTTACTTTCACCGTCTTTACCATCAACACCGGCTTTTCCTTGCGCCACAGTAATGGATGCATTAGCTCCATCTTTACCATTTAGCCCAATAGAGCCCTCTTTACCATTAATGGAAACCCCGTTTTTGCCGTTTTCGCCTTTAACGGTAATTGTTCCCGGATTGGTGTTGTCACCAACCGTAACATCTTTAGCTAAGCCAACTTGTAGTGCCGGTTTACCATTATCGTTGACAACTCTGGTTGTGATGCTACCGTCACCCTTAACTTTTACTGTTTCACCTAAGTTAGCTTTAGCTGTTGTGCCCTTCTCATCTGCTAAACCGAAGCCACCATTTTTGTTTACATCAGTAATGTCGTTGATAGATTTTTGTAAATCACCGACATTCACTGCGTTTTTTAAGGTATTGCCTGAAGCATCTTTTAAGGCAACTGTTGAACCATTAGCTTGTTTTAAGCCACTATCAATATTGACGATTTGATTACCACCATTATTCAGTCCCTTATCTGTTACGCTGACTGCTTTTGCAGGATCTTTAGGAGTAATAGTCATACCTTTACCATTAATAACGGTTGTATTATCACCATCCTTAAATTGTGCACTGGTTAAGTTATTTAACTCTTTGGCTAATTTCACTTCCAATTTACCATTATTCGCATTTACGCCAATATTGTTATCAGATAGCTTGGTTTTATCAGCACCGCCAACAATTTCTAGTTTTTGGTTTAACTTTTTATTGATGACTTTATCAGTTCCATTATCACCAGCAAATTGTAATCCGTCTTCAAGTGTAGCGACGGATTCATTATTCACTGTTAAACGATCTTTAGGAGTGGTTCCATTTAAGCCGGCAGGACCTTGGGTAGTTTTGAGACTAACCGGATTTGCGCCATCTTTGCCGTTTAACGTAATGGAGCCGTCTTTACCATTAATCGCGACAGAAGAGCCATCTTTACCATTAACTTTAATGGATGAATCTTTCCCAGTCACGCCATTGGCATCTTTTTGACCTAGTTCTAAGTTATCTTTTAGATCGACTTTAAATGGATTTGCTGCTGAACCATCTCCATCAAGGACTGTGTTTTTACCAGGAGCCATCACTGTTTTTTCCGGTTTTGGAATATTAGCTTTGATTTTGTAGGTTTTTTGACCTGTCACATTATTGGTTTCGTTTGTCACCGTAATTGTGTTGTCAGCCGCTTCTACAATAGAGCCTAAACCGGTAATGGCTTTTTTACCGTCATTGGTAATATTGGACAGATTTTTATCTGCTGCATTGTCGATCTTATCTTTAGTTGCTTGTGCAAGATCTACGGTTACATCATCACTGGAAGCTGTCGTTGTCACGTATTTTTGGCTGTCTCCACCTTTGATATTAAATTTGATACCACCGGTGTTGGATAATGCTTTTTCTGTGGTACTACCGTTATCGCCACCTAAAGATACTTTATTGTCGAATTTTTTATCGACTACAGATAATTGATCTTCTGTCGCTGCGCGACCGCTTGTTGGTGTTCCCGTCCAATCCTTATTGGTTAAGCCGGTGATATGACCATCATTACCATTGATTGTAATTGGATGACCACTTTCTTTTGGTCCAACAGTTAAGCTGGGTTTTAACGCTACTTTATAATTTGTATGTCCGTCAGTCGCAGTTTCAGGCGTGATTTGAATATTCTCATCACCTTTATCTACGGTTGTTTTAGCTTTGGCTGTTTCAGCAAATAATTGACCGCCATTCACTGCATCTTTACTGCCTGCTGCAACATTACCATCTGCTACATCAGTAATTTTCTTATTACCGGCGTCTATACCTGCTTGTGTAAGTTTAGGGCCGTTAGTAATTTCTACACCGTTAGTGGTTAATTTGGTATTCCCTGTAGTAACAGAGGTAAATTCAACATCATCTTTTGTTGCAAAGGAGAATTTCTTGTCGTTTTGTGTGATTTTGATGTTTTTACCGGCATCGTATGTCACCGTATCGCCATTTTTAACTTCTTTAGACGCATTCCCAGCAACTTCACCTTCTGATTTAGACGCGGCGACTGTCCATGCAGCCTTATTTAAGGCATCTACCACATTTTGAACTGTTGCTACGCCATCTTTACCATCAGTACCGTTTGCGCCGTTAACTGGTGTTCCTGCTACTGCTGCTTTGCCGTTTTCTACTTTAATTGTAGATAAATTAACGTCATATTTCACAACCCCGTCATTTGCAACGGAAGCAGTTGTCATTGTGCCATCAGTAAAGTTTAATCCTTTGTTCAACATAACGGTTTTGTCATTATTACCATTGGCTTTATAGGTTAATGGAATAGACTTAGCTGCTTCCGTACCGTTAAAGCTAACTGCATAGTCATCTACACCATTATCGGTCGTTTTATTGACAGTAATTGGTGAGGTACCGCTGACTTTAATCGCATCTTGAGCTGCTTTTTGTACTGCTTTTTTGGACACGGATACTTCGTATTTAGCACCCATATCGCCGGCATTTTTACCGTCTGCTACAGTAATATCTGCAAGGTTTTCGTCGCCGGCTTGAGCGGCTTTTTTCTCAACGATTTCAGTTGACACGGCACCGCCAAGCACATTTTTTAATTGTTTAAAGTTAACGGCGTCGTTATCCTCCGTACCCTCGGCAACACCAGTGATTTTTTTATTACCTGCATTAATTCCTGCGCTGGTAATAGTCGGGCCGTTGGTAATAGCTAAGCCATTATTATTAAGGAGGGTGTCACCAATCTTGATACTGCCGCTACTGCCTAGATCCAGCGTATTATTTAGATTAATTTTTACCTCACCATTGCTGACAGAGGTTTTAATATTACTGTTAGCGCCAACGACTTTAACATTTTGTCCTAATTTTTTATTAACGCTACCGCCTTCTTCAGCTTCCAAACCAAAGCCTTGTTCAATACGACTGGCAACAGAGAATAGTTGGGAACCATTGATAGCATCTGTTGAATCTGCAGCCACATGGCCTGCAGCCACATTTTTAATTTGGCGTTCTGTGCCTTTTGAACCGACACTTACAAAATGTCCGGCGTCTTTTACTGCGCCGGCAAAGCCGTTATAGGTATGTCCGTTAACAGTAGCGCTGTTGACACTAGCAGTTGGATGAGAGCCTTCAGTTGAAGAAGAATCTCCTAAAACGACAGAACCACTGGTTGTTGCGGTAATTCCCGCACCAATAGCAACCGTATTACTTCCGGTCACACTAGTATTCAAACCAATAGCAATAGAATTGGTCGCTGTCGCACCAGTGGAAGTTGTGTCACCCAATGCAATAGAACCTGCAGCTTTCGCGCCTTTATTGTCATAATTACTGTCGCTTGCCTTATTTGAGCTATTAACACTGACATAGTTTGTTTGTGCTGCTTCAACAGCTGCTTTGACATTGTTGTATTGAGCATTTTTGATATTGAATACCGGTGCTTGATAGGTGTGTCCATCAGCATCGCTATAACCGGTATAATTGTCCCCGCCAATAGATTTTGCTAGATTTTTATTTACATATTGTAATTGGGCAACATTAACGGCATCGGTATCGTTGCGTCCTGCAGCCAAATTGATAATACGGCGCTCTTTACCTACATTGGCAATAGAAATTACACCATTTTCAACATCGTAATTTTGTGAGGTAAACTTAGATTGTCCACCATCGACATGATTCACGACAGTGCCTGTACCTAATGCTAATGAATTCTTAAATGTAGATTGCGCGCCTTGACCGATAGCCATTGAGCCTGATTCTGTCGCTGTAGCACCTTGACCTATTGCTACCACATTATCTTTAGCAGCTTTTGCATTAGCCCCAATTGAGATTGCGTTAACCCCTAATGAGCTTGCTTCATAACCAAATGCAATAGATGATTCTTTTTGAGCAAGAGCGCGTGTGCCGACAGCAATAGCTTTATTGGCTTTTTTTGACTGTTCTGGGGATGTAACATTCTCTTTAAGGTAATTGTCGTGTTCAATTTTAAATTCACCAGTATGGGCTTTATAACCAATTGCAAATGAGTCATCACCGTTGGTTTTAGCTGCTGTGCCCAACGCCATGGAACGATCACCATTAGTTTGTGTATTGTCTAATCCATTATATTTTGTAATTGGTACGCCGGAACCACTAGGAGACACTTTTTGTTCTAAGCTACCGATAGCAATAGACTGGTTGCCTTTTGCTGTGGCAGAAGCACCTAATGCAAAGCTTGATTTGCCAGCCGCCCAAGCAACAGAGCCAATGGCAGTAGAATAATCACCAGTTGCTGCAGACTGACGCATCATTGCTAGAGAATTAATTCCTGCTGATCTAGAGGCAGTCCCAATAGCAACTCCTCCATTTTTTTCAGCTTTTGCAAACGAACCTAAAGCCATGGCAAGCCCCCCGGTAGCTTTAGAATGATCACCTAAAGCGATACCATTTGAATCTCGACGAGAGTCACGCACATCAGTATTTTTACCGATGGCGATACCATATGCGTCATCTTCACTGTATCTTCTATCAGTATTATTAGGCTTATCTTTGTCATCATATGATTTGCTACCAGGATTATAATAATTTAATACTTGGCTTCCACTGTTATTTTTTCTTGGGGCAGCCTCTGCTCCATCAGATTTTATGGTGTTTTTTTCTACTGAACCAATAGCAATATATGCATTAACATTAAAGGAGAACAATAATGGAATTGATGCAATGAATATTTTAGTTTTATTAGAGCTGTTTAGAGACTTTTTAGGAGTTTCTGTAGTTGTAGAAAGAGAGAAAGCTTTAGATAATTCAGATACTGCAATCCATGTTTGAGAAGCCTTACACCATATTACTTTAAAGACTTTATTCATCTTTTATTTTCCTTTACGTTTTTAGAGAGAGATTACCGTTAATAATTAACCGATCAATTTTATTAGTAATTAAAAATTTGAAGAGTTTCAGCCATATAACGAGTATAGAAGAAAACATTTAGATTTCATTTTACTTGGCTAAAATTTATTCAAACTAATTTGAGGAGTGCATATCTTAAGCATATAAGTTTTAAATGCAACTAGATTTTCAATACATTTACAAAAATTAAATCTTTTAAATAACGGTTAATCTGTATTGAATGGTTTTAAAAAAAATAAAGAGAATAACCATGAAGAGGTAAATCAACAAAGAAGTTAGCTATACATCGCCTCAATCTGCTCCTTATAACGTTGCAAAATGACTTTTCGGCGTAATTTTAGGGTAGGCGTGATTTCTTCTAACTGTGTGCTGAATGCTTGGGGTAACAGTGTGAAACGTTTGATTTGTTCCCAACCGGCTAATTCTTTTTGGAGATCATTAATTCGACGCTCCAACATTTGAATAATTTCAGAATTTTTTAACAATTCTAAGCGATCCTGATATTTGATATTGACTTGTTTGGCATATTCTTCCAAAGCTGTGTAGCAAGGCACAATAAGGGCGGAAACGTATTTTTTCGCATCAGCGATGACGGCGATTTGTTCGATGAATTTATCTTTGCCGATTTTGCTTTCCAACACTTGCGGTGCGATGTATTTGCCGTTGGACGTTTTCATCAACTCTTTAATACGATCGGTGATGTACAAATTGCCGTTGGCGTCAAATTCACCTGCATCACCGGTTTTTAAAAAACCGTCGGCGGTGAAGGCCTCGGCGGTTTCTTGCGGTTTTTTGTAATAGCCTTTCATGACCATACCGCCGCGTACGAGGATTTCGTTATTTTCGCCGATTTTGACTTCTGCGCCCGGCATTAAGCTGCCGATGGAATTGGCGTTAAAGTTGACGTCGTCCCAGCAGGACACGGTCGCGGTGGTTTCCGTCATGCCATAGCCCAGTTTAATGTTCAATCCAATGCTGTGGAAAAACAAGCCGATAGTCGGTTCCAATTTGGCGCCGCCACATGGCATCATGCGAATGCGCCCACCGAGTAGAGCGCGCAATTTGCCAAGTACCAGTTTGTTGGCGAGGGCATATTGTTGTTTTAATAGAAACCCAATTTTTTGTCCTTTTGAAAGAATATCAAAATGTTGACGACCGATAGCCATTGCCCAATGGAAAATCCATTGGCGTAATTGGGGTGCGTTGTGCACTTTGTCTAAAATTGCCGTATAAATTTTTTCGTAAAAACGTGGCACGGCACACATTAATGTCGGGCGAATCTCCGTCAAAGCCGACCGCACTTGATTGGTGTCTTCAATATAACAGTTGGTGGCACCGCGATGGAGCACATAGGCCACCCAAGCGCGCTCAAAAATATGAGATAACGGCAAGAAGGAAAGGGACACATCGCTATCATCCACTTTCAGCGCCTGATCGTGCGCTTTCAGTTGATGGGCCAAATTCGCGTAATCCAACATCACGCCTTTCGGCTCGCCGGTGGTACCGGAGGTGTAAATTAATGTGAACAAATCCTCCAAGCATTTGCCATCCAAGCGTTGTTGTAATTCCGTCTGATATTGCTCGCCCGCCATATCAATGAATTCTTGCCAGTGGCAGGCTTTGGTGTGTTCATGCAAATGAATGGTGTTTTTCATTGCCACGATTTTCTGCAATTTCGGGCATTCATCGGCAATCTCAATGACTTGATCATATTGCTCTTGATCCCCCACAAAAATGATCTTCATATCCGCATTATTAATAATAAATTGCGCTTGTTTTGCCGTGTTGGTGGCGTAAATCGGCACGGTGACGGCACGCACTTGCAATGTACCGATGTCGGTAATCGTCCAACGCGGCATATTGTGCGCGAAAATACCAATTTTATCTTGAATATCAATATGATTAGCTAAAAGTGCGAGAGAGATTTTATCGATTTGTTGTTGCAGTTCCGCCCAGGAAATATCTAGCCAGTTATTGTCTTTGAAATAGCGAAGTGCGGTGCGATTTGCCAACGTTTTTGCTTGGCTACGAATGCGGTGAATAAAATGAAAATTGAGGTCCATGGTTAAAAATCCAAAATCAGCTAACAGTTGTGCGCTAATATAGCCGATTGAAGATCAAAACTCTAGCAATAAAACCGTGTTTTGTGGGGATTTATTGTACGTTTGGCCAGTCTGATAAACAGCGGCAAATTATCTCTACAATTCCCCTAAAAATACCGTTAAAATTATGCGTCATCGCTAAAGCGATAATTTATGGCTTCGCCACTGTTAGTAGAGCCAACGTTCAAAATCCTTTGGATTTTGTGACCGCACTTTTTTGTTATTTTAAGGATGTTTATGTCGCAGCCACGTTTTGTTCATTTGCAGGTTCATAGTGATTTTTCCATGATTGACGGTATCGCCAAGGTGAAACCGTTGGTGAAAGCCTGTGTAGAAAACAACATGGTAGCGATGGCGTTGACGGATTTCACCAACTTTTGCGGTTTGGTGCGGTTTTACGGCGAAGCGCTGTCTTCGGGCGTGAAGCCGATTATCGGTGCCGATGTGTTGGTGAAAAGCGAACTATGTGGTGATGAGCCTTTCCATTTAACCTTGTTGGCAAAAAATAACGAAGGCTATAAAAACATCACATTATTACTTTCCCGTGCGTATGAGCGGGGCTATTCCGATTTGCCATACATCGATCAACAATGGTTGGTGGAGCACAAAGATGGCATCATTATTTTATCCGGCGGTGTTCGTGGGGATGTGGGCAGAAAACTGTTAAGAAATAATGCCGACGAACTGAAAAGTGCGGTGGATTTTTACCGTGAATTTTTCCCCGATCATTTTTATCTTACCCTCACCCGTACCGGTCGTCCTGATGAAGAACGTTATATTCAAGCCGCGTTAGAACTGGCTGAACGGGAGCAGTTGCCGGTGGTGGCAACAAATGATGTGTGCTTTTTACAGGCTGACGATTTTGAAGCCCATGAAATTCGTGTGGCTATTCATGATGGTTTCACGTTAGACGATCCGAAACGTCCAAAACTTTATACGCATCAACAATATTTTCGCTCCGAGCAGGAAATGTGCGAGCTATTTGCCGACGTGCCAAGCGCTTTGGAGAATACGCTGTTAATTGCCCAACGTTGTAACGTGACCATTCGATTGGGCGAATATTTCTTACCGCAATTTCCTACCGGTGATTTAAGCACCGAAGATTACCTTGTGAAACGCGCCAAAGAGGGCTTGGAAGAGCGCCTCAAAGTGTTGTTCCCTGATGAAAAAGTGCGTACTGAGCGCCGTCCGGAATATGATGAACGCTTGCAGGTGGAATTGGATGTGATCAACCAAATGGGCTTCCCGGGGTACTTTTTGATCGTGATGGAATTTATCCAATGGTCAAAAGATAACAATATTCCGGTGGGCCCGGGGCGGGGTTCTGGCGCAGGTTCTTTGGTGGCGTATGCGTTAAAAATTACCGATTTGGATCCGTTGGAATTCGATTTGCTTTTTGAGCGTTTCCTTAATCCGGAACGGGTTTCCATGCCTGACTTTGACGTGGATTTCTGTATGGACGGACGCGACTGCGTGATTGAACACGTCGCCGAAATGTATGGACGCGGTGCGGTGTCGCAAATTATTACGTTCGGTACCATGGCGGCAAAAGCGGTAATTCGCGATGTGGGGCGGGTGCTGGGACAACCTTATGGCTTTGTGGATCGTATTTCTAAACTAGTACCACCTGATCCTGGCATGACGCTCGCCAAAGCGTTTGAAGCAGAGCCAAAATTGCAGGAAATTTACGATGCCGATGAAGAAGTACGAGCCATTATTGACATGGCATGTAAGCTGGAAGGCGTCACACGAAATGCCGGTAAGCATGCCGGTGGTGTGGTGATTTCGCCGACACTAATTACGGATTTCTCGCCGCTGTATTGCGATTCGGAAGGTAAACATCCGGTCACCCACTTCGATAAAAATGACGTGGAATATGCTGGTTTGGTGAAGTTTGACTTCTTAGGCTTACGTACCTTAACCATCATCAAATGGGCGCTGGATATGATTAACGCGCGCATGGAAAAAGAAGGCAAACCGTTGGTGGATATCAACACTATCCCATTGGATGATCACCAATCTTTTGAAGTGTTGCTCAATGCCGAAACCACGGCGGTATTCCAGTTGGAATCGCGCGGCATGAAAGATTTGATTAAGCGCCTCAAGCCGGACTGCTTTGAAGATATTATCGCGTTGGTAGCCTTGTTCCGACCAGGCCCATTGCAATCAGGCATGGTGGATAACTTTATCGACCGTAAACACGGGCGCGAAGAAGTGTCTTACCCTGATGCCAACTATCAACATGAATCCCTTAAACCAATTTTAGAGCCAACCTACGGCATTATTTTGTATCAAGAGCAGGTCATGCAAATTGCCCAAGTGTTGGCAGGTTACACACTGGGCGGTGCGGACTTATTGCGCCGTGCGATGGGTAAGAAAAAACCGGAAGAAATGGCGAAACAGCGTTCCGTATTTGAAGAGGGGGCAATCAAAAACGGCGTGGACGGCGATCTTTCCATGAAAATCTTTGATTTGGTGGAAAAATTTGCGGGCTATGGCTTTAACAAATCGCACTCTGCCGCCTATGCTTTGGTTTCTTATCAAACCCTGTGGCTGAAGGCGCACTACCCGGCCGAATTCATGGCGGCGGTAATGACTTCGGAAATGGATAATACCGACAAAATCGTTGGCTTGTATGACGAATGTATGCGCATGGGCTTGAAGGTCGTTCCACCTGACATTAACACCGGGAAACATCATTTTAGCGTGAATGAAAACGGCGAAATTGTGTATGGTATCGGTGCCATTAAAGGCGTGGGCGAAGGGCCGATTGCTGCGTTGGTGGAAGCCCGTGAGAAAGACGGTATTTTCAAAAATCTGTTTGATTTATGTGCCCGCGTGGATTTAAAGAAAATCAATCGACGCACGTTTGAAAGCCTGATTAAATCTGGTGCTTTCGATAAACTCGGTCCGCATCGTGCCGCCTTGCAGCGAAATCTGGAGGATGCGCTACGTGCCTCCGATCAACACGCTAAAGACGAAGCCTTGGGGCAAACGGATATGTTCGGCGTGTTGACGGAAACCAATGAGGAAGTGGAACATTCCTATGCCAATATTGTCCCTTGGACGGAAAAGACCATCTTGGACGGTGAACGGGAAACTCTTGGACTGTATCTCAGCAGCCATCCGGTGAGTCGTTATTTAAAAGAATTGTCCCATTACAGCCCGGTTCGCCTGAAAGAATTAACACCGAATTATCGCGGACAAATGAGCACCGCTAGCGGTTTGGTAGTGAATACGCGTATTGCTGTGACCAAAAAAGGTAACCACATTGGCATTGCTACCATTGATGATCGCTCCGGTCGTTTGGATTTGACCTTGTTCGGCGAAACGCTGGATAAATTCGGTGAGAAATTGCAAAAAGACACCGTGATCGTGGTGTCGGGACAGGTAAGTTTTGATGATTTCTCGCAAGGCTTGCGAATGTCTGTGCGGGATTTGATGACGATTGACGAAGCCCGTGCCCGTTATGCCAAGAGCTTGGCGATTTGTCTGAATCAAGAGCAAATTAACACGACATTTATTAAACAGTTCAAGGCCATTTTAGCGCCTTACAGCGGCAACACACTTCCCGTCCACATTTACTATCTCAGCCCGCAAGGCCGCGCTTTAGTAAAAATGGGCGTGCAATGGTCGGTCAATCCTACCGATGAACTCCTCGGCGAGTTGGTCGAGTTTTTAGGTGAAAGTGCGGTGGAATTGGAGTTTGAATAAATGATAAATAGGAAGAAAAAGTGCGGTGAAATTTCACCGCACTTTTTATTTGTGTCATTTTATGTATTGATTAACCGAGACTTAAGCCGCTTTACTTTCACCCAGTGTGCCGTCATCAATGACGTCCGTTCTCGGCGTGCCGATGATTTACCAAACTTTGGCGCCGTTTTTGAAAAAGACGAAACCGCCGTTTTCCATTTTTGTCCACACTTCGTCTTTGGTGAGCGGCGCTGTGGTAATGATGGTGACTTTGTCGCCGTCTTTAGCGTAATTACTAAAATCAATCACGCCGTCGTCATCAATGCGTTGCGCCTTGCCGAAAGGCGCTTGGCGGGTGATGTAATGTAAATTGGTAGAACAACGGGCGATCATCCATTCGCCGTTGGATAAAATAAAATTAAATGTGCCGTGTTCCGCCAGTTGATTAGTGATTTCTTGGATTGTGGCGAAAATTTGTTCTTCGCTTGTTTTTTTACGAAAGCGACTTTTTAATTGTTCCGCAATATAGCAAAAGGCGGTTTCGGAATCGGTGGTGCCGATTGGTTAGCAGATGGATTCGCTCATATCGGGCAATTCGGTTAAGTTGCCATTGTGTGCGAACACCCAGTTCTCGCCCCAAATTTCGCGAATAAACGGATGGGTGTTTTCGATATTCACATCACCTTGGGTCGCCTTGCGAATATGGGCAATGACATTGAGGGATTTGATGTTGTATTGTTTGACACAATCGGCGATAGGAGAAATATAACCCGGTTTGTTGTCGCGAAAAACGCGTATGCCTTTGCCTTCAAAAAAAGTAATCCCAAAACCGTCGGAATGGGTGTTGGTTAAACCAGCACGATGGCGGAAGCCTTCAAAGGAAAAAACGATATCTGTCGGGACGTTACAGTTCATTCCTAATAATTGGCACATGATTTTTTACCTGATATTTATAACCTTAGATTTAGTGACGATTTAACACGATAATCGAACAAAATTCAATATGGAAGCGCCTGCATTTTTAGAACAAAATGTTTGGTGTAATAACGAATTTTACTGAAAAAAATAACCGCACTTTCATCTTGATTCGACAGAAAGTGCGGTGGGATTTTATGATGTTTTTTCTATACGATTTTAGTATACACCTTGCGCCAACATGGCATCGGCAACTTTCACGAAACCGGCTACGTTTGCACCGACCACATAGTTGATATTGCCTTTGCCGTCAGAACCGTATTTTTTACAGTTCTCGTGAATGGCCAGCATGATGTGGTGCAGTTTGGTATCCACTTTTTCACGGCTCCAGCTTAAACGTTGGGCATTTTGTGACATTTCCAAACCGGATGTTGCTACACCACCTGCGTTGGCGGCTTTGCCCGGGCCGAATAACACGCCAGCTTCAATAAAGGCGCTGGTCGCTTCAATGGTGGTTGGCATATTCGCACCTTCCGCCACCACTTGTACGCCATTGGCGATAAGGGTTTGGGCATCGGCTAATTCTAATTCGTTCTGGGTGGCGCATGGCAGGGCAATGTCCACTTTCAAATACCACGGGCGTTTGCCTGCAACATACTGCAAACCGAATTTATCTGCATAGTCTTTCACTCGACCACGTTGTGCATTTTTGATGTCCATTAATGCAGCTAATTTTTCCGGCGTGAAACCCTCTTCATCAACTACTGTACCGTTGGAGTCGGAACAGCTAATCACTTTTGCGCCAAGCGCCATCGCTTTTTCAATGGCATACTGTGCTACGTTGCCGGAGCCGGAAACTGCCACCGTTTTGCCTTTTAGATCCCGGCCTTTTTCTGCCAACATGGCTTGTACAAAATACACTAAGCCGTAGCCGGTGGCTTCGGGGCGAATTAAGCTACCGCCAAAGCTCAACCCTTTGCCGGTAAACACACAGCCGGTTTGATTGGAGAGTTTTTTCATCATGCCGGTTAAATAACCCACTTCACGCGCGCCCACGCCGATATCGCCTGCCGGCACGTCGGTATCCGGACCGATGTGGCGATAAAGTTCGGTCATTAAGGCTTGGCAGAAGCGCATGACTTCCGCATCACTTTTGCCTTTCGGATCGAAGTCGGAACCGCCTTTGGCGCCGCCCATTGGCAATGTGGTTAAGGCATTTTTGAAGATTTGCTCGAAGCCTAAGAATTTTAAAATGGATTGGTTGACGGACGGGTGGAAACGCATACCACCCTTGAAGGGACCAATAGCGCTGTTAAATTGAATACGGAAAGCACGGTTGACTTGCACTTGGTCTTGGTCATCAGTCCATGCTACACGGAATTGGATGGCGCGTTCAGGTTCAACTAAGCGTTCTAATAAGGCTTCGGAGCAGTATTTCGGGTTTTTCTCAAGGAATGGCCAGATGGAAGTTAACACTTCTCGTACGGCTTGTAAAAATTCCGGTTGGTTACCGTCACGTTGTTCGATTTTTGCTAAGAATTCTTCAAGGGAGGCAACTGTGTTCGACATAAGAATATCTCCTGTTGGTAGTGTGTTTGTATCTGCATTATTTATTTGCGCTTGGCTATATTGCTAAGTCAGAATTACTATGCAACAGGAAATCATACGGTTTCAAATATTTTTACAAAAAAATAATGAAATTTTTTCTTGTTTTTGTTCTGTTTTATATTTTTTCTAAAAAAATGCTTTTTTTAGTTATATGAAATTTATTTTATTTGGTTTTTTGAAAGAAAAGTGTTAGGCGAATCTTATTTTTGCTTCTGCAATGGCTTCCGCGATACATAACGGAGATACCCCGCCTTTGGCGGCGCGTTTATCTAAGCAAGATTGTAAGGAAAGAATGTCGTATACATCGTCCGACACTTTTTCACAGAATTGACGAAATTCAGGAATCGTCAATTCTTCTAAGGCTTTGTGTTGCTTAATAGCATATACCACGGTTTCGCCCACAATATGATGGGAATCGCGGAATGGAACGCCTTTGGCAACCAAATAATCGGCCAGTTCGGTGGCGTTGGAGTAGCCTTTGAGAGCAGATTCACGGGTGCGTTCCACGTTCACTTTGATATCATCAAGCACCAGGGTTGCCATGTCCACGCAATCCTGCCAAGTGTCCAATGCATCGAAAATGCCTTCTTTGTCTTCCTGCATATCTTTGTTATAGGCTAACGGTAAACCTTTTAAGGTCATTAACATACCATTTAACGCACCGATAACACGTCCCGCTTTACCACGAATTAATTCGCAAGCATCAGGGTTTTTCTTTTGCGGCATGAGGGAGGAGCCGGAAGTCACGCGATCGGAGAGTTCCACAAAGTTAGATTCGCCGCTGTTGAAAATAATCATATCTTCGGCGAAACGGGACAAATGCACCATGCTCAGCGAGGCAGCAGAGAGTAGTTCAACGATATGATCGCGGTCGGATACGCTGTCCAAACTGTTACGGGTAGCAAAGGCGAAATCGAGATCTTTGGCGAGCTGTTCGCGATCGATAGGATACGCCGTGCCGGCAAGGGCACCACTGCCTAGCGGACAGCTGTTCATGCGGCGGTAAGCATCGGCTAAACGGGAATAATCGCGATCCAACATTTCCACATAGGCCATACACCAATGAGCGAAAGTGATCGGTTGGGCACGTTGCAGGTGGGTGTAGCCCGGCATCACGGCATCTTGGTTATTTTCTGCGGTGAGCACTAATTTGCGTTGTAATTCGCGAAGGGAATGTTGCAATTCGGCCACCCGCTCTTTACACCACATTTTGATGTCGAGCGCCACTTGGTCATTACGGCTACGACCGGTGTGCAGTTTTTTACCTAAATTGCCAACTTTATCAATGAGTTTACTTTCCACCCAACTATGAATGTCTTCGGCATCATCTTGCAAAATCGCTTGCGGATTCGACCGCACTTCGATTAATAATTCGTTTAATGCTTGTTCTAATTGTTGCTGTTCCTGTGCCGTTAAAATATTGACAGAAACTAAGGCTTTTGACCAACCGATAGAGCCTTCAATGTCTTGCTCTGCAAGGCGATAGTCAAAACGTAATGAGTCGTTAAAATTTTTAAAACGCTTGTCCGCCGCTTGCGTAAAGCGTCCACCCCAAAGTGCCATACTATCCTCTGATTAAAATTACAAAAAATTGGTGAAAAATATATCACATAACGAAAAAATGCGATCAACAAAAATTCATTTTGCGATCGCATTTTTTGTTTAATTGACGACTATTTCAATAAATCTTCGTTTTTGGCATGAATCCATTTGCCGCGTTTTTTATCCATATATTGGAAATATTCATTGGCAAAGGTCCCTTGGGCGCAAGTGAGTTTGTCGCGGCGGGTATTTACCTCTTTGTTTTCTAAGGCTCTATTTAACGTGTCTGGGCCGGTGAGAACAAACACGCCACCATCAATGCGACGATTCTCAATGTTATCTACAATAATATCTAGGGTTTCCTTTAAAAATGGATTGCCTTTGCGACTGGCTAAAAAGAAGTTGGTGTAACGCCCGCGACGGGTGATGAGGACTTCGTCATCTTCCGGGTCGATCATATTATCCAAACAACCCACGAGATGTCCGTCAATATCCATATAAATGCCGCCGTCTTGATAAAGTGTGAATAAGCGCCAAAAATCCGCTTGTGCAGCGCCATCCGTGAGTTGGCTATAGGCAGCAAAAGTACGTGGGTCGGCATATTTTTCAATATAGTCGCTACGCGCTTCAGTGCTGACATAGCGGTAATCGTAACTTAACGAAAATAGGCGGTTGACTAAATAGTTGCAGTAAATCGGCAAAGTCACTTTATTGCTGTAGTTGGTTTGCCAAATGACACGATTAATTTTGCTTGGTTTGCTAGGTTGGCGTTTAGCCGGGCTGAATTCAGGAATCGTAAAGCGCTTTTTCGGAAAAAGTGCATGGAAAGGATAGCTTAAGATTTTGACAATGTTCCCGGTTAAACGTAATAGGCCGTTTGAAATTAAAAGTGCGGTCTGATTTTTTATTGTTTTTTGCATTAAATGAATCCATTTATTCTGTTGAAAAACTGGCTGTACTTTATCACTTTACGCCAAAAGAATAAACGTCAGGAAGGCTTTGAAAGAGAAAACATTACATGGAAAGTAGAGTGGTGGGCGATACCGGTCTCGAACCAGTGACCCCCTCCTTGTAAGGGAGGTGCTCTCCCAACTGAGCTAATCGCCCGACGAATCGGTATTTTAAGATTTTAAGTGGTGGGCGATACCGGTCTCGAACCAGTGACCCCCTCCTTGTAAGGGAGGTGCTCTCCCAACTGAGCTAATCGCCCACGTTAGAATCTTAAAATAGGGAAGTATGCAAAGAAGTGGTGGGCGATACCGGTCTCGAACCAGTGACCCCCTCCTTGTAAGGGAGGTGCTCTCCCAACTGAGCTAATCGCCCACGTCGTTACATTGACAACATTGAGAAACCTTAAAAGTGGTGGGCGATACCGGTCTCGAACCAGTGACCCCCTCCTTGTAAGGGAGGTGCTCTCCCAACTGAGCTAATCGCCCTCAATGTTGTGAGCGAGCATTATAATTGCTCAATGATTTCAGTCAACAAATTTTTGCCAAAAATCCGTTGGTTGTTTTAAAAATAGGCATAAAAACAGATTTTTCCTTATGAATTCAAACAACTCGTAGTACAATGTCGCACAATTATTTGCACAGAAAAAGGTTATAAAATGAAATTAGAAGCATTGTTTAATTTAGATCCAAGCGTGAAAGTGCGCACCCGTTTTGCACCGAGTCCAACTGGTTATTTGCACGTTGGCGGTGCGCGCACTGCACTTTATTCCTGGTTATACGCTAAACACAACCAAGGTGAATTTGTGTTGCGTATTGAAGATACCGATTTGGAGCGTTCCACACCGGAAGCCACACAGGCCATTTTAGAAGCGATGGAATGGTTAGATTTGGCTTGGGGGTACGGCCCATACTATCAAACCAAGCGCTTTGATCGTTATAACCAAGTTATTGATCAAATGATTGAGCAAGGTTTGGCATACCGTTGTTACTGCACCAAAGAACGTTTGGAAACATTACGTCATACACAAGAACAAAATAAAGAAAAACCGCGTTATGACCGTCATTGTTTGCACGAACACAATCATTCTGCTGATGAACCACATGTGGTGCGTTTTAAAAATCCAACTGAGGGTTCTGTGGTATTTGATGACGCGGTACGTGGACGCATTGAAATCAGTAATAGCGAATTGGATGACTTGATTATTCGTCGTACCGACGGCTCACCGACCTATAACTTCTGCGTGGTGGTGGACGACTGGGATATGGGTATTACTCACGTTGTACGCGGTGAAGACCATATTAATAACACCCCGCGTCAAATTAACATTTTGAAAGCTCTTGGTGCGCCGATTCCGGTGTATGCGCACGTTTCCATGATTAACGGGGATGATGGGCAAAAACTTTCCAAACGTCACGGCGCAGTCAGCGTTATGCAATATCGTGACGAAGGTTATTTGCCGGAAGCGCTTATCAACTATTTGGTGCGTTTGGGCTGGGGACACGGCGATCAGGAAATTTTCACCCGCCAAGAAATGATTGATTTATTTGATTTACACTCAGTGAGTAAATCTGCCAGTGCCTTTAACACCGAAAAATTATTGTGGTTGAACCATCATTACATTCGTGAATTGCCAGCAGACTATGTCGCGAAACATTTAGCATGGCAATATCAGGATTTAGGCATTGACACTTCCAACGGGCCGGCATTAACGGAAATCATCACCATGCTTGCGGATCGTTGTAAAACCTTACGTGAAATGGCGCTTGCCAGTCGTTATTTCTTTGAAGAGTTTGAAGCTTTCGATGAAGCTGCTGTGAAAAAACATTTCAAAGCGGGTGCGGTAGAAGCGCTTGAAAAAGTAAAAGAAAAACTGACCGCACTTTCCACTTGGGATTTGCATTCTACTCACGAAGCCATTGAACAAACCGCTGCCGAATTAGAGGCTGGCATGGGGAAAGTCGGTATGCCGTTACGTGTTGCGGTGACCGGTGCAGGGCAGTCGCCTTCCATGGATGTAACCTTAGTGGGAATCGGACGTGAGCGCGTATTAAGCCGAATTCAACGCGCTATTGATTTTATTAACGGGCAAAATGCTTAATATTTAATCTGATAGCGACGAATTGAAAATTTAATATTGACAGACAAAGGGGCGGAATTTATCATAGCCGCCACTTACGGGGATATAGCTCAGTTGGGAGAGCGCTTGAATGGCATTCAAGAGGTCGTCGGTTCGATCCCGATTATCTCCACCAAATTCCAAAATCCTATCAATGCAAATTGATGGGATTTTTCCTTTTGGGCGCATATAGTTATATAACCCGCTGATCGGACAAGAGACGATATTTCCTAAAATAGGTTGTTTTCCTTGGCCGAGCGTGTTCTAATGCGCACCAAGCTAGACAATCACTTCAGTAAGTTAGTTATTTCGGTTCTTCCTCATTCAAGTTTTAAATTTGTACTTCGAAGATTCTATATATATCCATCTCTGTTTAAGTTAAATCGCTAGTGTTTCGTGCTTGTTGAAAGCACATAATTTCATTATTTAAGAAGAAGGAAGACAACATGTCTAAATTAAACGGCACCGTAAAATGGTTTAACTCAACCAAAGGTTTTGGTTTTATCGCTCCGGCAGACGGCACTAAAGATGTTTTCGTGCATTTTTCCGGTATTGTAGGTAACAATTTCCGCACCTTAAATGAGGGTGACCGTGTGGCGTATAACGTGCAGGACTCTCAACGCGGTCCGACAGCGGTTGAAGTTGAAGTGATTTAATCAATCTTTTCCCAATGAAATAGGCCCTTTAGTTAAAGGGCTTATTTTTTATCTACGGTTTTTTAATATGAAAAACGCAGCGAAAAAGTACCGCACTTTTATCCTTGTTTTTCCAAGAAATCTAACGTTTCCGCACGATTTGGAATAGACGGTTGCGCACCGGCACGGGTGACGCTAATGGCTGCTGCGGCATGGGCAAAACGGATTGCGTCCGTGAGGCTTTTGCCTTCTAATAAACTCACCACTAATGCACCGTTGAATGTATCGCCTGCCGCCGTAGTGTCTTTGGCGGTTACACGAAAGCCTTCGATAATTTGTCCTTGATTGTTTTCACTGACATAAACGCCTTTAGCGCCAAGGGTAATGAACACAATTTGTACTCCCCAATGATGCAATTTCTCTGCTGCCCGTGCTGCACCGGCTTCATCTTCCACTTTAATTCCCGTCAGGATTTCCGCTTCTGTCTCATTTGGGGTAATCATGTATAAATTAGCAAGTAACGTTTGCGGTAACGTGTTTGCCGGGGCTGGATTTAGAATCACTTTAGTGTGATGTTGTTTAGCAATGTCGGCAGCGTAACAAATCGCGGCGAGCGGTGTTTCCAGTTGCATTAATAAAGCATCTGCCTGCCGAATATTTTCAGCTTGTTCTTCCACCAACGACTCATCTAAATAAGCATTGGCGCCGGCGGCAATAACAATGCTATTTTCCCCGCTCTCTGCCACTTGGATCATGGCTATCCCGCTCATTTCATTTTCAATTTGGCGAATAGGCGTTACATTGATGCCGTCTTGCGCAAAGGCATTTTTCATGGCCCTACCAATATCATCATGGCCAATGCAAGCAATAAAATCTACCTGCGTGTTTTGCGCTTTTAAGCGCGCCGCAACCACCGCCTGATTCGCCCCTTTCCCGCCATAAGCAATGCGATAATGGGAACCGCTTAAGGTTTCACCGGCTTTTACGAAGCGCGGTACTTGAATAACATGATCGACGTTAATGCTGCCGAGAACAACGAGTTTGGCGCACATATTTCCTCCTGAGCAAAAGGAACGCATTTAGCGTTCCTTAAAAACGTTTGCAAAATTATTCGCAAGTTCTCCGGTTCACTTGTTCAGCCCCAACGAGGTTGTCGCTAGAGCCGATATTCAAAATCCATTGGATTTTATGACCGCACTTTTGTGCGGAAAGCATTACTCGCTAATCACTTTCAAATCAACCGGAATTTTGGCCTCGACTTTTTCGCCTTTTACGAGCTTGTGGGCAGTGATTACGCCAAGTTCACCAAGATAGCGTGTCTATTCAGTGTGATTACTGTGTATTGAGATTATTGGCAATGTGATTATTGAACCGTTCGATGAGTAAAAACAGTGTAGAAGAAAACGTTATAAAGGGGAAAGAAATAAAGTCAGTTTTGTGAAGCGGATCAACAAATCACTCTTTTGCTTTAAAGGTATTAAGCAGAATAAAGTTGTGCTAAGGAGCAGTTTATGAAACAATTTGCCGTTATTTAGCATGAAAAAATGAGACAGATTAAGGGATACGATAGTGATCGATTTCGATGGCTACCGTCCGAATGTAGGCATTGTCATTTGTAACGACAAAGGGCAAGTGCTGTGGGCGAAGAGATACGGACAGAATTCTTGGCAATTTCCGCAAGGGGGAATTAATGATAACGAAACACCCGAGCAGGCCATGTTTAGAGAATTATTTGAAGAAGTGGGGCTGACGCGTAAAGATGTGCGTGTGCTATATGCGTCTAAACACTGGTTACGTTATAAATTACCAAAGCGCTTATTGCGCCATGATTCTAAACCGATGTGTATCGGACAGAAACAACGTTGGTTTTTATTGCAACTGGTTGGCGATGCCAAGAATATCAATATGCAATGCAGCAAAACGCCGGAGTTTGACGGATGGCGTTGGGTGAGTTTTTGGTATCCGGTGCGTCAAGTGGTGTCTTTTAAAAAAGAGGTTTATCGTAAAGCCATGAAAGAGTTTGCTGCAGTGTTATTTGATGAAAATAATAAAACGTTGTTGCATAGCGAAAAAGAGACTTACGACGAAAAGAAATCTACCTTCTCATCTCATAAACAACATTATTCCAAACAGCCGAAACGCGCGCCGCACAAATACAAAGGATAATTATGTTAACCTTCTTTCTTTTCTGCTTGCTTGCTGGTTGTGCTGCCGGTTTCTTAGCCGGATTATTCGGCATTGGTGGCGGCATGGTGATTGTGCCGATGATGGTTTATCTACTGCCGATTGTGGGCGTGCCGGATTCATTGCTCATGTTCACCGCACTTGGCACGTCTTTCGCCACCATCGTGATTACCGCATTTTCTTCCGCACAACGACACCACAAACTCGGCAATGTGGTTTGGTCAACATTGAAATATTTTGCTCCTGCCTTAATGATTAGTGCATTTATTTCCGGGCAATACATCAGTAAATTACCCCCTGAAATTTCCGGTAAGTTATTTGCCTGCCTGGTCGTTTATTTAGCGGCTAAAATGATTTTGTCTATTAAGCCGAAAAACATCGATCCGAACAAAAAAATTACACCGTTGTCATCTATTATTGGCGGTTCTTTAATCGGTATGATATCAAGCGTTGCCGGTATTGGCGGCGGCGGATTTATCGTGCCGTTTTTAAATTCACGCAATGTGGACATTAAAAAGGCCATCGGTACCTCCGCATTTTGTGGAATGTTAATGGGCATCGCCGGTATGTTGAGCTTTATGGTGAGCGGTTGGGGGACGCCGGGAATGCCGAATTATTCCATTGGTTTTGTATATCTTCCTGCCGTGTTAGGCATTACCATCACCTCATTTTTTACCTCCAAACTCGGCGCCAATATGACTAACCGATTACCGGTGTCGACCTTGAAGAAAGGATTTGCCGCCTTTTTAATTGTAGTGGCGATTAATATGTTATTGAAATAAGGAAAATTATGAATTTAGATTATTTGGTTTTACCACACTTTGATCCGGCAATCTTTGAATTTGGCCCCATCGGTTTGCGCTGGTACGGCTTAATGTATTTACTTGGTTTTATTTTTGCCCGTTGGCTCGGCGTACGTCGTGCTAAGCAACCAAACAGCGGTTGGGCGGTGGAACAAGTAGATTCCTTATTGTTTAACGGCTTTATGGGCGTCTTTTTAGGTGGTCGAATTGGTGATGTTTTCTTTTATAATCTTGATCGTTTTTTACAGGATCCGCTGTATTTATTCCGCGTTTGGGAAGGTGGAATGTCTTTTCACGGCGGTTTAATCGGTGTGATTATCGCCATGATCATCACATCGAAGATGCAAAAACGTAATTTCTGGGCGACAGCAGACTTTGTTGCACCGTTAATTCCGTTTGGTTTGGGTATGGGACGTATTGGAAATTTCATTAACCTTGAGTTATGGGGGCGTCAAACCGATGTGCCTTGGGCGATGATTTTCCCAACGGATCCTCTGCTATTGCCACGCCATCCGTCTCAATTATATGAAGCGGTATTGGAAGGTTTAGTGTTATTCCTCATTCTCAATTGGTTTATTCGTAAACCACGTCCAATGGGGGCCGTGTCAGGCTTGTTCCTAATGGGTTACGGCATTTTCCGTTTTATGATTGAATATGTGCGCGAACCTGATGTGGAGCTTTTCCTTGATGTCATAACGCGCGGTCAATTACTTTGCTTGCCAATGATTCTCGGCGGTATTTTTATTATGCTTTGGGCATACAATAAAAGTGCGGTGAAAAAATGAAACAATATTTAGACTTGTGCCAACGCATTGTTGATGAAGGCGTTTGGATAGAAAATGAACGCACCGGAAAGCGTTGCTTAACGGTGATTAATGCGAGTTTAACCTACGATGTGGCAAACAACCAATTCCCGTTGATTACCACCCGTAAAAGCTATTGGAAAGCCGCTATTGCGGAATTTCTAGGCTATATTCGCGGTTATGACAATGCCGCAGACTTCCGCAAGTTAGGTACGAAAACCTGGGATGCCAATGCCAACGAAAATCAGGCCTGGCTCAACAATCCGCACCGTAAAGGCGCCGATGACATGGGGCGCGTATATGGCGTGCAGGGCAGACGTTGGCGAAAACCGAATGGAAAACATCTCGATCAGCTACGTAAAATCGTGAATAACCTCAGCAAAGGCATCGATGATCGTGGTGAGATTCTGACGTTCTATAATCCGGGCGAATTTGATTTGGGTTGTTTGCGCCCTTGTATGCACACGCATACTTTCTCGTTGTTAGGCGACACCCTCTATCTCACCAGTTATCAACGTTCCTGCGATGTACCGCTTGGCTTGAATTTTAATCAAATCCAAGTATTTACGTTTTTGGCGTTAATGGCGCAAATCACCGGTAAGAAAGCCGGGCAAGCGTTTCATCACATTGTGAATGCGCATATTTATGAAGACCAGTTGGAACTCATGCGCGACGTACAATTAAAACGTGAACCGTTCCCGTCACCGCAGTTAGAAATTAACCCGGACATTAAATCCTTGGAAGACCTGGAAACTTGGGTCACGATGGATGATTTTAAAGTAACGGGTTACCAATGCCACGAACCGATTAAATATCCGTTTTCCGTATAACAAAAGTGCGGTCGTTTTTGGGACTGTTTATTTTCTTTCCTTCCCCTGCTTGCGGGGGAAGGTGCCCGAAGGGCGGAAGGGGGCAAAATTCCCCTCTCCTACTTTTTGTCGTTCGTCTTCTAAACGGAGACAGAAAGGCTTTATACAATGAAAATATTTCAAAAAATAACCGCACTTTAACCTCAAACCAAACCATGACCGAATCCCAAAACATCTTCGATGAAAAATTCATGCACCACGCCTTAATGTTGGCGGACAAAGCCGAAGCCTTGGGCGAAATTCCTGTTGGCGCGGTGTTGGTGAGTGCTGAAGGCGAAATCATTGGCGAAGGCTGGAATTTATCTATCATTGATTCTGATCCCACGGCGCACGCCGAAATTGTTGCTTTGCGTCAAGGCGGGCAACGCTTGCAAAATTATCGTCTATTGAACGCGACGTTATATGTCACCCTTGAGCCTTGTACTATGTGCGCCGGCGCGATTTTGCATAGTCGCATTAAGCGCTTGGTGTTTGGCGCGGCCGATTATAAAACCGGCGCAGTGGGTTCCCGTTTTCATTTTTTTGATGATTACAAAATGAACCATGTTGTTGAAATTACCGGTGGAGTGCTACAACAAGAATGCAGCGAAAAACTCAGTGCCTTTTTTCAAAAACGCCGCGCTCAGCAGAAAGAAGCAAAATTGGCGTCATCCTCTATTCAGGAGCAACCTGAGACATAAAAAGTGCGGTTGTTTTTGTGAACGTTTTTAATACTTCTCGTTAAATCCCTTGCAGAGTGGTACAATCGCCGGTCAATTTGATTCATCACAAGAGATAAGTTATGTCCCGTCAGAAAAAGACCCGTCGTATGACGGATATTATGCCGACCCGTAAAACCGATAAAAAACCGTCACCACCGCGTTCAGGCCGTCAGGCAACCCGTTATGAACTCGATGCTAAAGCGCGTGAAGAGAAGAAAAAACGTAAACACAAAGGGTTAGCTTCAGGCTCTCGCCACAGTGCGGTGGATGCCAAAACCGAAAACCAAGCGTTGGATGTAAAAGATCCGCGTATTGGTAGCCGTAAAAAAGTGCCGTTAATGGTGGAATTTGTCAATAAACCGGAAAAAGGTCAAACTATTCCGGTCCCGCAAACCGAATCAAAAGCTAAATTGGATCCGATGGTGGAATTGGAACAATTGGAAAATAACGAATGTTTGAATCAATTATTGGATCAGTTGGATGAAGGCAAAAAATTATCTGCCGAAGATCAACAATTTGTTGATGAGTGCTTGGCGCGTGTTGAACAATTGATGACCGAATTGGGTATTGCGGAAGAGGACGAAAACGACGAAGATTTATACCGCACTTTCGAGAAAATCGACATCAATCAATTCAAATAAACACCTTATTTATCTATGTGGAAGACAATTTTATTCATTGCGGCAGTTTGTATCATTGTGGGGATGGTCGGCTATGCCGCATATTTATTGCTTGCCTTGCAAAAGCAAAAGAAGGCTTTGCAACAGGCCCGTCGAAATCGAATTAATCGCATTAAGGAAAGTATAGAAATCATTGCAAAAGCCATGTTGAACGGCGATTGCAATCTTTCCGAAGGCGTGTTGCGTCTGAAAATGTTGTTAGAGCCGGTGGAGATGAGCATTAAAAACTACGTTACCATGCTGCAGTTGTATGAAGTGGTGGAAGACATGCCTACCCATGAAGCGCGTAAATCATTAAAAAAGAACGAACGTATGCGTTTGGATTTGCGCCGTGAAAGTGCCGAAGCGGGACTTGAAAAAAGTATTAAGTTGGAGTTACATCAGCTGTTGGCTGATATTGAAAAGTTATAAAAATATTTGGGGGAAGTTGAATGTCCGAGATTATTTGGGATTTGGCATTAATTCAGAAATATAATCAATCCGGCCCGCGCTATACGTCTTATCCGACCGCGTTGGAATTTAATGAAAATTATACAAACGACGATTTTATCGCCGCCACGCAACGTTATCCCGCCCGCCCGTTGTCTTTATATGTTCACATTCCGTTCTGTCACAAACTTTGTTATTTCTGTGGCTGTAATAAAGTGATCACCCGTCATCAGCACAAGGCGGATATCTATTTGGATTTTCTTGAAAAAGAAATCAAAGAGCGGTCGAAATTATTTACAAATCGTGTAGCGACCCAAGTGCATTGGGGCGGTGGCACACCGACCTATTTAACGGAAGAACAATCTGCCCGTTTAATGAATATGCTGCGTGAACACTTCAATATCGCCGAAAATGCAGAAGTGAGTATCGAAATGGATCCGCGTGAAATCGAGCTTTCCATGTTGGAACATTTGCGCAACATTGGTTTTAACCGTATTAGCATGGGGGTGCAAGATTTCAATAAAGACGTGCAAAAAGCGGTAAATCGCGAACAAGATGAAGCATTCGTCAATGCCTTATTGATACGCGCCCGTGAATTGGGTTTCCAATCGACCAATCTGGATTTAATTTACGGTCTTCCGTTGCAAACCGTAGAGAGCTTTATGTTCACGTTGCAAAAAGTGATTGAGCTTAATCCCGATCGTTTAAGTATTTTTAACTATGCTCACCTGCCAAGCCGCTTTGCCGGACAGGCGAAAATCAAAGACTGGCAATTACCAAAACCGGAAACTAAGTTAGACATTCTGCAAAAAACCATCCAAACCTTGGGAAATGCAGGTTACAAATTTATCGGTATGGATCACTTCGCCAAACCGGATGATGAACTTGCCATTGCCCAGCAAAAAGGCATTTTGCATCGTAATTTCCAAGGCTACACTACGCAGGAAGAATGCGATCTATTAGGGTTGGGCGTGTCTGCCATCAGCTTGCTAGGGGACACTTACGCACAAAATCAAAAAGATCTGAAAACCTATTATGCTAATGTGGATGAAACCGGTATTGCTTTACACAAAGGCTTGGCCATGACGGAAGAAGATTGTCTGCGCCGTGATGTGATCAAACAATTGATTTGTAACTTTAAATTAGCGTATGCCCCATTAGAAAAACAATATCACATTGATTTTAAACAACACTTTGCAGAAGATTTAGCATTGTTAGCGCCTTTGGCAGCCGACGGTTTATTAGAGATTGGCGACGAGCAAATTGTTGTTTCCGCTAAAGGTCGTTTGTTGATTCGTAATATTTGTTTGTGTTTCGACACGTATTCCCGCGCACAAGCAAAACAACAGCAATTTTCACGGATTATTTAATTTAAAATTTTTTGTAGGGCAGGCTTTATGTTCGCCCTACGCCTGTTTCCTAAAATAAAAGTACGGTTGAAATTCGCAATAAATTTCAACCGCACTTTTTCATTCTTATTAACCAGCCAAATTCAATTCAAACACCGATTTCTTCGGATTTAATTTAAAGCCTTCATTTTCCAACAAGTGGTGTCGTTGAATGTCCTGTTCCACGGTTAAGCGGGTAGATTGCGTGTAGCTGACGAATTCTTTGGCTTTGGATATAAGCGCCGTATAAACGTCATTTTTGTGGTTGATATTACGCACGAAAATATCCGTTAATTGCCAGTAGCGTTGCAGTTGCAATGAGGAAAGGCGAGGGTAGAGCTGAATGAAACCAACGGCTTTTTTGTCTTCATCTAATGCTAAGAAAAAAATACTTTCACTAAAACGGATTCGGTTGGTTAGGAAGGTTAAAGTGCGCTCGGGATTTTCCACCATGCCGTGAGCGAGGCGATATTCTTCAAATAACGGCAGGAGAATGTCTAAATTCCATTGTTCTGCTTTAAAAATCTTTATCATGAGGCAATCGGTTATTTTTTGTTAAATTTATACAGTAGATTGTATCTTTTTACCCCAAAATAATCATCTGTTGCAAAGAAAATTTTTACAACCGATGATTTTTTACCGAAAAAGAGTGATTTTTTTGTTATAGTAATAGCAATTTTTATTCAATCATATTAAGGAGAAACAAAATGGCTCGTCGTCCTTTAGTTATGGGTAACTGGAAATTAAACGGTAGTAAAGCCTTCACTCGTGAATTAATCACCGGCTTAAAAGAAGAATTGCACGGTGTGACCGGCTGTGATGTGGCAATTGCCCCACCGGTAATGTATTTGGCGGAAGCAGAAAAATTATTATCCAACTGCGGTTGCAGCTGTGGCGGTGAAAATATCATCCAATTAGGTGCACAAAACGTGGATGTGAACGTGAAAGGCGCCTTCACCGGTGACATTTCCACTGAAATGCTAAAAGATTTTGGTGCGAAATACATTATTATCGGTCACTCCGAGCGTCGTACTTATCACAAAGAAAGCGATGAATTCGTGGCGAAAAAATTCGGTGCGTTAAAAGAAGCGGGCTTAGTCCCTGTATTATGTATCGGTGAATCCGAAGCGGAAAATGAAGCAGGCAAAACCGAAGAAGTTTGCGCGCGTCAAATTGATGCTGTAATCAACCTATTGGGCGTAGAAGCCTTCAACGGTGCGGTTATCGCTTATGAACCAATTTGGGCAATCGGTACCGGAAAATCTGCGACTCCTGCACAAGCGCAAGCCGTACACGCATTCATTCGTGGTCACATTGCGAAAAAATCCCAAGCGGTTGCTGATCAAGTGATCATTCAATACGGCGGTTCTGTTAACGATGCTAACGCGGCAGAATTGTTCACCCAACCGGATATTGACGGTGCATTAGTGGGTGGCGCGTCCTTAAAAGCCCCTGCCTTTGCGGTGATCGTGAAAGCAGCGGCAAAAGCGAAAAACTAATTTCATTTTGTCTTTGAGGGTCGGTGAATACCGACCCTTTTCGTTTTCAGATTTCAGAAACTTCCGCTATAATGACCGCACTTTTTTAACCTTAAATTAAAGGAATTTCTCATGCAAAATCCAAAAGATGATGTTTTATATGCGCCGGTTGAGTGGGTTGATCACAGTGCGGGTTACACCGACATTCGTTATCACAAATCCACCGATGGCATTGCCAAAATCACCATCAATCGTCCGGAAGTGCGCAATGCTTTCCGTCCGCAAACCGTTAAAGAAATGATCACCGCTTTTGCCGATGCTCGTTTTGACGAAAAAATTGGTGTTATCGTGTTGACCGGTGAAGGTGAAAAAGCCTTCTGTTCCGGCGGTGACCAGAAAGTACGTGGCGATTACGGCGGCTATAAAGACGACAGCGGTGTGCATCATCTCAATGTTTTGGATTTCCAACGTGATATTCGTACTTGCCCAAAACCGGTGGTGGCGATGGTAGCAGGTTATGCCATTGGTGGTGGCCACGTGTTACACATGATGTGTGATCTTACCATCTCCGCAGACAACGCCATTTACGGCCAAACCGGCCCGAAAGTAGGTTCTTTTGATGGCGGTTGGGGCGCAAGCTACATGGCGCGTATCGTTGGTCAGAAAAAAGCGCGCGAAATTTGGTTCTTATGCCGTCAATATAATGCACAAGAAGCATTAGATATGGGCTTAGTGAACACAGTAGTGCCTTACGCTGAGTTAGAAAAAGAAACCGTACGTTGGTGCCGTGAAATGCTACGCAACAGCCCGATTGCCTTGCGTTGCTTGAAAGCCGCATTAAATGCAGACTGCGACGGTCAATCTGGTCTTCAAGAACTTGCCGGCAACGCTACCATGTTGTTCTACATGACGGAAGAAGGGCAAGAAGGTCGCAACGCCTTCAATGAAAAACGCGCGCCAGACTTCGGTAAGTTTAAGCGCAATCCTTAAAATAAAAAGTGCGGTCGTTTTTTAAAATGTTTTTTAAATCGACCGCACTTTTGTTATTTCGCACACAGCAATTTCTTCTCTGTAATTGATATAGGTAAAGACAATGGATTTCGGTTTAACAGAAACAATGATTAAAAAAATCGGTTGGCATTTGCGCCATTTCCCTCATGTTGAAATGGCGATTTTGTTTGGCTCGCGCGGGAAGGGAAATTTTCGTGAAGACTCGGACATTGATTTAGCCTTAAAAGGCGATGGCATTACTGATGAAATGTTACACGACATTCAGCAAACCCTGTCGCAAACTACCATTCCGTGTAAATTCGATTTAGTCATTCATGACAAGATTACCGATCCGGCTTTACTGGAACATATTCAGCGGGTTGGCAAAATTTTCTATGAAAAGAAAAATTGCGCTATTCAACATCGTCGCTATCAACTTTTCCGTTATTCCATTCCGGTGGATTCGCAACTGATTTTGCGTAATCGCTTTTTGAAAAAGCGCGAAGGTCTTTTGGTGAAAGTGTGCTGTGGGCAAAATGAAGGTTGGGGCGAAATTGCGCCGTTGCCGGGATTTAGCCATGAAACCTTAGACGAAGCTCAAGCCCAAGCCATCGAATGGCTGGAAAAATGGGATCAATCCCGCAGTTGCAACGTGAAATTGGATTTAACGGCAGATTTATATCCTTCTGTGGCGTTCGGGCTCAGTTGCGCATTGATGGAAATGAAAGGTCGCTTGGACGATGAAGGCAATTATCGGACCGCGCCTTTATGTTATGGCGACCCGGATGAGCTTTATGAACCGCTGGATCAAATGCAGGGTGAAAAAGTAGCGAAGGTGAAAGTAGGCATGTATGAAGCCAATCGTGATGGTCTCATTGCCGATATGCTGTTAGAAGCCATTCCGGATTTGCAATTACGGCTAGATGCTAATCGCAGTTGGACGCCTGCTAAAGCGCAAATGTTCGCCAAATATGTGAAACCTGAGCATCGTGCGCGCATTCAATTTATTGAAGAACCTTGCAAAACCCGTGAGGAAAGCCGCCAATTTGCGGCAGAAACCGGCATTAACATTGCCTGGGATGAAAGTGTACGTGAACCTTATTTTCGTGTGGAAAAAGAACCGCACTTAGCGGCGATTGTGATTAAACCGACCTTGGTGGGATCTATTGAACGTTGTGCTGAGTTGATTGCACAGGCGCATGCATTAGGTATTAAAGCGGTTATTAGTTCCAGTATTGAAAGCAGTTTCGGTTTAACCCAACTGGCACGCATGGCGCAACAATATACGCCAAATGTCACACCGGGATTAGACACTCTCGATTTAATGGATTATCAAGTCGTCAGAACCTGGCCGGGGTCTGAGTTACCTGTCGTTGGCTTGGATTCGGAATTCGTGACCGAAGTCATTTTAGATTAAAAGTGCGGTCGTTTTTTCTGATGTTTTTTATAGCGGCGTTTTTACAGATTAGACCAGCCGAAAGCGAAAAAACATTATAATGCGCGCAATAAAAAGGAATGTGATATGTCATCAAAATACAACATTTTGCTGTTAAATGGCCCGAACTTGAATATGTTGGGGATGCGTGAACCAACCCACTACGGACATTTATCCTTGGGCATGATAGAGGCCAAAATGCATCAATTGGCCGGGCCGCAAGGCGTTGAATTAACGTGTTTTCAGTCCAATAGCGAAGAAAAGCTTATTGAACGAATTCATCAGAGTTTTGAAAAAGTCGATTTTATCATTATTAATCCCGCCGCTTATACCCACACCAGTGTGGCGTTGCGTGATGCCTTATTAGCCGTAGCAATTCCGTTTGTGGAAGTGCATTTATCCAATATTCACAAACGTGAACCGTTTCGTCATCATTCCTATTTTAGCGATGTGGCGGAAGGGGTGATTTGTGGTTGTGGCGCGCAAGGTTACGAGTTTGCTTTGCAATTCGCTCTGAATTATCTGGCAGAGAAGCGAAATTTAGTGAAAATTGACGAAAAATAGCAGAATTTTATCGCCAAAATGATTATTTTCAGGTAATCTCTCGGGCGAAATTTTGAACTTAATCCGTACCGCACTTTTAGTAGAGAAAAAGTGCGGTTAAAATTTGAATCTTTTAGGAAACAATTATGGACATTCGTAAAATTAAAAAATTGATCGAACTTGTAGAAGAATCCGGCATTATGGAACTTGAAATTTCCGAAGGGGAAGAATCTGTTCGCATTAACCGCGGTTCTCCGGCGTCTGTTCAATACACCGTACCAATGGCAGCACCCGCACCGGTTGCCAGTGCTTCTGCACCAGCAGCTGTTCCAACTGCAGCCCCAGCAGCAACTGTTGCCGCACCGGTGGCTGAAGATGTCTCCGGTCATAAAATCCGTTCTCCGATGGTAGGTACGTTCTACCGTAGCCCAAGTCCAGAAGCTAAAGCTTTCGTTGAAGTAGGACAAAGCGTAAAAGTGGGTGATGCACTTTGTATCGTTGAAGCGATGAAAATGATGAACCGCATTGAAGCGGACAAAGCAGGTGTGGTTAAAGCTATTCTGGTAAATGATGGTGATCCTGTTGAATTCGACGAGCCGTTAATTGTTATCGAATAATTAACATCTAAACCATAATTTAAGCAAAGAATGGATTTATTATGTTAGAAAAAGTTGTTATTGCCAATCGCGGTGAAATTGCACTGCGAATTTTGCGCGCCTGCAAAGAATTGGGCATTAAAACCGTTGCGGTGCATTCTACCGCCGACCGTGAATTGAAACACGTTTTGCTTGCCGATGAAACTGTGTGTATCGGCCCTGCTCAATCTGCTAAAAGTTACTTAAATATTCCTGCCATTATTGCTGCTGCGGAAGTGACTGGTGCCGATGCGATTCACCCCGGATATGGCTTTCTTTCCGAAAACGCTGATTTTGCCGAGCAAGTTGAAAGCTCAGGTTTTATCTTTATCGGTCCTACCGCGGATGTGATTCGTTTGATGGGTGACAAAGTGTCTGCCATTAACGCCATGAAAAAAGCCGGTGTGCCTTGTGTACCAGGTTCTGATGGTCCTTTAACATCCGACATTACTAGAAACAAAGAAATTGCTAAACGTATCGGCTATCCGATCATTATCAAAGCCTCCGGTGGCGGTGGCGGTCGTGGTATGCGCGTAGTACGTAGCGAAGACGCTTTGGAAGAATCCATCGCAATGACAAAAGCAGAAGCCAAAGCTGCGTTTAATAACGACATGGTTTACATGGAAAAATATTTAGAAAATCCACGCCATGTAGAAATCCAAGTATTAGCCGACACTCATGGTAATGCCGTTTATCTTGCTGAACGCGATTGCTCCATGCAACGCCGCCACCAAAAAGTAGTGGAAGAGGCACCAGCGCCGGGTATTACCGAAGAAGTTCGTCGAGACATCGGTTCCCGTTGTGCCAAGGCTTGCGTGGAAATCGGTTATCGTGGTGCGGGTACATTTGAATTTTTATATGAAAATGGCGAGTTCTATTTCATTGAAATGAATACCCGTATTCAAGTGGAACATCCTGTGACTGAAATGATTACCGGTGTGGATTTGGTTAAGGAGCAACTACGCATTGCCGCAGGCTTACCGATTTCTTTCAAACAGGAAGATATTAAAGTAAAAGGTCATGCGATTGAATGTCGTATCAATGCGGAAGATCCAAAAACCTTCTTGCCTTCACCGGGCAAAGTTGATCATTTGCATTCTCCGGGCGGCTTAGGTGTGCGCTGGGATTCACATATTTATGCAGGCTATAGCGTTCCGCCACATTATGATTCCATGATTGCTAAGCTCATTACTTACGGTGACACACGTGACGTAGCGATTCGTCGTATGCAAAATGCGCTGGCCGAAACGATTATTGACGGCATTAAAACCAATATTCCATTACACGAGTTGATCCTTGAAGATGAGAATTTCCAAAAAGGTGGCACAAATATTCACTATTTGGAGAAAAAATTAGGTATGCATGAATAGGTTACAGGTTTATCCCCTAACTTAAAGTTTAATAAAGTGCGGTCAAAATTCTAGCTGTTTTTTACTGCACTTTATTGATTTTAATAAATGTGTTTTGTTTATTGTGCTAATCTGTTAGAATTAGCAGTTCAACTTAAAAAGTTTAAGTAGTTATAAATAAAAATTTAGTGGATTATGAATTAAATATTAGACTATAACTTTAATTTCTAAGGAGTTTCTTATGGGTAATTTTAAATATTCAATCTCAAAATTAAGTCTTATTGTATTAACCTCATTGACCGTTGCGGCTTGTGGTAGTGGTGGAAATGGAGGAAATCCTTCTCCAGGCCAACCACAGCAGCCGCAACCACAGCAGCCGCAACCACAGCAGCCGCAACCACAGCAGCCGCAACCACAGCAGCCGCAACCACAGCAGCCACAACCACCAGAATTAAATAATCCGTCTGATGGACGTTTGTCTGGAAATGGGTATAAAGTTCCTAAAAATAATTCTTTAGATACTCCGTTTCCTATTCAACCTGATGGTGATATAAATCACTTAAAGGTAGACAATAAGTCTATAGAAATTATTCCAACTAGTAAGAATATCGGTGAGTTTATTAGTGATCAGGAAAGAATTGTCGGTAGTAGTGAAAATACTCGTTGGGGTTTTATTTATGGAGATAATGGAACAGAAAATAACTACTTATTTGCTATTGGCAAAAATGCAACAGCAGTAATGCCAAGTGGAACAGCTCATTATGTTGGTCGAGCAGCACATCTTTCTGCTAAGAATAGTTATCATAATACGAGTGGGAAAGTGGATATTAACGTTAATTTTGATTCTAAAACTTTAGAGGGAAAAATAACACCTGATTCAGGTAAGGCTAATCTTGGTGCAGAAGCTGAAATAAAATTATCTGCGAATATTGTAGGTAATACTTTTGAAGGCGAGGCTAATGGTACGCAGGTTAATGGTGGTTTTTATGGTAGTAGTGCATCTGAATTAATTGGTACTTACAAAAATGTTGAAGAGAAGTATATGGGTTCATTTGGTGCCCAGAAACAAAATTAATGATGTCTATTGATATTTTGTGTAGTAAAAAAGTGAGCATTAAGCTCACTTTTTTTATCCGTTTGGTTAATCTTCCATATATCCTAAACTGCGTAAGGCGCGCTCATCATCTGCCCAACCGGATTTTACTTTCACCCAAAGCTCTAGATGGACTTTGTTATCAAATAAGCGTTCCATGTCTAGGCGGGCTTCGGTGCCGATTTTTTTCAGTTTTTCACCTTTGCGCCCAATCACAATTTTTTTCTGGCCATCACGTTCTACTAAAATTAAGCCGTTAATTTCGTAAGTACCACGTTCGTTGACTTTAAATTGTTCAATTTCAACAGTAACAGAATAAGGCAATTCTTCGCCCATAAAACGCATGAGCTTTTCACGGATAATTTCCGAGGCGATAAAACGTTGTGAACGATCGGTGACATAATCTTCCGGAAAATGGTGAACACCGGGACGCAAAGATTTTCGTACGATTTTTTCAATAGCGTCTAAATTATTCCCTTTCTCGGCAGAAATCGGCACAATGTCGGCAAAATTGAATTTTTGGGTAATTTCGGTGATGAATGGTAGCAAGTCATCTTTGTTTTTGATGTTATCGATTTTATTGATGACAAGCACCACCGGTACTTTAGTTTTGCGAAGTTTGTTTAACACCATTTCATCGTCATCGTTCCAATGTGTACCATCCACCACGAAAATCACTAAATCTACATCAGTAATCGCACTGCTGGCGGCTCGGTTCATTAGACGGTTGATGGCACGTTTTTCTTCAATATGAAGCCCCGGTGTGTCTACATAAATCTCTTGGTATGCCCCTTCCGTTTTTATACCGACAATACGGTGACGGGTAGTTTGTGCTTTGCGCGATGTGATGGAGATTTTTTGTCCGAGGATTTTATTGAGTAACGTTGATTTCCCTACATTCGGGCGACCTACGATAGCAATAAAGCCGCAATAGGTTTCGGTTTGCTGTTCTGTCATTTGATTTTCAACTCTTGAAGAATTTGTTCTGCCGCAGCCTGTTCCGCTTTACGTCGGCTGGAGCCTTTCCCGATAAAAGTGCGGTCATTATTTTGAATGGAACATTCCACAGTAAATAATTGGTTATGAGCTTCCCCTTGAATATTCACAATATTATAGGTTGGCACCGGCAGGCGATTGCCTTGTAAATATTCTTGCAAACGGGTTTTGGCATCTTTTTGATTATCACCCGGTTGGATATCTTTTAATAATGGTTGATACCAACGGGTGACGATTTCAGTGGCATTGATAAGGCTACTATCTAAAGAAATAGCGCCAATAATGGCCTCTACACAATCTGCTAAAATGGATTCACGACGAAAACCACCGCTTTTTAATTCGCCCTGGCCAAGGGAAAGATAATCGCCCAGTTGAAAATCACGCGCTAAAATTGCCAATGTCGGCTCACGGACCAAGGTTGCCCGCATTCGACTGAGCTCGCCTTCATTACACTTTGGGAATTGATGAAATAAGGCTTCGGCAATCGTTAAATTTAAAATTGCGTCGCCTAAAAATTCTAAACGTTCGTTATGTTTATGTCCCGCACTGCGGTGGGTAAGAGCTTGTTTAAGAAGCCCTGTATCTTGAAATTGGTAGTCAATTTTTCGTTGTAAACGATCTAAATTATCTGTTCGCATATCATTGAATCTTTTGGAACAAACGTTCGGTACGAACACCTGTTGGCCATTCGTCCTGTTCTTTCTTTAAGCTAAGCCAAATGTAAGAGGCTTTGCCTACAATATTTTGTTCTGGGACGAAACCCCAGAAACGGCTGTCCTCACTGTTGTTGCGGTTGTCACCCATAACAAAATAGTGTTTTTCCGGTACAACCCATTCGGTGACATAATTGTCTTGTTTATCATAGGCTTTGTAACGGAAGCCTTCGTATCGACTTTCCGGTGCCCAATGGATGTGGTGCGTTACATCACCGCTTTCAATTGTTTCTAATGGCGACGGACCATAGACTATTTTACCGCTGTAATCACGCCCTAAAATAAAGCGAAAGTTTTCATTCGGTTGTGGTTGGGTGTAGCTAAATTCTTTGGTCTCACAGCCAGTTAAGCATTCTTTTCCGTCTTTCCCATAAACAAGGGTTAAGTGGCGATTCACATCATTATAGATCAC
Organism: Aggregatibacter aphrophilus ATCC 33389; assembly: GCF_900636915.1. Classification (NCBI taxonomy): domain Bacteria; kingdom Pseudomonadati; phylum Pseudomonadota; class Gammaproteobacteria; order Pasteurellales; family Pasteurellaceae; genus Aggregatibacter; species Aggregatibacter aphrophilus. The sequence continues at coordinate 912,552 of NZ_LR134327.1, read as the reverse complement.
ACGATCGCCGGGTAGCCCGATAACCCGTTTAATATAATCTTTGCTCGGCTCTTCCGGTGCTTTGAAAACGATAATATCGCCCCGTTTCGGTTGATTAACCTTGATGAGGGTATTTTGAAAGACAGGATCTTTAATGCCGTAATCGAATTTATTTACCAAAATAAAATCGCCGATGCGCAAGGTAGGCTCCATGGATGAAGATGGAATCTGGAATGGCTCAAAAACAAAAGAGCGAATCACTAAGACGAATGCCAACACCGGAAATAAAGAGGAAATAAATTCGGAACTTTCGGAAATCGGTTCGATTTTGTTTTTTTCTTCATCTGTTAATGTCTTGCCACTACGTTGTTCCAAACGGGCAATTTGTCTGGCGCGTTTCGGTAACACCCCAAAGCGCAAATAACACCAAACGGCACCGGAAAGTGCGGTGAAAATAATGAGCAAAATTGAAAAGGTATTAGGCAGTTGAAAATGATCCAATACTTTCCACAAACCATATCCGACAGCGATTAAAATAATCGTAAATAAGTTCGACATGAATACTTTCCTTACTTGTCTTTTCCTACGTGTAAGATGGCTAAGAACGCTTCCTGCGGCACTTCAACATTGCCGAGTTGTTTCATTCGTTTTTTACCTTCTTTTTGTTTTTGTAACAATTTCTTCTTACGGCTTACGTCACCGCCATAGCATTTTGCTAACACGTTTTTACGCAATTGTTTCACGGTAGAACGGGCGATAATGTGGTTGCCGATCGCGGCTTGAATAGCAATATCAAATTGTTGGCGAGGAATCAGCTCGCGCATTTTTTCCACCAATTCACGGCCACGATACGGTGCGTTGTCTTTGTGTACAATTAACGCAAGGGCATCCACACGTTCGCCGTTAATCATAATATCCACGCGTACCATATCCGCTGCTTGGAAACGTTTGAAACCGTAATCTAAAGAAGCATAACCGCGAGAAGTGGATTTGAGGCGATCGAAGAAGTCCAACACCACTTCGCCCATTGGAATTTCATAGGTCAACGCCACCTGGTTGCCGTGATACACCATGTGGGTTTGTACCCCGCGCTTTTCTACACAAAGAGTGATCACGTTGCCCAAATAGGGTTGCGGTAACAACATGTTACATTCCGCAATTGGCTCACGAATTTCTGCGATATTGTTTAACGGTGGTAGTTTCGATGGGCTATCTACATAGACAACCTCACCATTGGTCAGTTCGACTTCATAAACTACCGTCGGTGCAGTAGTAATTAAATCTAAATCATATTCACGTTCTAACCGTTCCTGAATAATTTCCATGTGCAACAACCCAAGGAAACCACAGCGGAAACCAAAACCAAGCGCGGTGGAATTTTCCGGTTCATAGAACAAGGAGGCGTCATTTAGACTTAATTTACCGAGCGCGTCACGGAAGGCTTCGTAATCATCGGAGCTAATTGGAAAAAGTCCCGCATAAACTTGCGGTTTAACTTTTTTAAAGCCCGGTAATACAGAGCTTGCCGGATTATTGTGCTGAGTTAAGGTATCCCCCACAGGTGCACCCAAAATATCTTTAATGGCACAGACAACCCAACCTACTTCGCCACAGTTTAATACCGTAGTATCCACTTGTTTCGGGGTAAAAATCCCCAAACGATCCACGTTATAAGATTGACCGGTGGACATCACTTTAATTTTGTCGCCTTTGCGCAATGTACCGTTTTTAATACGCACCAAAGATACCACGCCCAAATAGTTATCGAACCAGGAATCGATGATTAAGGCTTGTAACGGTGCATTCGGATCACCTTCCGGTGCTGGGATTTTTGCCACGATTTCTTCTAGCACATCGTCAATGCCCAAGCCGGTTTTAGCAGAGCAGCGTACAGCATCAATAGCGTCGATACCCACGATATCTTCAATTTCTTCTGCCACGCGTTCAGGTTCGGCTGCGGGTAAGTCGATTTTGTTTAAAATTGGCACGACTTCCAAGTTCATTTCAATAGCGGTATAACAGTTCGCCAAGGTTTGCGCTTCTACACCTTGTCCGGCATCCACCACTAATAACGCACCTTCACAAGCAGCAAGGGAACGAGACACTTCATAGGAAAAGTCAACATGTCCCGGTGTATCGATAAAGTTAAGTTGATAGGTTTCGCCATCTTTGGCTCTATAATTCAGGGTTACGCTTTGCGCTTTAATGGTAATTCCACGCTCACGTTCCAGATCCATGGAATCTAACACTTGTTCTGCCATTTCACGGTCGGATAAGCCTCCACAAGTTTGAATTAAACGATCCGATAAGGTGGATTTACCATGGTCAATATGGGCAATAATAGAAAAATTGCGAATATTCTTCATAAATAGATAGTTTTTGCTCATTAAAAATCATTAAATTTAACTGGTGGATTGTACCTGAAAAGCACGGGAATCGCTAGAAAAGAAAAGGAAAAGTGCGGTCGTTTTTTCCAACGTTTTATAAAAAAACAAAACCCCGAATTACTTCGGGGTTTCTTTTTTTATTCAACTTGAAATTATAGGCTTTCAGTGAAAGTACGGGTAATAACGTCGCGTTGTTGTTCCGGTGTTAAAGAGTTGAAACGCACAGCGTAACCGGAAACACGGATAGTTAATTGCGGATATTTTTCCGGATGTAACACAGCATCTTCCAATGTTTCACGACGTAATACGTTCACGTTTAAATGTTGACCGCCTTCAACTTTAACAGTCGGTGCAACATCAACAGGCAATTCGCGATATTCGATTTGACCTAATTCGCTTACTGCTACGATTTGATCTTCCGCATAATCACCTTTTGCACATAAACAACGTGCTTCACCTTTTTCGCTGTCCAACAACCAGAAAGAGTTAAGTAGATTGTCGTTAGCTGCTTGGGTAATTTGAATACCTTTAATCATAAATGCCTCCTAAATTTGGCGCTTTTGTATATTAATTAAACTGCGAGGATTTTATCAAAAATTTTGAAGTTTTCAAATAAATTTGACATAGAACCAAACTCTTTTTTTAATTAATTTGAGGTATTTGATTTTAATCAATGATATTCTGAAGTTTAGTTTGTTAATTTAATAATATAGATACATTTTCGTTACCATTGAGAAATAAATGGGGGTAACTTATGACTATGAATTTTGCCCTAGGTTCTTTATAATTTCCTCAATTCAAAATTGATTGGGATCCCATGATGAAAACTTGGACAGATGTTATCGGACAAGAAAAACAGCAACCTTATTTTCAGCAGGTTTTGCAGCGTGTACACGCGGAACGGGATGCGGGCAAAGTCATTTATCCGCCGGCTCATGATGTGTTTAATGCCTTTAAATTGACGGAATTTGATCAAGTAAAAGTGGTGATTTTAGGACAAGATCCTTACCACGGGCCGAATCAGGCGCATGGTTTGTCCTTTTCCGTCAAACCGGGCGTGAAGCCACCACCATCGTTGCTTAATATGTATAAAGAACTTTCCACTGATATCGCCGATTTTCAAATTCCAAATCACGGTTACTTAGTGGAATGGGCGCAGCAAGGCGTGTTATTGCTCAATGCAGTGTTAACCGTACAGCAAGGTTTGGCTCATTCTCACGCCGGTTGGGGCTGGGAAATTTTCACCGACAAAGTCATTGAAGCATTGAATCAACATCGGGAAAATTTGGTGTTTTTATTGTGGGGTAGTCCGGCACAAAAGAAAGGACAATTTATTGATCGTCAGAAGCACTGTGTTTTAACATCGGTGCATCCATCGCCTTTATCGGCACATCGAGGCTTCTTCGGTTGTCGTCATTTTTCTAAAGCAAATGCGTACTTACAACAACATCATATTGAGCCGATTGATTGGCAATTAAGCGCAATTTAGCTTTATTTTACTGATTAGGAAATTTTTATGTTAGCTATTATTTCTCCTGCGAAGACATTGGATTTTGAAAACGCAGCACCTAAAAAACTCCCGAATTTTCAACCGCACTTTTTGAAGCAGAGCCAACAGCTTATTGACATTTGCCGCGAACTTACTCCGGTAGAAATTGCATCGTTAATGTCTATCAGCGACAAACTTGCAGGCTTGAACGCGGCGCGCTTTGCCCAATGGCAACACACACATAATGAACAAAATGCCAAAGCTGCCGTTTATGCGTTTAAAGGGGATGTTTACACAGGCTTGGACATTGAATCGCTAAGTGATGATGACGTGTTATTTGCTCACCAACATTTACGCATTTTGTCCGGGTTATATGGATTGTTGACGCCTCTTGATCTTATTCAGCCTTACCGTTTGGAAATGGGCACAAAATTGGCTAATCCTAAAGGTAAAGACTTGTATGCTTTCTGGCAGGGTGTGATTACCCCTGTTTTGCAACAAGCGATTGATGAACAAAATGGCGTTTTAATTAATTTAGCCTCTGATGAATATTACAAATCGGTGCAAGAGCAAAAGTTAAAGGCGCAGATCATCAAACCGATCTTCTTAGATAATAAAAACGGACACTATAAAGTGATTAGTTTTTATGCCAAAAAAGCCCGTGGATTAATGTGTCGCTACTTAATTCAAAATCGGGTTAGCGAAGTGGAGCAGTTGAAAGCATTTGATTTCGGCGGCTATTGGTTTGATAGCGCCTCTTCTACAAAAACGGAATTTGTCTTTAAACGGGGTTTGGTGGACGCATGAAAAAAACACTCGTCATTTTGACCGCACTTTTTTTGTCGGCTTGCGTCAGTCAGCCACAGCTTAATGCACCGACAAGCGTAACACATAATAAGAAAACCTATCATTTGGCAACAGAGCAGGATCTTGGCTCGGTCGTGCGTTATTTTTACGTGTTACCGGGCGAAAATACACAGAATTGGCAAAGTGCGGTGGAAATTTTGTTAGATCGTAATAAACAAAATCGCACCTTGCAGGAACGCATGGATTGGCGTAAACAAGTTTATACCAATAGTGGTGTGAAAAATTTCAAGTTATATGACAAGAAAGACACCTTGTATTCCTACGTGATTTATGAACCCACCGCGGGAAATAAAAATTGGCAGGTGGATGTCGCAAAGGGCATGAATGTGCCGTATTGCGGATTTGTGCAATATCAATATTCTGTAAAGATCCCGAAAAAGCATAAATTCACTAACATGAGCAATAAGAAAGTGCTTAGCCATTTGAAAAAATATCTGATTGATAAAGAAATCAACAAGCTCGGCAAGGCAGATTGGGCGTTAGGATGTAAACATTAATGGTAGAATCTGTCGCTTATTCCGTACAGGTAAAAAAAGCCTCTCATTTCGCCATTATTACCGCGTTTAGCTTAATCATTGTGAAAGGCGTTGCGTGGTGGCAAACCGGTTCGGTGAGTATGTTGGCCTCTATCACCGATTCCATGTTGGACTTATTGGCTTCTTTTATGAGTATGTTGATTTTGCGGTTTGCATTGATGCCTGCCGATCACAACCACTCTTTTGGTCATGGCAAGGCGGAATCGCTCGCCTCATTAGTGCAGAGTGCGTTTATTTCTGGATCGGCCATTTTCCTGCTACTTCAGGGTATTCATCGTTTTAATTCTCCGCAAGTACTAAGCAATACCGCACTTGGCATGGCGGTAACGGTGTTTTCAATTTTTGCTACCTTATTATTGGTGTGGTATCAGGGGCGCGTGATCAAAGCAACGGACAGCCCGGCGATTAAAGCGGATCGGCTGCACTATCAAACCGACTTGTTGATGAATGTAGCCATTTTGATTTCGTTAGGTTTGAGTGCCAACGGCATTTTATTAGCGGACGCCATTTTTGCGATTTTAATTTCCCTTTATATTTTATTGAATGCCGCTAAAATGCTGTTTGAATCCGTGCAATTGTTACTTGATCAAATGTTGCCGGAAGATGAGATCGCCTTGCTCAGTACTGTGTTAAATAACGAAATTGCCAAAGATCCACGGATTGTCAGTTTTCACGCCTTACGAACTCGTCGTTCCGGTGCTATTCGTTTTATTCAATTCCATTTGGAATTAGCCAATGAGCTTTCTTTTGTTGAAGCTCATGACATCACTGAACATTTGGAAGATTGCCTGCGCAAGACTTTTCCTCGTAGTGATATTGTGATTCACCCCGAACCTACATTTGTTGTGCAACAAGAAATGCAGTCAGGCAAAAAAGTGATATAATTCGCTCATTTTCTAAAATCAATCGTCTTAAATTTTAAACTTTATAGGGATAACTCATGATTAAAAAAATTGCAGTGCTAACCAGTGGCGGTGACGCCCCGGGAATGAATGCGGCAATCCGTGCAGTAGTGCGTGCGGGCTTGTCGGAAGGATTGGAAGTTTATGGTATCTATGATGGCTATCATGGCTTGTATCACAATAAAATCAAACAATTAACCCGCTATAGTGTGTCCGATATTATTAACCGTGGCGGTACATTCTTAGGTTCTGCACGTTTCCCGGAATTTAAAAATCCTGAGGTACGTGCCAAATGTGCCGATATTTTACGTTCTTACGGCATTGACGCTTTAGTGGTTATCGGCGGGGACGGTTCTTACATGGGGGCAAAATTGCTTACCGAAGAGCACGGTTTCCCTTGCGTGGGGATTCCCGGCACTATTGATAATGACGTTGCAGGCACCGATTACACCATCGGCTACCAAACCGCCTTGCAAACTGCCGTGGAAGCCATTGACCGCTTACGCGATACCTCAAGCTCCCACCAACGTATTTCTATCGTTGAAATCATGGGGCGGCATTGTAGCGACCTCACCATTTCTTCCGGCATTGCCGGCGGTTGTGAATACATCGTGGCCTCGGAAGTGGAATTCAACCGTGAAGAACTTATTCGTCAAATCGAACGTAGTATCATCAAAGGCAAACGTCATGCCATCATTGCCATCACCGAATTAATTTGTGATGTTAATGAGTTAGCAAAAGAAATTGAAGCACGTGTTCATCATGAAACTCGTGCAACCATCTTAGGTCACATTCAACGTGGCGGCTCACCTTGTGCCTTCGACCGAATTCTAGGTTCCCGCATGGGTGTATATGCTATCGACTTGTTACTTCAAGGCAAAGGTGGATACTGTGTAGGTATCCAAAACGAACAATTGGTTCACCACGATATCATCGATGCCATCAATAATATGCATCGCGAATTTAAGGCAGATTGGTTAAAAATGTTCAAACGTTTAGACTAAGTCATCCTTTCTCAAAGTAAAAAGTGCGGTCAAAATTCATTGTGTTTTTTGACCGCACTTTTTTATTGTTCCAAGTAGGCTTTTAAACCCTAAACGTCATTTAGTCTCTCCGTTTCAATAATATCAACACTTCATAATGTGAGGTATGCGGGAACATATCGAACAATTGGATTTTTTCCAGTTGATAATGGGTCAGAGATTGCAAGTCTTTGCCCATGGTTTCAGCGTTACAGCTGGAATACAGGATAAAGTGCGGTTGCATTTCATTGAGATATTCGGCGAGTGATTTGCCTATGCCACGACGGGGTGGGTTAACAATAACCAAATCCGGCTTGTCCGCTTGGTTTAAGGCAAAGTTGGCGACATCTAGGGATTGAAAATTCATCTGTTCGTGTAAACCTAATTCTTCGGCGGATTGCGTAGCGGCCGCAATCGCGGAAGCGGAGATTTCAATGCCGGTGAGATGAATTTTTTGGTTTGAATTCTTAGTTTGCAACACCTTCAAACAATGTAAACCAAAACCACCGACACCACAGAATAAATCCCAAAGCCGACGGATAGGCAAGTCTTTAATCCATTGTTGCGCTGTGCCGTATAAGCCTTTAGCAACCGATGGATTCGTTTGAAAGAAGCCTTGTGGGCGAATAAAAAGCGGAATGTTATTAAACCTTTCGAGTAAGGTGTGTTGTTCCGTCAGGAAAATTTCTTTTGAACCTTCCAAAATCGCGGCATTTTGCGGTTGAATATTGACGCTGATGACGGCAAGTTGCGGTAATTTTTTGCGCAATTCGGACAATTCCCGTTGAATCAACGGCAGTTTGTTTTCCGAACGTAACACAAAGCGTAGCATGAGTTGGTGACTGTGTTGACTTTCCGTGAGCAGAATATGTTTTAATTCGCCTTTTTGTTTTGCCACGTTGTACGGTACAAGACCGGCACGGGCAATGAAATCTTTGAGAATGGGAAAGAGGGCTTGGAAACGTTGCGGATAGAGTGGACAATCACACAAATCCACCGCACTTTTCGGATCTAGTGGATTCGGCAAGATGCCGAGAATCGGGCGTTCTACTGCGCCACTTACCACCATTTTCGCTTTGTTGCGAAATTGGTCGATAGGAGATTGGAAGGGGGCAAACCAAGTTAAATAGGATTCATCCAAACCGCGCAGTTGCTGTTGCAAGTGCGCGGTTTTTTGTTCTAGTTGAGTGGCGTAAGGCGTTTCGAACCACTGACAGGAGCGGCAGTCACCCCGTTGGTAATGTTCGCAATGAATCATGCTAGCGCATATCCTAATCTTTGGTCGCCAACCATTGCTGTTGAAGTGCGGTCAGTTTTTTACGATTTTCTAACCAACGTGGAGCACATTCCAGTTCCGACCAAGTAAGGTTTTTGTGTTTGAATAGGCTTTGTAGGCGCTGTTGGCGTAATAAAAAGTACGGTTGTTTTTCCAAGAGTTTTAAGTTATCCAATACCTGAATCACACCGTCCCGTTCGTTACAAAGCAACAATAAATCACAGCCGGCATTTAAGGCTTGTTCGCAGCGTGCCACAAAATCCCCCATGAATCCCGCTCCTTTCATGCCGAGATCGTCAGAGAAAATGGCGCCGCTGAAATTTAGTTGATGGCGTAAGACGTTCTGTAACCAATATTTGGAGCCGCTCGCCGGTTGGCTGTCGCATTGCGAATAAATCACATGTGCCGGCATAATGGCTTGCAACAGATTTTGTTCGATAAGTTGTTGGAACGGCCGAATATCCTGATTGAAAATGTCTTCTTGGCTTCGTTCGTCATAGGGCGTTTCCAAATGAGAATCAGCAATCACATGCCCATGCCCCGGAAAGTGTTTTCCTGTTGCCGCCATGCCGGCTTGGTGCATACCGCGAATGAAATTAGCCGCCAAATCCACCGCACTTTTTACTTCGCAACCAAAACTGCGATCGCCGATGGCTTTGCATTGGTGTCCTAGATCCAACACGGGGGCAAAGCTCAAATCAATATCAAGTGCGGTCATTTCTGCCGCCATTTGCCAGCCGGCTTCAAATGCCATTTCTTGTTGTTGAATAGAGTCTTTAATCAGCGCAGAAAATGCCTGCATGGCAGGTAATTGGGTGAACCCTTCGCGGAAACGCTGTACCCGACCGCCTTCTTGATCCACGGTAATCAGCAACGGTTTTTTGACTTTTTGTCGCACGGATTGAATTAACGCTTGCAATTGAGCGCGATCATGAAAGTTTCGGCTGAATAAAATTAACCCCGCAACCAAGGGGTGTTCAAGCAGTTCAATTTCTTCCTGCTCAAGGGTTAAACCGGCTAAATCAATGAGTAAGGTGGACATAGGGTGTTAGTTCAAACGTAAATATAAACGGTAGTTCACGCTATCGGCACTTGGGCGAGTTAGCGTTAATGTTTGTTTTTGTTTCGGTTGCAATGATAAAGTGTGCCAAGTCGGTTGTTCTTGTAAAAGCGTGGTAACCCCGTTTTTATCATACCAAAACAGGCTATAAGCCAAATTTAAAGGTTGCTCGGTTTTATTTTTTACCCACGCGCTATCGGTATCTACTCCCGCATCGGCAACTGCTGTTACAGGCGCTTCAATATTTAGGATCGGGCTTTGCGTCCCTAATAAATTCGGCACTTTCGCGCTGCATGCGGTTAAAAGTGCGGTCACAAAAAAGATAGAAATAGACTTTTTCATTATTTATCCAACATCTTGCCGAGAGGTTCGCCACCTACAAGGTGCATATGTAAATGGAACACTTCTTGTCCGCCGTGTTTGTTGCAGTTGACAATCAAACGATAACCGTCTTGCGCAATGCCTTCTTGTGCGGCGAGTTTGGCGGCAACGGTAAACAGGCGACCTAATGTTACTTCATCTTGTTCGGTCACATCATTTACGGTTGGAATGAGCTTGTTCGGGATGATTAAAATATGGGTTTTCGCTTGTGGTGAAATATCACGAAAGGCGGTAACAAGTTCATCTTGATAGACGATGTTGGCGGGAATTTCTTTACGAATGATTTTGCTGAAAATGGTTTCTTCTGTCATGGGGTTCTCCTTAAAAAACATTGTATTTTGTGACCGCACTTTTTAGCAGAAAACAGTTTAAATAGCAATTTATGCATGAATGTTTGGGATATTTCTCCCTTAAAGGTGTTACTCCTATCTAATTATTGACAAAGAACAAAGTTCTTTCCTGAAAACCAAGAAATATTTTTACTTTGCTATGGAAAGAAAATATAATTAACAAAAATTATAAATTTTCAAATTTTTTTAAGGTTTTTGCTGCTATGCAGTGTAGTACCTGTTGTAAGTTAACGTATTTACGAGTCAAAAGTTATAAAAAGGGGGATTTTGAAATGGATACCGAAACTTCCAAAACAACTTGTATGGTCTCTCCAGCAGAAATGAGCCAAATCGGTGAAGATGTAGGGGTATATAAAGCATCTAAAAGACAGATTTTATCATTTTTCTCGGCGATTCCGGCGGGCGCGTTTATTGCTTTAGCGTTTGTTTTTTATACCACGACACAAACGGGGAATGTAGGTGCTTCGTGGGGCTTAACCAAGTTGGTCGGCGGGATTGTGTTCTCGCTGGGTGTGATTATGGTTGTTGTCTGTGGTTCTGAGTTATTTACATCTTCCACGATGACAACGGTAGCACGGGCCAGTGGCCGAATTAGTACTTTTCAAATGCTGCGAAATTGGGTAGTGGTTTACTGTGGTAATTTCGTCGGCGCGATTTTTATTGTTCTCGTTATTTGGTTTTCAGGTCAGACAATGACTGCCAATGGGCAGTGGGGTCTTACCATATTAAATACTGCGCAACATAAGATTCACCATATGTGGTTTGAAGCTTTTTGTTTGGGTATCTTGTGTAACATTATGGTGTGTATTGCCATTTGGATGACTTACGCAGGAAAAACATTGACAGATAAAGCATTCATTATGATTTTGCCGATTGCTTTGTTTGTTGCATCAGGGTTTGAGCACAGTGTGGCGAATATGTTTATGATCCCAATGGGTATCGTTACTGCACACTTTAGCTCACCGGAATTTTGGCAAGCAATTAATATCGATCCTCAACAATTCGCGGATTTAGATCTTTATCATTTTGTGGTGAAAAATTTAATCCCAGTGACGTTGGGGAACATTGTTGGTGGTGGTTGTTGTATTGCATTGATCCTGTGGTCAATTAACCGACCTCATTAATCGGTTTGTCTTAGGGAAGGAAACTAGAGTCGTTCGTTTCCTTCCTAAAAAAGGTTTATTCTATCAATAATCTAAAAGAGGAATGTTATGACTCAATTAACAGAAGCTCAACAAAAGGCTTGGGAAGGTTTTGTCGGTGGAGATTGGCAAAATGAAGTTAACGTACGCGACTTTATCCAAAAAAACTATACGCCGTATGAAGGAGATGAATCTTTCTTAGCTGATGCAACGCCAGCAACAACAGCGTTGTGGGATAAAGTAATGGAAGGCATCAAAATCGAAAATAAAACGCATGAGCCGTTAGATTTTGATACTGATAACCCGTCAACCATCACTTCTCACAAACCAGGCTATATTAACAAAGAATTAGAAAAAATCGTTGGTCTTCAAACCGATGCTCCATTAAAACGTGCCATTATGCCATTCGGCGGTATCAAAATGGTTAAAGGCTCTTGCGAAGTTTACGGTCGTCAATTAGATCCAGAAGTAGAACATATTTTCACCGAATATCGTAAAACCCATAACCAAGGTGTGTTTGATGTTTATACACCGGATATCCTTCGTTGCCGTAAATCAGGCGTGTTAACCGGTTTACCGGATGCTTACGGTCGTGGTCGTATTATCGGTGATTATCGTCGTTTAGCCGTTTATGGTATCGACTATTTAATGGCTGATAAGAAAAAACAATTCAATTCATTACAAGCAAAATTAGAACGTGGTGAAGACATTCAAGCGACTATTCAATTACGTGAAGAAATTGCCGAACAACATCGTGCATTAGGCAAAATTAAAGAAATGGCGGCTTCTTACGGTTACGATGTATCCAACCCGGCTACTAATGCACACGAAGCCGTTCAATGGACTTATTTCGCTTATTTAGCGGCTGTGAAATCACAAAACGGTGCGGCGATGTCCTTCGGTCGTATTTCTTCCTTCTTAGATATTTATATTGAACGTGATTTGAAAAACGGCAAAATTACCGAACAAGAAGCACAAGAATTAATCGACCACTTAGTGATGAAACTTCGTATGGTACGTTTCTTACGTACACCTGAATACGATCAATTGTTCTCCGGTGACCCAATGTGGGCAACCGAAACTCTAGGTGGTATGGGATTAGATGGACGTACATTAGTCACCAAAAACAGCTTCCGTATTTTACACACCCTATATACCATGGGGCCATCTCCGGAACCAAACTTAACCATTCTTTGGTCTGAAAAATTACCTGAAGCATTCAAACGTTTCTGTGCTAAAGTGTCTATTGATACTTCTTCCGTACAATACGAAAACGATGATTTAATGCGTCCGGATTTCAACAGCGATGACTATGCGATTGCTTGTTGTGTATCCCCAATGGTGGTGGGTAAACAAATGCAATTCTTTGGTGCGCGTGCGAACTTGGCGAAAACCTTGTTATACGCAATCAACGGCGGTATCGATGAGAAAAACGGTATGCAAGTAGGTCCGAAAACCGAGCCAATCAAAGATGAAGTACTTGATTTCGATACTGTGATGACCCGCATGGACAGCTTCATGGATTGGTTAGCAACACAATATGTGACCGCATTGAATATCATCCACTTCATGCATGATAAATATGCTTATGAAGCAGCATTGATGGCATTCCATGATCGTGATGTTTATCGCACTATGGCTTGCGGTATCGCAGGGCTTTCTGTTGCTGCCGACTCTTTAGCTGCAATCAAATATGCGAAAGTGAAACCAATTCGTGGCGACATCAAAGATAAAGATGGTAATGTTGTGGCCTCTAACGTGGCAACTGACTTCGAAATCGAAGGCGAATATCCGCAATTTGGTAACAACGACCCTCGCGTAGATGACATCGCTTGTGACCTAGTTGAACGTTTCATGAAGAAAATTCAAACTCACAAAACTTATCGCAACGCGACTCCGACACAATCTGTGCTTACTATTACTTCTAACGTGGTATATGGTAAGAAAACAGGTAATACACCGGACGGTCGTCGTGCAGGAGCGCCATTTGGACCAGGTGCAAACCCAATGCACGGTCGTGACCAAAAAGGTGCGGTAGCCTCCTTAACGTCTGTGGCTAAATTACCATTTGCTTACGCGAAGGACGGTATTTCTTATACCTTCTCTATCGTGCCAAATGCGTTAGGTAAAGAGTACGAAGCACAAAAACGTAACTTGGCAGGTTTAATGGATGGTTACTTCCACCATGAAGCGGAAGTAGAAGGCGGTCAACACTTGAACGTCAACGTCATGAACCGTGAAATGTTGTTAGACGCTATGGAAAATCCGGAAAAATATCCACAATTAACCATTCGTGTCTCCGGTTATGCCGTACGTTTTAACTCATTAACCAAAGAGCAACAACAAGACGTTATCACCCGTACATTTACTCAAACTATGTAATTGAGCGATATAAAATGTGTTAATATTCAGCCGCTTACCGAAAGGTGAGCGGTCTGATTTTTTTTCTAATATTCAGGAAAGTAAAATGATTAACGTAATTGCCCAATTTTCAGTGAAAAGCGAGAAGATTCCCCAATTTTTAGCAAAATGCCAAGAATTAATTAAACATACCCGCCAAGAAGCCGGTTGTGTTTCCTATGAATTACAAAAAAACACCGAACAGGCAAACCATTATGTTTTTCTTGAACAATGGAAAAGCAAGGCGGATTTAGAACAACATTTTACCACTCCGCATTTTACCTCCATCGTTCCCGCATTAATTGAATATTGCGAACAGTCTTCTGTGGTGCAAATGTTCCAAAAAGCGGAATAAAACGTTGAGAAAAATAACCGCACTTTTTTAGCTATTCATGACGAATTATTGAGGAATACATGTCAGTTGTAGGAAGAATCCACTCTTATGAATCTTGCGGCACCGTTGATGGGCCGGGCATTCGTTTTATTCTGTTTTTGCAAGGCTGTTTAATGCGTTGCAAGTATTGCCATAACCGCGATACTTGGGATGTACACGGTGGCAAAGAAGTCACTGTGGAAGAATTAATGAAAGAAGTGGTGAGTTATCGTCATTTTATGAATGCCTCCGGCGGTGGCGTGACGGCTTCCGGCGGTGAGGCAATTTTGCAGGCGGAATTTGTGCGCGATTGGTTCCGTGCCTGTAAAAAAGAAGGCATCAGCACCTGTTTGGATACCAACGGTTTTGTACGTCATTATGATCATGTTATTGATGAACTCATAGATGTTACTGACCTAGTGTTGTTAGATTTAAAAGAACTCAACGACCAAGTACATCAAATTCTTATTGGCGTTCCTAATAAGCGTCCCCTTGAATTTGCCAAATACCTACAAAAACGCAACCAACGTGTATGGGTTCGCTATGTAGTGGTGCCAGGTTATACAGATTCTGATAATGACATACATTTATTGGGTAAATTTATTGAAGGTATGACCAATATTGAAAGAGTAGATCTGTTGCCATATCACCGCTTAGGTGTGCATAAATGGACGGCCATGGGCGAGAAATACGAGTTGGAAGACGTAAAACCACCGACAAAAGAATCCTTAGAGCACATTAAGACTATTCTTGAAAGTTACGGTCACATTGTGAAATATTAATCTGAACAACGATTGTCTAAGCTAAAAAACTCTGATGGCGCGCGTTTCCTAACGCGTGCCTTTTTATTTTTTATATCAATGTATTACAAGCATTGTCTAGAAAGTATGCGTTATTAAGTGAAATCTCATAAAGTGTAGTTAAAAAAACACTTAAAAAATGACTGCACTTTCCTCAAAAAATAAACCTTTTTCTTTCGTTTACGCTACCTTAAAAGCGCACTACAATAGCCACTTAGCCCCTCTGTTTTATAAGGAATCCCATGCGCTACATTCTCATCGCATTATTTTTATGGAGCAGTTCTTTCGTCGCCGGTAAATACACTTACAGCATGTTGGATCCGGTGTTGATGGTGCAATTGCGCTTATTAATTGCAACTTTGATTGTATTGCCAATGTTTATGCGCGTTTGGAAACGTGTGCCAAAAGAAGTACGTCCGCAAGTGTGGTGGCTGGGATTTTTGAATTACCCTGCGATTTTTTTGTTGCAATTTATTGGCTTAAGTCATACTTCCGCATCCAGCGCGTCAACCATGCTGGGGTTGGAGCCTTTCTTGGTGGTACTTATTGGGCATTTTTTTTGGGGCGACAAAGCCCAAACCCATCACTGGATTTTTGGTTTGATCGCATTTCTCGGAGTGGTCATGTTGATTTATGGCGGCGAGGAAACGGGTAATATCAGCCTGCTCGGGTGTGGCTTAGTACTGCTTGCCGGCGTGGTATTTGCTTCGTGCTTGCGTTGGACGCAAAAAGTTATCGTACAATTAACCGCCCAAGTTTATACCACAAGTAGCATTGTGTTTGGCACGATAACCTGCATTCCTTTCACCCTTTGGCTTACCGAAAGCTGGCCAATTCATTGGAATTGGCAAGGTGTTGCAGGTTTGCTTTATATTGGTATCGGTTGCAGTTGGTTGGCGTATTATTTGTGGAACAAGGGGATTAATAGTGTGGATTCCAACCTAGCGGGGATTTTGGTTTCTCTAGAACCGGTATTCGCTATTATTTTGGCAGTATTATTATTGGGCGAAAACATTAGCCCATTGTCTTGGCTGGGAATTTTAGCGGTAATCGCCACCACATTAATTTCGAGTGTTTATCCGCGTTTGATTCGACGTGCAAGCTAACAAAAAACACAAGAAAAACCGACCGCACTTAATGCTTGAATATCAAAGTGCGGTCGGTTTTTTTGTTATTTTTATTGTACCAACATCAATCCTATGCAACCTTTATCGGCTAACATTAAGTCGGAAGCGCCGAAAGTGAACGGGTAATTGTTGGATGAGGTGTTTTCAAATTTTACTAAAATGGACACTTTGCCGTTGATTAACACACTGTCCTTCCAACCGATTTCACTTGCTTCTAAGGCCTTGCCATTGACAGATTCAACAATAAATTTAGCCCCCCGAATGGCAAAACCTACAGGTGAGGATGCGCTTAATGTCCAACGTTCCACACTGCCTAATTTTGCGGAAACATCCAAACGGCGCGGGTCTAAACGGTTTTTGTTGATGGTGGCGTTGCCGACATCAATATGAAAAGCACGTTCTTGTTGAACTTTGGTCGATAATAGGCTCGGTGCGTCGGTATTAAATTGCCACGTTTGTTCTTTTTTCTCAAAAGCACCAGCGAGACCTTCCGGGCGTAATTCCAAAATGGTGTTATCAATTAATTCACCATCAGAACCAAAGAAGTGACTGATGTTATCTAAAATGCCCCGTTTTGTGCCGGTGATTAGGCTGACGTTTTCGCCATCGTTTAAGTCCACCAAAATTTCTACACGCTCACTTGGGGCAAGCATGACCACATTGCGTTTTTGGCCTTGCGGCAAGAAACCAAGATCTTGTGCGATAAGGGTAAATTCCCGCTCATCATCGAAACGCAATTCATAGGTGCGGGAAAGAGAAGCATTGAGTACGCGCAATCGTACTAACCCGCGAGGCACAGTGAGATAAGGCGCTTCTTGGCCATTCACGAACAAGCGTTCACCAATAAAACGGCCTTGATGTTGTTGGAACAGTTGTGTGCCTTCGGTGTTCAACTGCATGTCTTGGAGAATCAAGGGAATGTCGTCTACGCCGTATTTTTGCGGTAGACCGAGTTTAGTGCTTTCTTTGTCTTCAATCATCCATAATCCGAGCAATCCGCGATAGGTTTGATAGGCAGAATTGGCAAGGGTACAAGCGTGATACCAACAGGTGGATGGCGCTTGGGTGATGGGAATGATTGGTGCCCAAGTTTCGTCTTTTTGCAAATTTTTGGCGATGCCACCTATGAGTTCGCCGGAGGCCTGTAACCCTTGAATGTTCATAGCAACAAATTGTGGCAAGTTATTTTTCCAGTTAAGTTTGGCAAAATCATCTTTTTTAATTTTAATGGTCGGGCCTAAATATACCCCATTAAACCCCCAAACCTCAGTACGTTTGCCCGGCAATAGCGATGCTTGCGTATTTTGTAAATTGAGGAAAATCGGTTTCCCCCGTCGCGTTTCAAACAACGGCGGAATCGTCAACGTGGGACGAGTTGCTGCTAACAAGGGGGCCGGCACACTGAAAAGTGCGGTAGAAAATAAAGTTGTTTTTAACAGCTGACGACGGGAACAGTTTTTCATTTAAGCCTGCTTATTCTCTGAGCATTGCGTTTGAGCGATTTCTTGATCTAACTCGTTAATGCGTTTTTGCATCAGATCGTGGCAATATTCCGCCAGTTCGCGCACATTGTCACGGGTATAGCCTGATACATCAATCGGTTCCAACATTTCACAAATAACTTTACCGTTATCCCAACGATTTAAATCGATTTTATTGTGTGTTGTGGAGCAAACCACAGGTACAATCGGCACGCCTGCGGCAATGGCAGCATGAAAGGCACCAGTTTTAAACGGTAACAAACCACGTCCGCGGCTACGGGTACCTTCAGGGAACATCCAAATGGACAAGTTATCTTCATTAATGCGACGAGCGAGTTCGGTCATGGTGTTATGCGCTTTGGAACGATTATCGCGATCTAAGAAAATGTTACCGGTTGCCCAATATAAAATGCCGAAAAATGGCACCCAAATCAGGCTTTTTTTGCCTACGCTGACGGTGCGTGGCATAACCATGTAGGAAATAGTGACCATGTCGTAGTTGTTTTGATGGTTACCGATATAAATACAACGTCCAATCTGATTGACGTTAGCAGGGTAGCGGTGTTCGACTTTTAAACCGAATAATGGATGCAGGCGTCCGAACCAACGGGCAAAAATGCCTACGTTACTTGGGTTGCGGAAACGGATGAAAGAATAGACTGTGCCTAAAACACAAATCAGAATACAGCAAATAGTAACAATAAAAATTCTGGCAATTTTTAACATGATAAAGCCTCTTGAAAATTTGCCTAAGTATAGCTAAATTAATGGAATATGTGTATTAATAACTAGTAAATATGATAGTCTAGTTAAAAATTTTTAATGATATTCTTATGCAAAAAACGTATTTTATTGCGGATTTACATCTCACCGAAAATCGACTGCACTTAACGCAACTTTTCCGTCAATTTATGTTGGAACAAGCACCGCAAGCAGAAAAACTCTATATTTTGGGCGATTTATTTGATTTTTGGATTGGTGATGATGAGAAATCCGAACTTATCAGTGAAGTACAAGAACTGATAAAAAATCTGACAGAACAAGGCGTGCAATGTTATTTCCAACATGGAAACCGTGATTTCTTAATTGGTCAGACATTCGCCCAGGCTTGCGGTTTGACGATTTTACCGACATATCAAGTGATTGATTTATACGGGGAGCCAACGTTGTTGTGTCATGGTGATACTTTGTGTGTGGACGATGTAAAATATCAACAGTATCGCAAAAAAGTCCATCAAAAATGGCGGCAGTGGTTATTTTTACATTTGCCGTTAAAAGTGCGGTTAAAAATCGCCGAGAAAATTCGGACGAAAAGCCGACAGGATAAACAATATAAACCGACAGAAATTATGGATGTTAATGCAGATTTTGTATTGCAAACCTTCCATAAATTTAATGTCACGCAAATGATTCACGGACATACCCATCGACAAAAACGCCACGAAATTCCACCGCACTTTACCCGCATTGTGTTAGGCGATTGGGGTGAGACATCTTCTATTTTGGAAGTGAGCCCGAATGCGATTCAATTTATTAATGATAATTTAAGGAGAGAAAATGGCTGATCCACATATTAAATCCCCTATGGATGTTTGGGATTATGCAACGGTGATTCTATATCGTTCAGGTTTCTGTTTGGCGGCACCGATGTTGTTTATATTACCCTGGTATCCGGAAACGGCGCAAATCGGGCTATTAATTGCGGCGACATTGTGTGCTTCCTGCGTGCATTTATATATGAAAAATTTCCGTTTTATTTTTCAATTCGCGATGTGGCTTGGTCTATTGTGTCAAATTTTGGGCTTTCCTCTGTTGGCGTTGGGCGCGGCATTTTTAGTGTTGGGCGGATTGAGTTACAAGGAATATTTTTGTTTCCGTGTATTTGCATTGAATTTGCAACCGATTTTTTTCGTACTATTGTGGTTTAGTTGGGTTTTTCATATCGTTTGGCTTAGTACATTATTATCTTTTATTACAGGTATTCTTATTTTAGTTTTAAGCATCCAAAAATGGCGTATGCCGTTACACTTTGATATTGGCGATAAAACGAAATATCAAGTTTGATGAAAACTGGTAATTTATTCATCATTTGATATTTAATAGGATGGGTATAGAATAAATTATCGGTGATTATTAGGGTGTGTGTTATGAATAATGTTCAAAAGAAATATTTTATTGGTCTAACGCATTTTTTAGGTAATGTGTTGGGGCCTAAATATGAAGTCGTTTTTCATTCCATTGACAAGAATAAGGCCTCAATGGAGGCTATCGCTAATAGTCATGTGAGTGGTCGGACATTATCTTCTCCGCTCAGCTCTTTTGCATCTAGTATGCTGCAGGAAAAAGTGTATTTAGATAAGGATTTTATCTTTAATTATAAGGCGGTGGCCGATTCCGATAAGATGATTCGCGGTTCTACATTTTTTATTAAAAACGGCGATAAGTTAGAAGGTATTTTGTGTATTAACCACGATACTTCCGAGCTGGTAGAGACAATGTCAAAATTAATTTCGCTGGAGAATCTAGGTAGTTTTGTGAATGTGTTAGGTATCGATCCTGCATTAAATAATAGTGAAGAATCAGAAATTACCAGTAAAGAAAAATTAGAACATTCTATTGAGGAAATTTTATCGGAATATATTGATTTAATGTCATTAGATACCGATAAGAATTTAACCTTAAGACAAAAAGAATATTCAATTAAGGTGTTATTTGATAAAGGTATTTTTAATATAAAGGGGGCTATTCCTATAGTAGCGAAATTTTTAAAAATGTCTGTGCCAAGTGTTTATCGGCATTTGAAATTAATTAAAAATAAAGAATAGAAAAATTGACATCCTAAAGTGCGGTTAGAATGTCAATTTTTTTTAACCTACCACAACCGGCAAATAACCCAGCTTAATTAAAAATGGGATGCTGACGATAATGATTCCGAAAATAGAAACCAAAAGAAGTAGGCCTGAACCACCAGGTACCCGATATGATAAATTCGGATGTTGTTGTCGTGTTTTCCATACCAGTGCAGCCGGTAAAACCACTGCATAGAATGCAAACATTTGCCCTGCATAACCTAATGCTAGAATGAATCCCTCTGGGTAGAAAAAGGCGAAAAGCAATGGTGGAAGGAAGGTTAAGAAACCCAAAAATAGTCTATTGGCATTGATGTTGAAGGCGCGTTTTAATAAATCCTCAATACATTCAAGCAAACCAAGCGCTACACCTAAGAATGAGGTGATTAAGGCTAAAGCCGAAAATATTTTTACAACAGTGGCTATCATACTACTTCCGGTGATGACTCGTACCGCCTCAACCAATCCATTTAATGTTGGGTCGTTATTTAAAATTTCTAGGAAACGAGTTTGGCTAAGTACGCCATGGGTAGAAAATTGCCAAAGAAGATAGCCAATTAAGGTGATGGCCGATCCTACTATAATGGATATTCTTAACGCTTTTACGTCGCCTTCCAAATACTTATTTAAACAAGGTATGGAGCCGTGGAAACCAAATGCGGTGAAAAACACCGGGCTGGCAGAAATGAGTAGGGTGTTGTTAATTGGCATTGCCATTAAATTATCTACTTTAATTTCCGGAATCATTAGCCCTAATACAATGAGCAATGCAGCAATCATGGTGAAGAATAAAATGCGATTAAAACCATCAACAATTTTTGTTCCGATAACCACAAATATGCCAAAGAAAAGAGTAAACGCTAAAATAGAACCTTTCATTTTGAGTTCCGGCGTAGCGAAATCCGGTAAGGTTGAGGCGAGGATGCCACCACCTCCGGTGACATAAGCAGAGAGCAAGGCAAATAGGAAAACCATCAATACGGTTGTTGCCACAATACGTCCCGTTTTGCCAAAGTACTGGGCCGCGAGAGTTCCTATTCCGGCATCGTATTCTGCCGTTTGATATACCTCAACGAAAAGTAGCGCGCTGTAAGTCAGTAATACCCATAAAGCACAAAGTAAGATCACTGTAAATGTGAAACCAATACCCGCCGAAGTCAGTGGCATGGCAAGCATCCCTGCGCCGATCATCGTGCCTGAAGTAATCAGCGTACTGCCTAATGTTTTGTTCATGAGTTTTCTCCTTTCTTATTCAGGTAGAAAGGCTAGTCACTTCCTTATTTGACAATACATCGAACAACAATGTCTCATTAGAATGTTTTCGCATTTTCCTCATTAAATATTATCCGAGTACAAAAAGCCCTTACTCTGTTTTCGAAGTAAGGGCCTTTATGATTATTTCTGTTCAAAGCGTGCAGTGAAGAAACGAAGCTGTTTCGGTTCATACACGAAACGAAGACCTTTAATGTCTTGTTTATGTTTGAATAGATGGATAATACCGTCTGCCACTAAATCCATGTGGGTATAAGTATAAACACGACGAGGAATAGTGATACGCACGGTTTCCAATTTTGGATGGTGGTTTTCGCCAGTTTTGATATCACGACCAGCTGAAATAATACCCCGTTCCATTGTGCGTACACCGCATTCAACATAGATTGCTGCAGCTAATGCTTGTGCAGGGAAGTCTTCTTCTTGTTTCAAATGTGGACAGAAACGACGAGCATCTAAGAACACTGCATGACCACCGACTGGTTCAACAATCGGTACACCGGCGGCTTTTAATTTTTCACCGAGGTAACGGACTTGTTTAACTCGATGTTCAATGTACTCTTCCTGTGTAGCTTCTTTCAAACCAATGGCCATCGCTTCCATATCACGACCAGCCATACCACCGTAAGACGGCATACCTTCAAATACCACGACTAACTCTTTGGCTTTCATGAATAATTCTTCATCATTCATACACAAGAAACCACCGATATTGGTTAAGCAGTCTTTTTTACCACTCATGGTACAGCCATCAGCGTAGCTGAACATTTCGTGTACGATGGATTTAATGGAACGATCTTTATAGCCTTCTTCTTGCTCTTTAATGAAGTAAGCATTTTCTATACAACGGGTGGCATCATAGAACACTTTGATGCCATGTTTGGCAGTGAGTTCGCGCACGGCTTTCATGTTGGCGATGGAAACAGGTTGACCTCCGGCGAGGTTTACTGTGACAGCCAAACACACATAAGCAATGTTTTCAGCCCCTTTTTCATTAATAAGATTTTCTAATTTTTTAACATCGATATCACCTTTAAATGGAATATCTAATGACGCATCGTGCGCCTCATCACGAATAAT
Organism: Aggregatibacter aphrophilus ATCC 33389; assembly: GCF_900636915.1. Classification (NCBI taxonomy): domain Bacteria; kingdom Pseudomonadati; phylum Pseudomonadota; class Gammaproteobacteria; order Pasteurellales; family Pasteurellaceae; genus Aggregatibacter; species Aggregatibacter aphrophilus. The sequence continues at coordinate 889,779 of NZ_LR134327.1, read as the reverse complement.
GTCATAGAAAATACCGCCATTGGCTTCTTGGTGATAACGGGTGGTGGTGAAGTACATATTACCCGGTACATATTGCCCCGGTTTAATTGCAATGCGGGAAAGAATGTTCTCCGCACCACGGCCTTGGTGGGTCGGTACAATATGTTTGAATCCGAATAATTCTTGAACGGTTTCTTGTAGATGATAGAAGTTTCGACTACCTGCATATGCCTCGTCACCTAACATCATACCTGCCCATTGACGGTCACTCATCGCATTGGTACCACTGTCAGTTAAGAGATCGATATACACGTCTTTTGAGTCAAGTAAGAAGGTATTATAACCTGCTTCTTTCATGGCTTTTTCACGTTCTGCTTTCGGTAAAATGGAAACCGGTTCAACACTTTTGATTCGGAACGGCTCAGCTGGATAGTATGTCATAATGTGTCTCCTATATTATGATGAGTTTTAAAGTCCATGTTTTTTCATAACTCGTTTCTCAAACATCTATCATCGAGTTGTAGCTATACTAATAGAAATTTTTCTCAATAACTGTGAACACTGTCACAAATAATAAAAAATTATTAAAATTTATTTATTTTTTGTTAAATAATAAATTTTTATCCGGTTATGTGTGATTTATGAACAAAATTGCTATTTAATGAAGAGGAAGTAATGAAAAGAGACAAAAAATAGACCCGCTCAAGTGGCGGGCCTAATATAATGTGTTGTGAAATATGAACGCGTTTTTATTTCACGCGAGAAACGTATTCGCCGGAACGGGTATCCACGCGAATCATTTCACCGATTTGTACGAATAATGGCACTTTCACCACTGCACCAGTGCTTAACGTTGCCGGTTTACCACCGGTACCAGCGGTATCACCTTTAAGACCCGGATCGGTATCAACGATTTCTAACTCAACGAAGTTTGGTGGTGTCACAGTAATTGGCGCTCCATTCCATAAGGTAACGATACAATCTGCTTGGTCTAATAACCATTTTTCCGCATCGCCTACGGCTTTAGCGTCAGCAGAATATTGTTCAAATGTTTCCGGATGCATGAAATACCAGAAGGCATCGTCTTTGTATGAATAAGTTAAGTTAAGATCCATAACATCAGCGGCTTCAACAGAAGTACCGGATTTGAAGTTTACATCCAATACTTTGCCGGAAATTAATTTACGAATACGGGTGCGGGTGAACGCTTGACCTTTGCCGGGTTTAACGAACTCATTTTCAACGATCACGCAAGGCTCGCCGTCTTGCATAAATTTTAGACCTGGTTTGAAATCACTGGTAGTATATGTAGCCATATTATCCTCAAGAAAAAAGATTGTTTTTTTAAAAGTGGCTATTCTACATCAAAACATCCCGATTAGAGAAGAACAAAGTTGGTTAGAACATCTCGCAAACGGAATTTCAGACCCGAAAATTTTATTGCAACACCTCGAACTCCCTTTCGAACCATTCAAACAAGACATTGAAGCGCGAAAATTATTTGCTATGCGAGTGCCCATGCCTTTCGTAGAAAAAATGGAAAAGGGCAATCCGCGTGATCCCTTATTTTTACAAGTCATGTCTTCCGCCGATGAATTTTTGCAGGCTGAAGGGTTCTCAAAAGATCCTTTGGAAGAGCAAGATGACAAAAATGTGGTGTCTAACATTTTGCATAAATACCATAACCGTTTGTTATTTATGGTAAAAGGTGGGTGTGCAGTGAATTGCCGTTATTGTTTTCGTCGCCATTTTCCTTATGAAGAAAATAAGGGGACGAAGCAAAATTGGCAAACGGCATTGCAATATATCGCCCAACATCCTGAAATTGAAGAAGTGATTTTTTCCGGTGGCGATCCGTTGATGGCAAAAGATCATGAGCTTGACTGGCTGATAAAACACTTGGAAAACATACCGCACTTAAAACGACTACGCATTCATTCCCGTCTGCCGGTGGTCATTCCGCAGCGGATTACCGATGCTCTTTGTGCGATATTGGCTGAAACGCGTCTGCAAAAAATCTTAGTGACCCATGTCAATCATGCCAATGAAATTGATGAGGATTTTTCTCATGCCATGGATAGATTAAAGAATTGCGGTGTCGTATTATTAAACCAATCGGTTTTACTGAAAGATGTGAATGACGATGCCTACATTCTGAAAGCATTGAGTGACCGTTTATTTTCAGTGGGAATTTTGCCTTATTATTTGCATTTGCTGGATAAGGTGGAAGGTGCGGCGCATTTTTATCTTGATGATGCGCAAGCTCTAAGTATCTACAAACAACTACAACGTATTACCTCCGGTTATTTGGTGCCGAAATTAGCCCGTGAAATTGGTGGGGAACCGAATAAAACCCTCTATACAGCATGATTCCGATACCAAAAAAGTAAAAGATGCTTTAGAATAAGCAGGATTTTTTACTTATAAAATTGTGGCGTAACGGATTCGGTCGGTGTGGTTTTCATAACATGAAAAAACACTTGCAAAAGTGACCGCACTTTACGTCGCATTATGTTATTTAATTAGAGGTATATCGTGGATTCTGAACAAAGAAACCCTGAAAAAGAACATAATCCGGCACAAAATGAATTGGATTTAGGCTTTAGTCAAATGGAACCTATCACCCCGAAAAAAGTGATTAAACCGGAACCTTCTTTATTTGAAAAAGCCAAAGGGCTGTTTGCCAAGAAAGAACAAAAGAATATAGAAACTCAGTTTGCGACTCGCAAAGAACCTGTATTCGGTAGTTCCGGTGCTGTTGGAGACACCACCATGACAAGCGAAAACCAAACTGAAAATACCACGATCGATAATAACTTCAGCACCACGCATAGCGAAGTACACGAAGTTGAGACGTCAGCTGTGGAAAACTCGTCTGAAACTCTCACAGAGGAAACAACGAAAGCTGTTGAACCATCACAGTCTGATATCTCAGACTTTAAAGAAAAACCAAAAGCCGGTTTAAAAAATCCGGAAAACTGGGCAATTTTAAGTATCTTGCAACAAAAACACCGTCGTCTTTTTGTTGCAATTTTTGCTGTGGTTATTTTGTTGATTTTTATCCTATGGATGAAACCAAGTTCTGACACTGTGCAATCTTATGAGCGACAAAGCAATAACGATGTACCAATTCAATTCCAACAGTTAGATCAATCTCAAAACGTTGAGTCAACCGTGTTGGATAATCCTACACCGCCAGCACAACCGGAAGAAACGGCGACACAACCGGCTGAAGGAAATACCGGTGTGGAAACTCAAAATACAACCAATACGGCACAACAAGCCGAACCGCAAACGCCTCCAGCAATGGAACAACCTACCGCAGCAGAAAATAAACCGACTGAAGTTAAACCAACAACAGAAGGAACAGCATCTGTTGAGCCTAGTAAACCGCAAGAAGTTGTTAAACCGCAGGAGACCGTCAAAAAATCTGAACCGGTAAAAGCTGAAAAAGCTAAGACAGAGAAAACGTTAAAAACTGAGAATGCAGCCAAAGCGCAACAAGGTAAAAAACAACAAAGTAAGGAGCAACAGGCAAAAACTGAGAAACAGGTAGTCGATATCTTAGAGGGACGTTCTTCCGGCAGCAAACCTGCACCTACTGGTAGTAAAACCTTAACTGTGCCGCAAGGTGTCACGTTGATGCAAGTATTCCGTGATAATAAGCTGCCGATTGCCGATGTCAATGCTATGACTAAAGCCCATGGCGCGGGTAATGCATTAAGCCGTTTTAAACCGGGGGATAAAGTTCAGGTATCGCTGAATTCTCAAGGTCGGGTAAGCGAAATGCGTTTATCTAACGGTAGTCGTTTTGTTCGCCAGTCTGATGGTAGTTATCAATTTAAAAAATAATCCATAAAATTCAATAAGCGTAGCATCAAACTACGCTTATTCCGTTTAGAAGAGTAATTATTATGTTAAGAGCGAGCTTTGTAGTATTAGCCCTAGTTGGGCTAGCTGCTTGTACCGGCAAATCGGCAATGCAGGAAAAAACGGTAAAACCGCAACCACAAGTTTTACAAAAAGCCACTCAGAAAGGTTCTGCGAAGGAATATGTTTGCAAAGGCGATAATGTCATTCGTATTGTTCGTCACACCACAAGAAATAAAAAAGGTAGGCTAAATTCGATTAGCTTAACGTTTAACAATGTTACCCACAAACTCTCACCGACTATCGCCGAGAACGGACGCAATTATTCTAATATTCATTGGGTTTGGTTAGAGCGTAAAGAGTTTTCTACATTAAAAACCAGCGTTGGAGAAGTGTTGGCGGAACAATGTGTTCCTCGCTAATACAACGCGCTAAAAACACATAATTTTTTCACCGCACTTTTCATTGTTATCATTGAAAGTGCGGTGATTTTTTTTCGGTGTTTTTATTAATAAAAAAGCGTTTGGTTTGGTCCAAACGCTCCCTATAAAAACGCTAAAAATTATAACCGCTCTTTTTCTCCACTGAAGTCGTGCAGCAGATTTTCGGTGAGTTTGCTTAAAATCCCTGTCATTAATACAAAATCCGCATCGAAACGTTGCGCATAATCTTCTTTCAGTATATCGTCATTTTTTTCTCGAATTTGATCGGCAAATTTCAGACGTTTTAAACTGCAATCTTCGTTCAACACAAAACTCAAATGCTCTTCCCATTCCAGCGCTAGTTTAGTGACATATTTGGAATTGACTAAAGAGAGAATTTCATCGCTGTCGAGGGCTTGTTGTTTGCAACGAATCACGCCGTTATTGACATCACGCAATTCAGCTTCTTCTAAAGAAACCAACCATTGCGGAATACTTTCTTTGGCCACCCATTCTTGCATCACTAAACTTGGCTCGTTGGCGAAGGTGAGGGGGACCACCGGCAGTGATCCGAGTGATTTACGAAGCAATGCCAACGCCTCTTCTGCCCGTTTGGCCGAAGTGGCATCTACATAAATCAGATTGTTTTCCGCGTCAATCCAAAGGGCGGTTTGTTGATATTTGCTGAAGGCACGAGGCAATAGTGTGGCAACCACATCATCTTTTAGGGTTTGTTTTTCCACCTTTTTCAGTTTGCGATTTTCCGCTTGTTCCAGTTTTTCTACGCGGGCATCCAATTCTCGTTTAATCACATGCGCCGGTAGGATTTTTTCTTCTTTTTGGGTCAGCAGTAAAACCTGTTTGCCAACAGTGAAGTAAAGCAATTCGCTGCCTTTTAACGGTGTTGACCAACCGAATTTACTCATCTCCGATTGATTGCAAGGATGGTATTGATTATTTTCTAGTGCATCAGAAAGGGTTTTCTCCGACCAATCCAAGGACTTCGTGAGACGGTAAATCATGGCGTTTTTAAACCAAAACATAGTAGATCCTTATTCTTCGATTCAGGTAAAATGTGCGCTATTGTAACTTATCTCAAGGTGAAATATGCAACATAAATTTATAACCTTTGTCGGTGGTGGCAACATGGCACAAGCCATTGTGTTTGGTTTGCTGAAACGTGGTTATCCGGCGGAAAACATCACAGTTTGCGATCCGAATGAAGAAAAACAGCGTTTATTTGCCTCAAAAGGCGTGCGGGTTGCTACGGATAATGTCGCGGCAGTGAGTTCGGCGGAGGTGGTGTTGTTGGCGGTGAAGCCGCAAGTATTGGCAGAGGTTTGCGTGCCTTTAAGTGCGGTGGATTTTTCCGATAAATTTGTGATTTCTATTGCCGCAGGGGTTTCACTGGCTCGATTGACCGCACTTTTACCGACAGCAACGTCTATTGTACGTGTGATGCCGAATACGCCGGCCTTAGTAGGTGAGGGCATGGCCGGTTTGTTTGCTGCAAAAAACACCTCGGAAAACGACCGCACTTTTGCGCAGGATCTATTGTCCGCGGTGGGCAAAACCCTTTGGGTTGATTCGGAAGAGAAAATGCACGCGGTCACTGCGGCTTCCGGGAGTAGCCCGGCCTATTTTTTCCAATTTTCAGAAGCCATGCAACAAGGCTTGATTGAAATGGGGTTATCCACTGAAAACGCGCGAGAATTGGTGCAGCAGGCAATGTTAGGCTCGGCCAAAATGGTAGTGGAAAATCCGCAGGTGGATTTAGCAACATTGCGCCAAAATGTAACGTCCAAAGGCGGAACGACGGCGGCGGCACTGAATGTATTTAATCAACGTCAATTTAATGACATCGTGCAACAGGCAATGCAGGCTTGCGTAGCACGCTCTAAAGAAATGGAAACCTTATTCTAATGTCTGTTCGTCCTTTTACTTGGCTTGCCTTAAGCTTTTTCGGTTATTACTGCGCGTATGGCGTATTCATGCCATTTTTCCCTGTTTGGTTGAAATCTCAACACTACGGCGAGGAGTTGATTGGCATGGTGTTGGCAAGTGCTTATGTGTTCCGTTTTGTAGGCGGTTTGTTTTTCTCCGGTTTGATTAAACGGGCATCGCAATTGATCAACTCGCTACGCTTATTAGCCTTGGCCAGTGCGTTGATTATGGCAGGATTAAGTTTTGCCGCTGGGAGTTTTTGGCTGTTATTCAGTGCGATCGGTTTATTTGCCATGGTAAACTCCGCCGGTATGCCGATTACGGATTCTTTGGCGAGCACTTGGCAACGCCAGATTCAGTTGGATTACGGCAAGGCGCGCTTAATCGGCTCCATGGCTTTTGTCGTCGGCGTGACGTTATTCGGTAATGTGATCGGCTTTTTCGGCGAGCAAAATATAGTCTGGATTTTGACCGCACTTTTATTGGTGTATTCAATGATGCAGTGCGTGACGCCCACTATTCTGCCGCAAGATGAGCGATCGGAACAGGCAACAGCTGAAGTGCGTTATTGGGATTTATTGAAAAATAACACCACGTTGCGCGTGCTGATCGCTTCTTCATTAATTCAAGGTTCTCATGCCGCGTATTATGTATATAGCGTGTTGTATTGGACAAGCCTTGGCATTCCTGTGTCGCAAACCAGTTTGCTATGGGGCGTGGCAGTGGTCGCCGAAATTTTATTATTCTTCTTTTCCCGTCGTTTATTACAAAATTGGAAAGTCACCACCATTTTCTATTTGGCGACGTTCGCCTGCATTGTGCGTTGGCTTGGATTGGCTACCGCTAATACGATTTGGTTGATTGCAATTTTACAATTTCTGCATAGCTTAACTTATGCTGTGGCGCACTATGGCATGGTGCGTTACATCACCACACAGCCACAAGCGCATATTTCCAAGTTACAGGCTTTATATAATGGTTTTTCCAACAGTGCTATGGTGGCGATTTTGACTGCACTTTCCGGCGTGATTTATCCGTATTCTCCTGCGTTTACCTTTATTCTTATGGCGATGGTTGTCGCACCGGCATTTGTGGTTACGCCGCGTAAAGTGGACGCTTTTTTGCTTAAACAGGGGTAAATATGAATAATTTGGCGCTGATGGACTTGTTCATTAATGAATATTGGATAGAAAAAGGTTTGTCACCCAACACTGTGCAATCTTATCGCTTAGATTTGACCGCACTTTGCGATTGGCTGGAGGCACATAAGTTATCCTTGTTGACACTGGATGCGGTAGATTTACAAACCTTTCTTGGTGAGCGTTTGCAACAAGGATACAAAGCCACCAGCACAGCCCGTTTGCTGAGTGCTATGCGGAAATTATTTCAGTATTTGTATAAGGAAAAATATCGCACTGACGACCCCAGTGCGGTGCTGAGTTCGCCTAAATTGCCAAGCCGTTTGCCGAAATATTTAACCGAACAACAGGTAACAGACTTGTTGAATGTACAAAGTTTGGAGCAACCTGTGGAACTGCGTGATAAGGCGATGTTAGAGCTGTTGTATGCCACAGGGTTGCGGGTAACGGAGTTGGTGACACTGGGAACCGATAGTATTAATTTGAATCAATGTGTGGTGCGGGTGATTGGCAAAGGCAACAAAGAGCGCATTGTGCCAATGGGTGAAGAAGCTACCCACTGGATTAAACAATATATTTTATTTGCCCGCCCGATTTTATTGGACGGACAAAGTTCCGACGTGCTATTTCCGAGCCGTCGCGGTACGCAAATGACACGGCAGACTTTTTGGCATCGGATTAAACATTATGCGGTGCTGGCGGAAATTGACAGCGATATGTTGTCGCCACACGTTTTGCGTCATGCTTTTGCTACGCATTTGGTGAATCACGGCGCGGATTTGCGTGTGGTTCAAATGCTACTGGGGCATAGCGATTTATCCACTACGCAAATTTATACTCATGTAGCGAAAGAACGCCTGAAACGTTTGCATGAACGCTATCATCCGCGCGGCTAATTTTATGTGAATGAATCGAGTGTTTTTTAATCAATTATGCGCTTTTATCGTGCATTTCCTCGACGGAAAGCCTTTGTCCCGTTATAATTCATCGTCTTATTTTCCATTAATAACGTGTTCGGTGTGAGCATTCGCCGAGTGCATCAATTTGAGGTAACATCATAATGTCATTAAATATTGAAACGACTCAAGGTTTAGAGCGTCGTGTATCCATCACCGTTCCGGCTGAAACTGTTGAACAAGCTGTGCGCGAAGAATTAAAACGTGTAGCAAAAAACGCACGTGTTGACGGTTTCCGTAAAGGTAAAGTCCCTCCGCAAATTATTGAAAAACGCTTCGGCGCTTCCGTTCGTCAAGATATTTTAGGCGATTTATTACAAAAACATTTCTTCCAAGCGGTTATCGAAAACAAAGTTAACCTAGCAGGTCGCCCAAGTTTTACCGTTGAACAATTTGAAGACGGCAAAGAATTAAAATTCAGCGCAACTTTTGAAGTTTATCCTGAAGTTGAATTAAAAGGTTTAGAAAATATCAAAGTTGAAAAACCGGTTGTTGAAATCTCCGAAGCAGATGTTGACAAGATGGTTGAAGTGCTACGCAAACAACAAGCAACTTGGTCTGAAGTTCAAGAAGCCGCAAAAGCGGAAGATCGCGTTACCATCGATTTCGTGGGTTCTGTTGACGGCGAAGAATTTGAAGGCGGCAAAGCAGAAGATTTCGTTTTATTCATGGGCCAAGGCCGCATGATTCCGGGCTTTGAAGATGGTATCGTTGGTCACAAAGCCGGTGACAAATTCACTATTGATGTGACTTTCCCTGAAGAATATCATTCTGAAAAATTGAAAGGTAAAGCGGCTAAATTTGATATCACCTTGAAAAAAGTAGAAGTGATGGTATTACCGGAATTAACCGATGAATTTGTTGCTAAATTTGGTCCTAACACCAAATCTGTAGCGGATTTACGTGCTGAAATTCGTAAAAATATGCAACGTGAATTGAAAAATGCGTTGACTACCCGCGTGAAAACTCAAGTTATCGACGGTTTAGTAGAACAAAACCCAATTGATGTACCAAGCGCAGCGGTTGAACAAGAAATTGAAGTATTGCGTCAACAAGCGGCACAACGTTTTGGCGGCAATGCACAACAAGCTGCACAATTACCACGTGAATTGTTTGAAGACCAAGCAAAACGTCGCGTATTGGTTGGTTTATTATTAGCGCAAGTTATCGCTTCTAACGAATTAAAAGCCGATGAAGAACGTGCGAAAGCCATGATCGAAGATATCGCTTCTGCTTACGAACAACCGGCTGAAGTGGTTGAATACTACAGCAAAAATAAAGAATTAATGAATAACATTCGTAACGTTGTATTGGAAGAGCAAGCAGTTGATGCAGTATTGGCGAAAGCACAAGTTACCGAAAAAGCGGCAACTTTCGATGAGATCATGAATCCACAAGCTTAATCATTCTCCGCTAAGTGCGGTTAATATTTTAAGTGTTTTTTAGTTGAATACCTCGATGAAAGTCGGGGTATTTTTTTGTCTTGTGCATTTTTTCATTAGCTTTTTGATAGGCAATAAAAAAGGATATCTGCAGATACCCTTTTTCGTATTAGAGATTTACTTACTTGGTGATTGCATAAAACGGAAGAAATCACTATCCGGTTTAAGAATTAACAAGTTATCAGAATTGGCGAAGCTACTTTCATAGGCTTTAAGACTACGAATAAAGCTATAAAATTCCGGTTCTTTACCAAAGGCATCTGCAAAGATTTTTGCTGCAGTGGCATCACCATTACCACGCAATTCCTGTGCCGTTTTTTCTGCGTTGGCGATAATTAAGGTGACTTTACGATCCACATCGGCTTGAATAAACGCCGCTTTTTCTTTGCCTTGTGAACGGTGTTCACGGGCAACAGCATCACGTTCTGCGCGCATACGTTGATAAATGGAAGAAGATACTTCATCCGGTAAGTTAATTTGTTTAATACGCACATCAATTACTTCAATTCCCAGCTCTGCCGTACTGTCTTGTCCGGTATTTAACGCTTTTTTTGCGCCTGCCATTAATTCGCCACGTGTGCCGGATACAATATCTTTAATTGTGCGTGAACCGATTTCAGAACGTAAACGGTCATTGACTTTACGACGAAGTAAGTTAGAGGCTTGTGCATAGTCGCCACCGCCGGTAGTCGTGAAAAAACGACCGAAATCGTTAATACGCCATTTTACATAAGAATCCACTAATAGGTCTTTTTTCTCCACAGTGACGAAACGATCTGCTTGTCCGTCTAAGGTTTGAAGACGCGCATCAAGCACTTTAATGTTGTCAATAAATGGAATTTTAAAATGTAGCCCCGGGGTATAAATAGCCACTTTGTTGTCAGCGTCACGTTGCACTTTACCGAAACGCAACATAATGCCACGTGAGCCTTCAGTCACCACCACAATACTGGAGTAGACAATAGCGACAATAACTAAAATCACAGGTAATAACAGTTTACGCATTAGTTAAATCTCCCTTGGCGACTACTTTCGTTTTTGGTTTCCGGCTGGCGACTTGGCATGTTTGTTTGATTTTCAGTTCGGGAAACAGGTACAGGATTGACCGTACTTTGTTGTGCTTCCGAGTCGGTATTATTATTTTCTGTGGAGAAGGATTGTTTTCCTTTGAGTAATTGTTCTAACGGTAATACGGTTAAGTTATTGCCGTTAGATGAATCCAACATCACTTTTGGCGTATTTGCCATGACCTTTTCCATAGATTGAATATACAAACGCTCACGGAATACATCCGGTGCCGCTTTGAATTCAGGTAAGAGCGGTTGGAAACGTTCTACTTCTCCTTTGGCATCTAATACCACGCGATCTTTGTAGGCCGTTGCTTCTTCCAAAATACGTTGTGCGTTACCACGTGCAATCGGCTCTTTCTCACGGGCATAGGCTTCCGCTTCACGAATATAACGTTGTTCGTCTTCTTGCGCTTTAATCGCGTCATCGAAAGCGTCTTTTACTTCTTCTGGTGGGCGGGCAGATTGGAAGTTCACATCAATCACTTCTAAGCCCATGTCATACGGTTCAATAATTTGATTTAATGCTTTCCATGTGTTTTCACGCACCACGGAACGTCCGGTAGTCAAAATATCATTCATAGTCATATGACCAATCACATAACGTAATGCACTGTCTGTGGCTTGATTTAAACTGTCATTGGCATTTAATACACTAAATAAATATTTTTCCGGATTTTGTACGCGATATTGCACGGTCATTTCCACTTTCACCATGTTTTCATCTTGGGTGAGCATAGAACCTTGTGTTTTTAATTCTTGCACGCGTTCAACGTTTACCGGAATAACGCGATCAATAAAGGTCGGTTTCCAGTTTAAACCCGGTTGTTCAATAGAATGGAATTGTCCTAAACGTAACACCACGCCGCGTTCGGCTTCTTTAATGGTATAGAAACCGCTAGCGCCCCATAAAATTACGCCCGCTGCAATGGCAATAGGCAAAAGTTTACCTAAGCCGCCGGGGAATTGGTTTGATGAGGATGGATTATTTTTGGATCCTTTTCCACCGAGTTTTTTCAATAAATTATTGAAAACCTCTTCCAAATCCGGTGGAGATTGTTGATTATCTTTTGGTGAGTTGGAAGAACGATCCCAGTTGGACTGACCTTCGTTATTATCGGAAGAATTATTCTCCGGTGGTTGTCCGTTTTGTTTTGGTTTGCCCCAAGGATCTTGATCTGAACCGTTTAACGACATTGCTTTCTCCGTTTGTGAAAAAATAGTTACAAGTCTAAACAAAATCGAGTGTTAAGTCTAATCATTAATGGGGGTAATTGACGGATTTTAAAGGGTTAAATATTCACATCGTAGTGAATTTTATGCAAAAGTGTTTGGGGCTTAAGGCGATCATTATGCCAAGTGAAATATTGAATATTTGTCAGCGTATTTTGATTCACGAAAAATGCCAAATAAAAAGGCAAATTATCGCTGAAAATAAGCTGTCCGCGTGGGCAATAAGCTGAATGAAGTTGTAAGGTTTCTGGGTGATGTATGACTTCTGATAATTTCACAATCCCAATACCTTGAGATTTTAAAATCGCTTCGCGTAAACACCAAATACGATAAAATTCCGATTGCGCGTCAAGTTGTTGTTGAAACCAACAAATTTCTTCTTGGTGGGCAAAGTGCGCTAAAAGTGCTGAATAAGGGCGAGTTTTATATGGAAACTCGATGTCGATTCCCACCGCACTTTTTTCGCCGTTTTCATTAATGTGCAAGATGACGGCCACCCAATCGCCGGAATGGCTAATATTGAAATCTATGTCTAAAAGTGGAAATTGCGGACGTCCGCTCTCTGTACGGGAAATTCGCCCTAAAAGTGCGGTCGGTTTTTGCGACGTTTTTAATAGTTGCCACAACAGAAAATGTGCCAAGCGACGACATTGCCAACGTTGTTGTACGCGCGGATTGTCGTTATTGGTTGCTATTAAATTTGCCGGAACAAGTTCCGTAGGTATTTCGTGAAAAGGGAAATAGGTGTTAATGTTTCCCCAAGCGATTAGCGTTGTCATAGTGATAAGAAAAGTGCGGTCAAAATCCATTGAATTTTGTCACCGCACTTTTTCGTATTATTTCAATAAATAGGCTTTTAACTGCGCAAAATCATTTTCCATTTCATCAGATAATAATGGCAGTTTATTGTGTTTATCCAAGGCTTCCGGCAATGGCAGAGTTAAATCCAGAATACGTTCGACGGACTCTTTAAATTTTGCCGGATGCGCGGTGCACAGGAATAAGCCGGTTTCGTCTGTTTGTAAATCTTGTTTTAACACGTCATAGGCCACAGCGCCGTGCGGTTCGCATAAATAACCAAGTTGGTTCATGGCGCGTAAGGTGTCTTCTGTTTGTGTATCAGAAATTGCTGCGGAGTGTAACTCATTTAGCGCCCAACCATTGCGTTTGAACAATTCTTCTACGCGAGGCCAGTTGTTTGGACGAGAAACGTCCATGGCGTTGGAAAGAGTGGCCACAGTCGCATTTGGCGACCAGTTTCCGCTGTGCAAATAACGCGGCACGGTGTCGTTAGCGTTGGTGGCGGCGATAAAGCGTTTAATCGGCAACCCGAGGGTTTTGGCTATTAACCCTGCAGTGAGGTTGCCGAAGTTGCCGCTTGGCACGGAAACCACCAAGTTTTCACGTTGTTCTTTTGATAATTGTGCCACCGCTTCAAAGTAATAGCATACCTGCGCCAATAAACGGCTGATATTGATGGAGTTTGCCGAGTTTAAGCCGATAGCTTGACGTAGTTCTGCGTCGTCAAAGGCTTGTTTTACCAAGGCTTGGCAGGCATCGAAATCGGCATTGATTGCGATGGTGCGAATATTGCCGCCAAGAGTGCAGAAGAGTTTTTCCTGTAACGGGCTGATTTTACCTTTCGGGTATAAAATCACCACATCGATATTTTCTAAGCCGTAAAAGGCGTGTGCAACCGCTGCACCGGTGTCACCGGATGTTGCCGTTAAAATAGTGATTTTGCCATCACCACGTACGGTGGCTAAGGCTTGGGCCATGAAGCGTCCGCCGAAGTCTTTAAAGGCGAGTGTTGGGCCATGGAACAATTCCAGTGCATAAATATTGTCTTCAACCTGTACAATCGGCGCAGGGAAGGTAAAGGCGTTACGAACCATTTGTTCAAGTTGTGCCTGAGGAATTTCCTCACCGATTAATGCGCCGAGAATTTTTTGGCTGCGCTCAACCAGCGGCAATGCCAATAGCTCATCGATATTGCTTAAGTGCGGTATGTTTTCAGGAAAAAACAAGCCTTGATCTTTGCCTAACCCTTGGCGTACGGCTTGGGCAAAATTGACCTGTTCTTCGGGATGTTTAATATTGTACAAATTCATATTTAATTCCGTTACAGTGAAATTATCGGTAGATTTCCGGTTAGAGGATTATTTGATCCGATTATATGGCATAACTTGTGGTGGATTAGTCACCAATGTGACCATCACATAATCTGTTTTTTTATCTAAGGTTAAACCGCAGAAGGCGAATGCCATATTGTGAATGCAGCTGACATCAGTGCGATTTAACACATGCGGATATTGTTCAAAAAAGCTTTCAATATCTGATTTGCTTGAGGTGACCAGTTTGCATTCGCCGGTGGCCTCACACACTGGCGACCAGCTAACTCCAGCATTTTGTGAGCCGTCGGCAATCCATTGTTTGTCCTTAAGTTTTAAACGGAATTGCACATCGGTGTTTTTTTGATGTGCATCCAATAATACATAGTCTCCTGCAGCTTGTGGAGCTAATCCATTAGAGAGAGCTTCGGCATTGGCTAATGGAGAAATAAAAGCACTACAAAAAAGTGCGGTAAGAATTTTTTTCATTTTTAAACCTGTTGATTTGCGCGGTTAGTCCAACTCTCTGGCGCCGGCATTATCGACTTTGCAGATGTGTACAAAGCCCTCGTTGTTTTGTAAATAATGGTTCTCTAAATAAGTTGCTAATTTGGTGGCATGCATTAAATCCGGCGCGATAGCAAAAATTGTTGGGCCGGAACCGGAAATACCGGTGGCTAATGCACCTAAATCACGGGTTGCTTGTTTTACTTCTGCATAATTTGGTAGTAAAGCTTCGCGGTAAGGTTCGGCAATCACGTCTTTCATCATCATTGCCGCCAAATTTTCCTGCTGGGTATGGCAAGCATGTACAAAACCACCTAGGTGGCGACCGTGAGCAATAACATCTTGTCTGGTATAACTTTTTGGTAAAATTGCGCGGGCTTCGGCAGTGGATACTTCAATGCCTGGGTACGCCAACACCCAATACCAATGATCAAAAAACGGTAATTTTTGACAAATATTGCCAAGAGATTGCACCATGAATTGTACACCGCCTAAGTAGCAAGGCGCCACATTATCATAGTGAATTGAGCCGGAAATTCGACCTTCCAATTCTCCCATCATGCTCAACAGTTCCATTTTGGAGAACGGTTCGTTGTGGTATTTGTTTAACGCCACTAGCGCCGCCACGATAGAGCAGGCGCTAGAACCTAGACCGGAGCCGATAGGCATATTTTTTTCTAGGGTTAAACGCAAAGGCTTAACTTTTATGTTGCGTAATTTGAGCTGTTCGCTAAATAAGACATAGGCTTGGTAAACGATATTTTTTTGTGGTTCTTTTGGTAATTTACGCACAAAATAACCCGCACTTTCCAACTCAAAGCCGCTGGCGATGGGCTCAACTTGAACCACATCACCTAACAATGAACCGTTAATTGGCGAAATTGCCGCGCCTAACGTATCAAAACCAACGCTGATATTGGCGCTAGATGCCGGCGCATAAATTCTAAGCATGAGATTCTCCGTTTAGTGCTTTAAGGTTCTTAAAATATCGGCAAAGATACCGGCAGCAGTCACAGCGTTGCCGGCGCCATAGCCGCGTAATAATAACGGAATTGGCTGATAATAACGAGTATAAAATGCAAGTGCATTTTCGCCATTTTTCACTTTATATAATGGTTCGTCTTTATCTACGGCAACAATGGATACTTTGCATTTGCCATTTTCAATTTGTCCCACATAACGTAATACCTTGCCTTCCGCTTTGGCTTTTTCTACTCGCGCACCAAAGTCATTATCGAGTTGTGGCAACATGGCCATAAATTCATCGGTGGATTTTCCTTCGGCAAAACCTTTTGGCAACACGCCTTCCACATCCACATCTTCCAACTCTAATTCTAAGCCGCTTTCACGGGCGAGAATTAACAGTTTACGGGCAACATCTTGGCCGGAGAGATCATCACGCGGATCCG
This sequence comes from Aggregatibacter aphrophilus ATCC 33389, assembly GCF_900636915.1. Classification (NCBI taxonomy): domain Bacteria; kingdom Pseudomonadati; phylum Pseudomonadota; class Gammaproteobacteria; order Pasteurellales; family Pasteurellaceae; genus Aggregatibacter; species Aggregatibacter aphrophilus. The sequence continues at coordinate 873,700 of NZ_LR134327.1, read as the reverse complement.
GTTCGGTAAAGCCTTTTTCACGAGCAAGTGCGGTCGCTTGGGAAAGTGTTAAGTCTTCTTCTAATTTACCAAAAATAAAGGAGAGAGAGCCGGAGAGAATGCCATCAAAACGTTCCACTTCATCACCGGCTGCGAGAAGATTTTGTAAATTTTCAATTACTGGCAAACCTGCGCCTACATTGGTTTCATATAAGAATTTACGCTGATTTTTATGTGCTAGTTCACGTAGCTTGTGATAGTACTCCAATGCGCGAGTGTTAGCTTTTTTGTTTGGTGTGACGACATGGAAACCTTCCGCCAAGGCGCGTTCGTATAAACTGGCCAAGGATTCGGCAGAAGTACAATCAACAAAGACCGGATTAACCACATGATGTAATTTGATGAAAGAAAGGAGTACATAAAAATCGGAAGGTTGTGTGGCATTTTCCAAATCTTTTTGCCAATTGTCTAAGTTTAAGCCATTTTCGTTTAATAACATTTTATTGGAATTTGCTAATGCACAGACGCGAATTTCAATGCCCTTCTTTGCTAAATAGTCTTTTTGATGTTTGATTTGCTCGATTAATTCACCGCCTACGCCACCAACGCCGACAAGAAACACTTCCACGATTTTTTTGTTGTTAAATAACGCTTGGTGTGTTGCTTTTACTGCTTCAATGGCTTTATTTTGAGCAACTACGGCAGAAATTGAGCGCTCGGAGGAACCCTGTGCAATAGCGTTAATGCTGATATTGGCTTGAGCTAGGGCTGAGAAGAAGCGAGCGGCGATGCCTTTGGCTTGACGCATTCCATCACCAACCACTGAAATAATGGATAGATCTTTAATGGTTTCGATTGGATCTAATTGGTGAGCTTTTAATTCTTGCTCAAATTCTGTCTCTAATGCTTTAAGTGCAATCTCTACGGATTTTACCGGCACGCAGAAGCTAATGCTGTATTCGGAAGAGGATTGAGTGATTAAAATGACCGACACGTTGGCGTTAGACATGGCGGAGAATACGCGTGATGCCATACCAACCATGCCTTGCATGCCCGGGCCGGATACGTTGAACATTGCCACATTGTCTAAGTTCGTAATGCCTTTTACCTGCAAGCCTTCGGATTTAATATCGCCGGCGATAATGGAGCCCGGTGCGCTTGGGTTACCGGTGTTTTTAATTAAACAAGGAATATTCGGACGAACCAACGGGCCGATAGTACGAGGATGAATGACTTTGGCACCAAAGTAGGAAAGCTCCATGGCTTCACGATAAGAAAGGCTTGGTAACAAACGTGCATCCGGTACTAAACGTGGGTCGCAAGTATAAACACCATCTACGTCGGTCCAGATTTCACATACGCTAGCGTTCAAGCAGGCTGCTAAGCAAGCAGCAGAGTAGTCAGAACCGTTACGTCCTAATAAGACCAGTTCACCTTTTTCATTACAGGCAGTAAAACCGGCCATTAACACGACCTTATCTTTAGCAATGGCACCGGCATTTACGCGCTTGGTGGATTCATCAATATCTACGGAAGATTCTAAATAGCTGCCTTGCGCTAATAATTGTTTCACAGGATCTACAATGTGTACGCTATATCCATTGGCTTCAAACCAGGCTTTCATCATCGCAATAGATAGTTTTTCGCCACGACAGTCGATGGTGGCTTTCACTGAATCTTCCAGTTTACCGGCTTGGCGAATCTGTTCTAATAATGAAGCGATTTGTTGAAATTCTTGATCAATAATTTGTTTGGTGCCTGCAAGGTCAAAATTATTATTTTGGGTGTGTAATCCGTTGATGATGTTGTAGAAAATATCTAATGCTTCGTTGAAGTGGGGGTCTGTCGGTTGATTTAAGCTGGCTTTTTCTGAAAGGGCAACAAGATGATTGGTGATTTTGGCTGGTGCTGATAGCACACCTGCTGCTTGTTCTTCCAAATGAGCTTGCTCGATAAGCTTCGCCGCCTGTGAAAACCGTTCCGGATTGGCTAAGGATGTGCCCCCAAATTTTAATACGCGCATGATATTCTCCTGATGATAGTTGTATTTGAAAATTTTTGCATAAAAAAACCCGCTTCTACTGCTAAGAGGCGGGTTCATGAATTCTGTTCTTTAACGCACTAGCCCGCACCATTAATCATAGTAATGGTAATCATGGTGGTCAGCATAATGAAAGTGCGGTTGTTTTTCATGGCGTTTTTACTTGAAAAAAAAGAATGTGCTTAGAAATACAGAAATTTGTTTTTCTTGTCAAGCGCCTTCTAAATAAAATTAAATGGTTAGACATGTTGTATAAATAATAAGCAGAAACAAAAAATTCATTTTATGAGTAAAGTATATGCTACAATGCCTGTAGTTTTATTTTGTATAAATGAGGTTAATGTAAAATGTACACTTTGAGTTTTGCTAATTTAATTCTAAATACTGACAGTTATAAAGCCTCTCATTGGTTGCAATACCCGCCTAACACCGAATATGTGTCTTTTTACGTTGAAGCGCGAAAAAGTGAGTTGGACATCGTGTTCTTTGGTTTGCAGGCATTTCTTAAAGAGTATTTAAGCAAGCCCATTTCTTTACAAGATATTAATGAAGCGGAAACTTTATTGACGGCGCATGGTTTGCCGTTTAATCGCCAAGGCTGGTTACGGGTTTTAGATAAACATGCCGGTTTTTTACCACTGAGTATTCAGGCGGTTGCTGAGGGCAGTGTGCTGCCGTCGCGCAATGTGGTTTGTCAAATTGTTAATACGGATCCTGAGTTCTTTTGGTTGCCTAGCTATATTGAAACTGCCATTTTGCGTAGCATTTGGTATCCGTCTACAGTGGCCGGTTTGTCATATTATTGTAAACAGCTTATCAAAAAAGCATTAGAAAAATCCGCTGATGATCTTTCCGGATTACCTTTTAAATTACATGATTTTGGTGCAAGAGGCGCTTCCAGTTTAGAAACTGTTGCGTTAGGCGGTTTGGCCCATTTAGTGAATTTTCACGGGACGGATAGCTTGAGTGCGATTATTGCTGCCTCTCGTTGGTATGATGCAGAAAGTATGCCGGCTTTTTCCATTCCTGCGGCGGAACATAGTACCATCACCGGTTGGGGCAGAGAAAATGAACGTGCCACCTATGAAAATATGCTTAATTGCTTTGCCAACAAGTATCCTGCTTTTTCTGTGGTATCCGACAGTTATGATTTATGGCGGGCGGTGAGTGAGATATGGGGTGGGGAGCTTAAACGGCAGATTATGAATATGCAAGGCACTTTGGTGGTTCGCCCCGATAGTGGTGATCCTGTTCAGGTTGTTTGTCGGGTATTGGAGCTATTGGCTCAAAAATTTGGCACGATAACGAATAGCAAAGGCTACAAATTGTTACCAAATTGCATTCGTTTGATTCAAGGTGATGGCATTAATCGTCATTCATTAGCAAAAATTTTAGATGCCATTTTAGAACGAGGGTTTAGTGCCGATAATATTGCATTTGGTATGGGCAGCGGGTTATTGCAACAAGTGGATCGGGATATGATGGGGTGGTCAATGAAGGCGAGTGCAATCTGTATTGCGGGTAAATGGCGGGATGTTTATAAAGATCCTATTACCTCCGATGATAAACGTTCCAAAAAAGGGCGTTTGGCATTAGTTAAGCAAAATGATGAATATATTACCCTGCGGGAAGACGCATTGGGCGAGCAAGAAAATTTGTTGCGCACCGTTTATTTAAATGGAAAACTATTACACACAGAAACCCTTGAACAAATTAGGCAACGCAGCAATGAATAATATTCCGCAACAGTTACAGCAAATTCATCAACAAATTAAGCAAGCCAGTCACGCCGTTGGACGTGAGCAAAGTGCGGTCAAATTATTGGCTGTTTCTAAAACCAAGCCTGTTGAGGATATTCTTATAGCCTACGCTGCGGGGCAGGTGGCATTCGGCGAAAATTATGTGCAGGAAGGCGTTGAAAAAATTCAGTACTGTCAACAGTATGATATTTCATTGGAATGGCATTTTATTGGCCCGTTACAATCTAATAAAACCCGTTTGGTCGCGGAGTATTTCGATTGGATGCAAACCCTTGAGCGTGCCAAAATTGCTGATCGTCTAAATGAACAACGTCCGCCATATAAAGCGCTGTTAAATGTGCTTATTCAAATTAATATTAGCCAAGAAGCCACTAAATCCGGAATCCAGCCCAGTGATATGTTGACTCTTGCAAAACACATTGAAAACTTACCGCACTTACGCTTGCGTGGCTTGATGGCGATTCCTGAGCCGACGGATGATGTGGCTCAGCAGGAACAGACGTTTTGCCAAATGAAAACGTTGTTTGAACAATTGCAACAGGCATTACCGAATGCCCAAATTGATACGTTGTCTATGGGGATGACTGATGATATGCAGAGTGCAATAAAATGCGGGTCAACCATGGTGCGCATCGGCACAGCAATTTTCGGTAAACGGGATTATGCCAAATAATAAATAGGTTTTATGCTGAACAAAAAAGCCATTTTCGATAGAAAATGGCTTTTGTTTTTTTGAGAACAATTAGCGAGCTAATACATTTTGTAAAGCTTGATAAATTATCTGAGCCTGTTCTCCAGAAAGTGCGGTCTTATTTTCATCTGAAATGACTACCGCACTTTGTTTTCCGACGGCGGCTAACTGCATTTGGTAAGTTCCACCTTCTAAGTTTGGTATTGGCATTCCGATGCGTTGCCATTCTTCTTGTGACAATGGCTTGTATTCTAATTCACGAATACCACGGCTACCGGTTTCTTCTTTAATTTCAAAGCCTAGTTTCGGCAGTGCAGAGGCTAATTTTGACCATGCACTATCAAATGATGCGCCTAATACTAACGCGGTTCTACCATTTGAATCGGTAGCTATAGTGGATTGTATCGGGGTTGAACCTGCGCCGTTTAGTTCCTGTTGCTGTTTGGTGTATGCAGTATTTAATTCACCCACCAATTGATTTAAACGATCGGAAGCATAACGTTGTTTATCGGTAAAATTAGGGGTGTAAATCGTATCATCCCGTTTCATTTGCAACACGGAGACGACTAATGCGTTGGCTTGTTGTGCGCTGACCTCTTCAATTTGATAGCGAATTTTGGTGTTTTCCAAATCGTCAGAGCGACCAGTGTCTGCCCAGTTCGTTAATAATTTATTACCTTCAACGGTATAGCCAATGTCTTGTTCTTTGAGTAAACGTTCTACTTGTTTTAAGTTATAAACCCCCTGTTTATCTGGTGTGTAAGCGATTAATGCGCGTTCACCATCAAATTGTGTGACAGAATTACTGATAATGGCTAATGGAATGGATGGCGGACGAATATCTACTGTCTCGCTTTTGTTGATTTTGACTTGCGGTAATTGATATTCTGGACTTTGTGCAGGTAGGTTGACACCGCCACTGGCTAAAGGGGTAAAGGATGGTAATTCGGCATTGGATTTTTGATAAGTATCTCCGGCTTGTTGTTTGCTTTCATTACTAGTAGAACAAGCGCTAAGAACGGCGATCATTGCAGCGGTTAACAACCATTTTTTCATAAATTACCCTTTTGGTTCATAATTAGGATTTTGTTTAAAAATTGTGTGTTTTCGACACAACATAGCGTGAAAAGTTCAGGGTCTATAAGCATAGACCCTGATGACTTCGGCATTAAATTAAGTTTGCCGATTTTAATGCGTCTAATACTTTCGGTTGAGCTTGTTCACTTAATGTGGTGAGCGGAAGACGTAAAACCGGTTCCGGAATTAAACCTAATTTGTAACATGCCCATTTCACCGGAATCGGGTTGGATTCTACAAAGAGGTTTTTGTGTAACGGCATTAAGCGTTGATTGATTTGTTCCGCTTCATCGAATTTACCGGCGCGGGCTAGATGGCACATTTTCGCCATATCCGCTGCCGCTACGTTATTGGTCACGGAAATGACCCCTTCTGCCCCTAATTTCATTGCTTCTAAACCAGTGGCATCGTCACCGCTTAGAATAATGAAATCTTCACCGGCGAGTTGTTTGATTTTTTGTACGCGACTGACATCACCGGTAGCTTCTTTAATTCCCACGATATTGCTGATTTTTGCCAAGCGACCTATAGTTTCCGGTAATAAATCACTACCTGTACGTCCTGGTACGTTATAAAGAATTTGCGGAATATCGGTGCATTCGGCAATCGCTTTAAAGTGTTGGTACATACCTTCTTGGGTTGGTTTGTTGTAGTAAGGCACAACAGATAAACAACCGGCAATGCCACTGTTGTTTAATAATTTGGTCATTGTGATAGCTTCGCTGGTGGCATTTGCGCCGGTGCCTGCAATAACCGGAATACGACCTGCGGCAAATTCAACAGTTTTAAGAATGGCTTTTACATTTTCATCAATGCTTAAAGTGGCTGATTCACCAGTTGTCCCGACAGAAACGATAGCGTCGGTGCCGCTCTTAATGTGAAACTCTACTAATTTTTTTAAGGTTTCAAAATCCACTTCACCATGGCTATCCATTGGTGTAACGAGTGCGACGATACTTCCTTGAAATAAAGGATGGTTTGACATAAAAGGCCTCCGTTTTATTGTTATTTCCCTTTTTGCCCGCAATGAAAAAGCGATTGAAAAGGCTGTGTTTGCTTGCTAATAGTTATTTAAGATCGCTAAAATGGATTTAATTTGCAAGTATTTTTTTCTATTTTCAGAGGATTTCAGATGAGAACATTAAAAGTAGGCGAAAACGCACCGCACTTTACTTTACTAAATCAAAATAATGAAGCAGTTTCTTTGACGCAATTTCAAGGAAAGAAAGTCTTGGTGTACTTTTACCCGAAAGCGCTCACGCCGGGTTGTACTACTCAAGCCAGTGGCTTACGAGATAGCAAAGCAGAATTGGAAAACCTGGGCGTGGTGATTTTAGGAATTAGTCCTGATAGCCCGAAAAAATTGGCACAATTTATTGAGAAAAAAGAATTAAATTTTACATTGTTATCAGATGAAGAACATTTGGTAGCAGAACAATTTGGTGTATGGGGTGAAAAGAAATTTATGGGGCGTACTTTTGATGGTATTCATCGCATTAGTTTTTTGATTGATGAACAAGGCAAAATAGCTCAAGTATTTGATAAATTTAAAACGACAGATCATCATCAAGTGGTATTGGATTATTTAAAAAATAATTAAAAAAATGACTGCACTTTAATTTTTTAAGATCAAAGTACGGTCATTTCTCTCGATATTTTTACCGGTGTTTTTTACCAGTAGTAGTTGAGTTTTACACCCAATTGATTTTGTTTTTCACCATGCTTACCACGATTAAATCCGGCATAGGCTGATACTTTCCAATCTTGAATACCAACGCCTAAGCTGACATCATTATAGAAATAGGTCCCTACTTTTTGTTGGAATTCTTGTCCGTTAATATTTTGTCCGTAAGATTTACCTAAAGTTGTCACATAGTAAGAGGAGAAGGCTGGTGTGACTTCTACGCCATCTACATTAAAGGTGTTACTTACTTTTACACCTGCGTGATAAGCCACTAAACTCAAACTTGGACTTCTTACTACAAGGCCATTGACTTCACCGCTGGTTGCACTTATCTGATGATAACGAAGTCCCCAAATTGGTGTGACTTTGAAATCTTCAAATTCAAAGTCATAAGCAAAATTCATTCCTACACTGATGATCTTGCGTTTAAATTTGCTTTCTGCAATTTTACTGCTTGACCAACCATAACTAATATCAATTGCTTTGCTATACTCTTCAAAGTTTTGTTTAGCGTAGGCTGTTAACATGGTGAGATGGCCGGAACCATTCAGTGAACCATATTTATTGTTATTTTTCGCATGAGTTAATGTACCGCCCAAAATAACACCGTTATCTAATTCGGCTTCATCATTACCTAACGTAATTTGGTTACTTTGGCTTCTATAATTGCGGTAGTCGCCATTATTAGCATGCACATCATTATTAGCGTATTCAACCCATACACCACCTAACGGACGATAGAAATTGGTTCTGTCTAAACGTCTGTCCATACGACCTGCAAGATCTAAGTTTAATGCGGTAATGATGGACACATCGGAAACCATAGCATTTGCTGCCGCCATCTCTTTTTGTCTGTCGGCTAATGCTTGAGTTTTTTGAGCTTCGTTATATTGTGGCGTTTCTTCTGGTGATAATTGTACAGCTGATGTTTCAACAGCACCTAATAATTCTAGTGATGGTTGTGTTTCAATAGCAACTTCTTTAGTAACATCTGCCTCCGCTTGTGTATTTTCCGGTGAATTATTCGTTGGAGCTACCGACTCTTCTACGGTTGGGATTGGCTGTTTATCACTAGCTAGTGTATTGGCAATTTCGCTCTCACCTTCAGGGTTAACAGAGATATTCTGTGTTTCTTTCACTGTTTCTTGTATTTCAGGATGCTGTTCGACATTAGCTACTTCACCATCGTTAGCTGTTTCTGGAACGACTTCTTGCTCTTTTACAATCTGATTTATTTCTTCCGCTTGATTATGTTCTGCTTCGGCTTGTTTGTGTTCTTTCTCGGCTTTTTGATGGGCAATTTCTTGTTCGCGAGCGACACGTTCCGCGTCTACACGTTGTTGTTCAATCCGCGCAGCTTCTTCGGCTTGCTTACGCTCTTCTTCAGCTTTTTGACGAGCAATTTCTTGTTCGCGAGCGATACGTTCCGCTTCTACACGCTGCTGTTCAATCCGCGCAGCTTCTTCGGCTTGCTTACGCTCTTCTTCAGCTTTTTGACGAGCAATTTCTTGTTCGCGAGCGACACGTTCCGCGTCTACACGTTGTTGTTCAATCCGCGCAGTTTCTTCGGCTTGCTTACGCTCTTCTTCGGCTTTTTGACGAGCAATTTCTTGTTCGCGAGCAATACGTTCTGCTTCTATACGCTGCTGTTCAATCCGCGCAGCTTCTTCCGCTTGCTTACGCTCTTCTTCGGCTTTTTGACGGGCGATTTCTTGTTCGCGAGCGACACGTTCTGCTTCTATACGTTGTTGTTCAATACGCGCAGCTTCTTCCGCTTGCTTGCGTTCTTCTTCGGCTTTTTGTTTAGCCAGTTTTTCTTCACGGGCAACACGTTCAGCTTCTTGATGTTCGCGTTCAATGCGAGCGGCTTCTTCTTTTCTACGTTGTTCCTCAAGCGCGCGTTGACGATCTTCTTCCTCTGCTTTTTGACGGGCGATTTCCTGTTCGCGTGCTAGACGTTCACGTTCACGACGAGCTATTTCTTCTGACTTTTTGCGGGTCTCTTCGGCTTTTTGGCGGGCAATTTCCTGTTCACGTGCAACACGTTCTGCCTCTAATCGCTCTTGTTCAATACGAGCTTGTTCTTCTTTCTGACGTTGTTCTTCAATCGGTTGTTGGCGCAGTTTATCGTCAGTTTTTTGTTGGACTAAATCTTGTTCACGGATAATCAGTTCCCGTTTAATGCGGGCAACTTCTGCTTTTTTGCGCTGTTCGTAGATCGCTTTTTGTAAAGCGGCAGCTTCAATTTTTTGACGTGCAACTTCTTGCTCTCGGACAATCATTTCATTCTTAAGTCGAGCCAATTCTGCTTGTCTTTGTTGTTCTTCTGCTGCGTGTCGACGGGCAGTTTCTTCTGCTTTTTTATGGGCAAGCTGTTGCGCTAATACCATTTGTTCGTGTTCAAGACGAGCAGTATCTTGTTTTTTACGTTGCTCGGTGAGCGCCTGTTGACGGGTTTCTTCTATCTGTTGACGTGTAATTTCCTGTTGTTGTGCTATGCGTTTTGCTTCTTGATATTCGCGTGCAATAAGTGGGGCATCTTCTTGTGCTTTTTTTTGCTCTTCAATTAAGCGACGTTGCTGTTCTTGTTTTATTTGGGCAGTAGCAATTGCTTCAGCTTGCTTACGTTCATCTTCAGCTTTTTGACGGGCAATTTTCTGTTCATAGGTAATTCGTTCAATTTCTGAACGTTCATTTTGAACACTGGTTGTACTTACCTTGGTATTCTTGGTATTAGGTTTTTTACTTTGCTGCTGAACATTGGTGACTGGTTTCCCTTTATTCTTATTCAGATCACGGGGCTGCTGTTGATTAGTATTGCTCTGAATATTGGATGCCAAAACAGGTTGACTGAAAGCCATTGCGATTGCAGAGGCTACGAGCGTGTGGCTAAAAGGTTTGAGTAGGTTTTTCATAAAGATCTTAGGTTATCAAGTTGTTATTGAAAATAATTTTACTGACCATTATACACAAAAATGCGGCAAATTTCTCAGAAATATCTGAAAAATTCACCGCACTTTTTTATGCGAAATCAATTAATGCATGCTTGTGCTAGTTGTTGTCCGATTGGCTCGCTTGCGATCCATTTCAGTTAATAATTTTTTACGGATACGAATAGATTGTGGGGTTATTTCTACTAATTCATCGTCATCAATAAATTCAATAGCTTGTTCAAGGCTAAGTTTGATTGGTGTGGTGAGTGCAATTGCATCATCCTTACCGGAGGCGCGCATGTTGGTGAGTTTTTTCCCTTGCAAGCAGTTCACGGTTAAGTCGTTGGAACGGCTGTGAATACCGATGATTTGACCTTCGTACACTTCGGTACCGTGATCGATCATCAATTTACCGCGCTCTTGTAATCCCCATAAGGCATAAGCCAAGGCTTTGCCAGTGGCGTTAGAAATTAATACACCATTTTTACGCTGACCGATTTCACCTGGTTTCACGTCGTCGTAATGACTGAAGCTGGAGTAGAGTAGACCTGTTCCTGAAGTCATCGTCATGAATTCGTTACGGAAGCCGATTAAGCCACGGCTTGGGATCACATATTCTAAACGAGTACGACCTTTGCCATCCGGCACCATGTCTTTTACTTCGCCTTTACGAATGCCAAGGGCTTCCATTACTGCACCTTGATGTTGTTCTTCAATGTCGATAGTCACTTGTTCAAACGGCTCTTGTTTGTGTCCGTCAACTTGTTTGAAGATAACTTTCGGGCGCGATACGGCTAATTCATAGCCTTCGCGACGCATATTTTCGATTAATACGGATAAATGCAATTCGCCACGACCGGAAACACGGAATTCATCCGGGTTTGGAGTTTCTTCCACACGTAATGCCACATTGTGTACTAGTTCTTTGTTTAAGCGTTCCAAAATTTGACGGGATGTCACATATTTACCTTCTTTACCACAGAACGGAGAAGTGTTTACACAGAAGAACATGGTTACAGTTGGTTCATCAACGCTTAATGCCGGCAAGGCTTCTACGTTGTTAATGTCGCAAATTGTGTCTGAAATATTGAGTTCACCAAGCCCTGTAATGGCAACAATGTCACCTGCGCTAGCGATATCTTCTTCGTAGCGTTGTAACCCAAGGTGTCCCAATACCTGACCGATTTTACCGTTGCGGGCTTTACCAAAGCTGTCAATGATTGTTACGCTTTGGTTAGGTTTTACCGTGCCACGTTTAATACGGCCGACACCGATAACACCAACATAGTTGTTGTAGTCTAATTGGGAAATTTGCATTTGGAACGGTGCATTAAGCTCCACTTTTGGTGGCTCAACGTGTTCGATGATTGCTTCAAATAAAGGGATCATGTCGGTAGCTAAATCATCGTGATCTAAGCCAGCAACGCCGTTTAAGGCAGAAGCGTAAATAATCGGGAAGTCTAATTGTTCATCAGTGGCACCAAGGTTTACGAATAAATCGAACACTTGATCCACTACCCAGTCAGGGCGTGCGCCGGGGCGGTCAACTTTGTTGATGACCACGATTGGTTTTAAACCGTGGGCAAACGCTTTTTGGGTCACGAAGCGGGTTTGTGGCATTGGGCCGTCAAATGCATCTACTACCAATAATACGCAGTCCACCATGGATAATACGCGTTCTACTTCACCGCCGAAGTCCGCGTGTCCCGGGGTGTCTACAATGTTAATACGGTAGCCGTTCCAATTGATGGCAGTATTTTTGGCTAAAATGGTAATGCCGCGTTCTTTTTCGATATCGTTAGAGTCCATAACGCGCTCATCCGCATCACCGCGGGTGGCATCGAAGGTACCGGATTGTTGTAATAATTTATCGACTAATGTGGTTTTGCCGTGGTCAACGTGGGCAATAATTGCGATATTACGCAGTTTGTTAATGTCTATTTGATCTGTCATTGAGAATTCTTAAGCCTAAGCTAATGATAAAATATTTGATTTTCTGACCGCACTTTTGTCGCCAAAAATGCGAAGGGCGCAGATTATACAACTTTTTACTGGGGGCTGCCATGAATAAATGGAGAAAATTTGAACAATAAAAAGTCCTGTTTTATGAAGGGATTAAAAATTTGTTGCATTAAATAAACCAAATTTAATAAATGAAATTATTTTTTGATATTAATATTTTTATTTTATTAAACATTTAAATTTTATTTAATTATTTATTTATCCTATTTGTTTTTATTTAAAATTCATTGAGTTTTCATGGATGATATGTTACTTTATATGCGTTTTTTTCATTATTAACTCACGTCTATTTAGAGGATTTACTTATATGTCCAATGCGATTGCGAATGTATTTAAGCTCATTGAAGAAAATGACATCAAGTTTGTGTTACTCCGTTTTACCGATATTCAGGGTAAAGAACACGGTGTTTCCTTGCCGGTAAATCTAATTGATGAAGATTTGTTTGAAGATGGCAAAATGTTTGATGGTTCATCTGTTGAGGGCTGGAAGGCGATTAATAAGGCGGATATGTTATTAATGCCGATTGCCGAAACTGCCGTAGTAGATCCTTTTGCACAAATCCCAACCCTTTCTTTGCGTTGTAGTATTTTTGAACCGACCACCATGCAAAGCTATGATCGTGACCCGCGTTCTATCGCACTTCGTGCAGAAAATTATATGCGCTCTATCGGCGTGGCGGATCAAGCCTTCTTCGGACCGGAACCGGAGTTTTTCCTCTTTGATGACGTGCGTTTTGATGTGTCAATGAACGGCAATTCTTACCAAGTGGATGACATTGAAGCGGCGTGGAACACCAACAAACGTTATGAGAACGGTAACAATGCGTATCGTCCGCTGAAAAAAGGTGGCTATTGTGCGGTGGCGCCAAATGATACGGCACATGATATTCGTTCCGAAATGTGTTTGTTAATGGAAGAAATGGGCTTGGTAATTGAAGCGCACCATCACGAAGTGGCAACTGCCGGTCAAAATGAAATTGCGACCAAGTTCAACACCTTAACGTTGAAAGCGGATGAAACACAAATTTATAAATACATCGTACATAATGTGGCGTATGAGCACGGCAAAACGGCCTGTTTCATGCCGAAACCGATTACCGGTGATAACGGTTCGGGTATGCACTGTAATATGTCCTTGAACAAAGACGGCAAAAATATTTTCCAAGGGGATAAATATGCGGGCCTTTCCGAAACTGCACTTTATTACATCGGCGGCATCATCAAACATGCGAAAGCCTTAAATGCATTCACTAACCCAAGCACCAACTCTTACAAACGTTTGGTGCCGGGATTTGAAGCACCGGTGTTATTGGCGTATTCCGCAAGCAACCGTTCGGCGTCGATTCGTATTCCTGCCGTGACCAGTCCGAAAGCCATTCGTGTGGAAGCTCGCTTCCCGGATCCGTTGGCTAACCCGTATTTGGCTTTTGCTGCGCTGTTAATGGCGGGCTTGGATGGCGTGGTGAATAGAATTCATCCGGGTGATGCCATGGATAAAAATCTTTATGATTTGCCACCAGAAGAATTAAAAGATATTCCTGCTGTCGCAAGTTCATTAGAAGAAGCATTGAACGCACTGGAAAACGATTTTGAATTCTTAACCCAAGGTAATGTTTTCACGAAAGATTTCATTCACGCCTTTATCGGCATTAAACGTAAAGAAGTTGAACGTTTGAATATGACACCACATCCGGTAGAATTTGAAATGTATTACTAATTAAATGAAAAAAGAAAAGGCGGTTTGATACCGCCTTTATTTTTTGCTTAGAAAGTGCGGTCAAAAAAAATGAATGAATTTTTGACCGCACTTTTACATGATTAATTTAGTGTTGTTTAGCTAAATTTTTTCGCATTTTTGTATTGAGTGCTTCCACAAATACGGAGAAACCCATTGCGAAATAAATGTAGGCTTTCGGCACATGGATACCGAGACTTTCGACGATTAATGCCACACCGATTAAAATTAAGAACGCCAGTGCTAATACTTTAAAAGTTGGGTAATTTTCCACAAAATCGCCAATGGGCTTGGCGGCAAACATCATCATACCAACGGCAATAACGATTGCGGCAACCATTACCGGGACTTGGTTTACCATACCTACGGCAGTAATAACGGAGTCAAGGGAAAACACAATATCCAGCAAGGCTATTTGAATTAATACAGCAAAGAAACTGACGTTTTTCTTGGTGTTGTGTTCTTCGTGTTCTTCATGGCGGGCTTGAATTGCCTCACGTAGTTCGCCGGTGCTTTTAATAATAAGGAATAATCCTCCGAAAAATAAGATTAAATCACGCCCTGAGAAACCTTTGTCAAAAAGCGAGAATAATGGCTCGGTAAGACGCATCATCCAGGATAGAGTAAGAAGGAGTAAAATTCGGGTTCCCATTGCAAGGGATAAACCGATAATTCGCCCCGGTTGGCGTTGTTTTTCCGGTAAACGGGCAACTAAAATGCTGATTAAAATAATGTTATCAATGCCCAGAACAATTTCCAGTGCAGTTAGGGTTAAAAGTGCAACCAATGATTCTGGGTTGCTCAGCCATTCCAACATATACTTTCCTTAAGAGAATAATAGGGGCGCGATCATATAGCTTTGTGAAGAAAATGAAAAGTGCTAAATCGTTTGTTGAATAAATTGCTGTAAAATTTCGTGGGTGAATGCTTTGCGCAAGTAAAACCCAAGTGGGAGTGTATCGATAATCTCCCCGTTTTTGCCAATGCCTTTAGTTAAGGCTTTACTATTAGCGCCTTTGGGACGGAGTTGCAATACATCACCTAAACGAGCAGTGATCTGATCTAATTTGCCTAACACGATGTAATCCATTAATTCTTCCCAATCTTGCCGTAAACGTGCTTCTTGATGGGGACTAGGTTGCCATAAAATCGGTGCGCCTATGTGTCGTTCGGCCAAAGGAATGTGTCGCTCTCCTTCAATCGGGATCCATAACACTTTAGATAATTTGTGTCTTACATGTGAGTTTTGCCAATTCACACCACTATTTTGGATTAACGGTGCGAGGCTGACGAACGTGGTCTCTAATGGAAAACCTTGTGCATTAATCGGGATGGTTTTTAATTCAATGCCTAAATGCTCAAAATCCTGTTCGGCTTTGCTGCCGGCAGTCGCACCAAGAGCCATTTCAATGAGAATCCCTACCCAGCCTTTATCTCGCTTTAAATTTGGTGGAACGGGGATCTGTAATTGTTGCGCTAATTCGCCAAAGGTCATACCGGCAATAGATTGTGCACGGGCTAATAACTGTTGTTCGGTTTGGATCATTTAAGTGCGGTATTTTTTCAGTAATTTTTGTTTAACGTATTCCACGCCTTTATCAACAAAAGGAATTCCTTCCAAATTGAGTAAATAACGCTTGGCTGGTAGACCGCCACCAAAACCTGTAATGGCACAACTTTTGCCTAAGACACGATGACAAGGGATAATGATACTAATCGGATTACTTCCCACAGCACCACCTACGGCACGTACTGCTTTCGGGTTGTTAATTAACTCTGCTAAGCCGCTATAACTGGCCGTTTGTCCGTAAGTAATTTTACATAAGGCCTGCCAAATACGTTGTTGAAAATCAGTGCCTTTAGGCGCTAATGGGATAGTAGAAAAGGTTTCTTTTTCACCGTTAAAATAACGATCTAAGGCTTGTTTTACTTGGATGAATAACGGTAACGCATTATTTTCAATCCATTTCGGATTCGGTGCGGTTTGTTCTAATTCTAAGTCTAAATTGGTGAGCGTATCATTTTCCGCCAGCATTAATAGCTTGCCGATGGGGGATTGATAGTATGAGTAAAAAATATCAGTCATTACACTGCCTCATTTTATTACAAAAAAAGCGCGTTCGATTTTATCCGACGCGCTTATGATGTTCAATTTTCGTTTAAATTAGAAACGATAATTTAGGTTTAAACCATAGAGATTTGCGGAGGCTTTTGTAGCGTAATCCGCTTCTACAACAAGCAAACCTTTAATGCGTTGCGTTTCAACAAAGTGTTTTTTCTTGCCACGTAGATGGGAGAAACCAACATCAACAGATAAATCCGGTGTAAATTTATAGGTTGCACCTAAGCTATACCACATACGGTCGGTATCCGGGATTGATGCAGATAAATATGCTTTGCTTGCAGCTTTATCGTAAGCCAAACCTGCACGTAAAGTTAATGCATCATTGATATTGTAGGTTGTACCGATAGCAAAGCGAGAATTGTTTTTGTATTCTTCTTTTTTCACAAAAGCTTCATAACCTGAACCATCTTGGTATGTGCCACGTAATTCTTTGAAGCGGCTCCATTCCGTATATTTATAGCTATAATGAACAGCCCAAAGATCAGTTAATTGATGGAAACCGGAGAACTCCCAGTAAGCTGGTAATTTTAAGGTTAGGCTACCTTCGCTGATATAAGGGGTTAATACACCCTGATGTTGTTGTAAGCTAAGTGCATTGCGGTCGGTGAAGTCAATATCGATTTTGGAATGATAGGCCAAACCAAAACGATTATCTTGGTTAAATTCATATACAAAACCGGCATTCCAACCAAATCCCCAAGCATTATCTTTTAAATGAACAAGGGAATCATTTTTATCTAAATTTTTTAAATTATTAATCGTTTTTTGTGCTAAAGCATCGGCTACTGCTTGTGGAACATTTGGGTTTTGCGCTCTGATTCTCGCGCTTAATAGACTTTTTACATTGTTTTCGCCCATTTTCGCAAGCATATTTTTTACACCGGTAATCGCAATCCCTGGAGTACGATCAAGTTCTGCCTTTGCGTATACACTATTAATTCCTAAACCGGCAGTTAAGTTGTCGGTAATTTTGTATGAACCACTTAGGTTTAAATTGATTGTCGTTAAATCGGTTATACCACCGAAAATACCAGCATCATAGTCACGTGAGTATTCACTTTTTAAACCAAAGTTAACATTCATTCCCGCACCTAAAGCAAATTTGTCATTGATAGGAGAGACAAAATACATGTTTGGAATAAATGCACCAGGAACAACGCTAGGCGCATTTGCGTTTCCGGTTGCGAGGGTTAGCCCGCTTGCCGTAGAGGCCTTTACTGGGCCACTCATATGAATTCTAGAATCTACATAAATGCCACCGGCAGAGAATTCGTTTTGCTTAAAGAGGCTCATTAATGCCGGGTTAGTCGCGACAACAGAAGCGTTGCCTGCCATAGCAGCTTCACCGGCATAGGCACGGCCTAAGCCTGAAGTGGACACTTCTGCCAATTGGAATGCTGCAGCGGATGCACCGCTAGCTGCACCAAGGAGAAGAGTAGAAATAAATGTATTTGTAAATTTGTTAGTTTTCATTCTATTACCTTTAATTGGTTGCTGTTTCTTAGGAAAGCGAACCATTCTAAAAAACAGACTACCAAGGAGCAATGTTCTTTTTGTTTTTACTAAAGTGTTCAGACCAGTAACACAAGAAAAGTGCGGTCAAATTTTGTATTAAATTTTAATAATGTTAAAATAGTTGAAAGCTTCAACTGATTTTATAAAGGAGAAAATATGAGTAGCTTAAAATGCCAAGCAGAAGAAGCCAAAGTGTGTTGCTGTGTAGATGTGGGAACCGTGATTGATGGTTCTGATTGCACCATTGATTTTGAACAAGTTTACGCTACGGAAGAATTAGCCAAAGAGGCGCTAAACTATTTAACAGAGAAAGCCAAAGCGGCAGAAAGTGATCCTTGCCATATTACCAGTGACATAAGTGCGGTAGAAAATGGCTATAAATTGAAAGCACAATTTGAGTTTAGTTGCCAAGCAGAATCCATGATTTTCCAACTTTCCACTCGTTAATTAATAAAGGCACAGATTAGAAATCTGTGCCTTTATTACATTATTTGTCCTATATTGAGTCGATGCTGCTAGTTCAACCAGAAAAAATAACCAATGGTTGCAATAACGAGAACGCAGATGATATTCAATATAAATCCAACGCGTACCATTTCGCTTTGTTTCACTTCACCGGTGCCGAAAACAATAGCATTCGGCGGGGTGGCGACCGGTAACATGAAGGCACAAGAGGCGCCTAAGCCGATGATCAAGGCGAGACCGATTTCCGGCATACCTAAAGATTGTGCGATGGAAATAAAGATAGGCACTAATAAGGCTGCACTGGCGATATTGGATGTAAATTCTGTTAAGAAAATTATGAAAGCGGCAACCAATAAGCCAATGAGATAGAAGTGGCCTCCTTCAATTAAAAATACGATGCCGTCGGCTAAGATTTTGCTGGCACCGGAATTTTTTAATACCGCACTTAAGGTTAAACCACCACCGAACAGCATTAATACGCCCCAGTCTGTGTTGTCTTGAATTTGTTTCCAGTTGGCTACACCGGTGATACAAATAATGACCGCTGCCGCTAATGCGATAACGCTATCGAAACTACCGATTTTACCGGTGAGACCGAGTAGACCGGAAAGTATCGGATTCATTTGGCTACTAAATACCCAGCTTAAGGCGATGAATACGAAGATACCTAATGTGATCCAGCGGGATTTGTTCATTTCCACTTTTTCAAATTCTTGTTCAAAACGCATGTTTAACTTCGGTTTGAACACAATGTAAAGTGTACCGATCATTAATGGCATAAGGATTAACATAATCGGCAAGCCATACCATAACCAGTCGGCAAAGGTAAGGTGTAATTGTGTTGCAACGATGTTATTTGGTGGGCTACCGACCAAGGTTCCCATACCGCCGATGCTGGCGCTGTAGGCAATCCCTAAGAGTACAAAAACATAGGTGTTATGTTCTGTGTTGCGATCTAGACTTAATACACCCATAGCGAGAGGCAACATCATGGCTGCAGTGGCGGTGTTGCTGACCCACATGGATAAAAACGCCGTGACCGAGAATAAATACATGATGGCAACAGATAACTTTCCTTTTGCTAATGCCATGATTTTATTCGCAATCATTTTATCTAATTGCTGAATATGTAAGGCAGTGGCAAGTGCGAAACCGCCGAAGAAAAGGAAAATGTTCGGGTCGGCAAAGGTGGCGAGCGCTGTGCTGGTGTTTACCAAACCTAGGAAAATCGCCAATAACGGCACCATTAAGGCAGTGATGGTAACGTGTAATGCTTCAGTTAGCCATAATACAGCAATTAACGCTAATAATGCCAAGCCGCTATTGGCATTCCGATCGAAAGGCAATGTATAAAGTAAAACAAAAAATAGAATAACCGCAGAAATTAAGATAATCACGCTTTTATTGATCCCATTTTTATTTAGGGTTGTGTTGCTCATGATTTTGTCCTTTTAAATAAAATAGAAGATCGACATATTGTCTAATTATGTAAACAATATGTTAGAAAATTATCATTGCATTGATAAAAAGCAATGCTTTTTTTACGGATTTGTGAAGTCGCGCAAAAAAAGTGCGGTTGAAATGATAAAAATTTCGACCGCACTTTGTTGGAATCTCTTTTTACAGGCGTTTATTCTTGTTCCGGTTCATCTAAATCTAACGGCTCTTGCGAGAGAATAATGCCGGTTAAATCCGCATAAACATAATCTTCAGGGAAGAACGTTACGCCACCAAAATTCACCGGGACGTCCGTTTCACCGTGGTTGCCTTCGTCTGCGCCTACCGGAATCGGTGCGAGGGCTTGAATGCCGATATCGATATTTTCCAATTGCTGAATTTGACGCACTGCACCATAAACGATAATCCCTTCCCAGTTATTATCGGCGGCCAATTGTGCCAATTCCGCATCAATCAATGCACGGCGTACAGCACCACCGCCATCAACCAATAACACTCGACCTTCACCGTTTTCTTCCAACAGATCGGCGATTAATCCGTTATTCTCAAAGCATTTCACAGTAGTGATTTTGCCGTGGAACGAACTTAGTCCGCCAAAACTGGAGAAAATGGGTTCAACAACATCCACTTGATCAAGGTAAATATCGCAAAGTTCTGAAGTATCAATGTACATAAAAGACCCTATTTTTTAAGATGAATACTGCGGGCTAGTATAGTCCGATCGTTAACCGATAAGCAAGCCTAAACTAAATAACGCATTGGTAAATAACGCAATCAACGACATTTGCGCTAACATTGGGCGTAGCGCAGTTGGCTCTTTGTGAGAATACACAAACAGGGCATGTTTAAGCAGAAGCGGATAAGTTAACAGAAAAATAAAGCCAGGCAGATGGTGTAAGTTGAACAAGGCAAAGAGCAAATAAAACAATGCTGCAACAGCAAGTAAAATACAATGATAAATCCGCCCGTTATGCGGGCCTAGGCGCACTGTAAGGGTGTTTTTGCCTGCTTTGCGATCTTGTTCAATATCACGCAAGTTATTGATATTTAATACGGCTGTAGCGAGTAAACCGCTCGCAATGGCAGGAAGTAAAATGACAGCGGAGAAATCATGCACTTGCAGATAATAGGTTCCGCCGATGCCCAATAACCCGAAGAAAATCAACACGGAAATATCGCCTAAACCTAAATAACCATAAGGTTTGTTGCCCACGGTATAGGTGATGGCGGCAACAATAGCTAACACGCCGAGAAGCGAGAAGGCGATTAAGTCACTCACATTTTGGTAGGCAATGCCGATCAATAATGCGCCGCAAAGGAAACTCAAGGCAATCATGACATAAAGCCCTTTTTTCAACTGTGTAGCAGAAATAGCACCTTGTTGAATGCCGCGTAGCGGTCCGATACGTTCTGCCGTGTCGGAGCCTTTTTGATGATCACCGTAATCATTGGCGAAGTTGGAGAGGACTTGCAGAAATAACGTGGTTAATAAACACAATATTGTGATGCCCCAATGGAAATGTCCCGTCCGGTAAGCCAACGCCGATCCTGTTAGAATCGTCGCCAACGCCAAAGGCAAGGTTTTCGGCCGTGCCGTCTCAATCCACATTTTTATTGTATTTTTGGTCATAATTTCCACGCGAATAACGAAAAAAAAGCGATTTTTCACCGCACTTTTAGCTAAAATAGGCGCTATTCTACAAGGTTATTCTGCAGATTTTAACTGTTTTAAGGAAAATATGTCCGGTTCTCTCACATTGCAGCCCGTTGCTGTGATTCACACGCCTTACAAAGAAAAATTTTCGATACCGCGTCAACCCAATTTGGTCCAGGATGGCACCGGCATTGTTGAATTGTTGCCGCCCTATAACCAAGCCGAGGCCGTCCGTGGTTTAGAGCAATTCAGCCACCTTTGGCTGATTTTTCAATTTGACCAAATCCCGCAAGGCAAATGGCATCCTACCGTGCGCCCGCCACGCTTAGGCGGCAATCAACGGGTTGGGGTGTTTGCCTCGCGCTCTACACATCGCCCCAATCCTATTGGTTTATCCAAAGTGGAATTGCGCCACGTGGAATGTAAAAACGGCAAGGTGTTGTTACATCTCGGCGCCGTAGATTTAGTGGACGGCACACCGATTCTTGATATTAAACCTTATCTTGCCTACGCGGACAGTGAACCTAACGCAATTTCCGGTTTCGCCCAAAGCGAGCCGAAACCGTTGCTACGCGTAGAATTTACTGCAGAAGCAGAAAGTACGGTCAAAAAACACAGCAAAAATCGACCGCACTTACAACGTTTTATTATTGAAGTTATCCAACAAGATCCCCGCCCAGCCTACCAACAAGGCAAAATCACCGACCGCCTTTACGGTATTTCGTTGTATGACTTGAATGTGAAATGGCGGATTAAAGCGGAGAGTGTGGATGTGGCGGAAATCGTGCAAATTGAAACCTTAGTAAATCATCAGGAAGATTAATCTGCGAACTTTTTGAAGTGTATTTCTGATGAGAAAATATTTTAAATTTTCACCGCACTTTTCCGCTTTCTCATTCACTCAACCCCGCTAAAATCGAACATTCCGGGCAGTCGTTGCCTTGGCAGCTGTCGTGCCAGCGTTGGAGTTCAGCCACCATTTTTTGTAGTGCATGAATTTGTGCATTGAGGGTTTCGATATGTTGTGCCGTAAGTTGTTTCACTTCACGGCAGTTGCGATTCGGGTTGTCTTGTAATTGAAGTAATTGGGCGATTTGTTGCAGGGAGAAACCCACGCCTCGCGAGTGGCGGATAAAACGCAAACGGGCGAGATCGTTTTCTTCATAATAGCGGTAACCTGAAAGTGTACGTGTGCCGGCTTTGAGTAAGCCCCGTTTTTCGTAATCACGGATTTGTTTGGCAGATAAGCCGGAGAGTTTGGCTGCTTGACTGATGTTCATAAAAAGTGTTTGACCTTAACCTAACGTTAAGGTTTATATTAATCTCGCCGACCAAGGTCGGCAAGGTTTAACTTAACAAAGGAGCAAATAATGCAAAACGTAACCCTAAAAATTGATGGCATGACCTGTGGTTGTTGTGTGAAAAACGTGACTCGCGTATTGAGTGAATTAGATGGTGTCGCGCACGCAGAGGTAAGTTTGGAAAAAGCGCAAGCGGTCGTGAGTTTTGATGAAAATAAAGTGCAACCTGCCACGTTGGTGGAAGCGCTGGAAGATGCCGGGTTTGATGCCGAAGTGGTGTAATTTTTCTGCTTGTTAACGCGGCATTAAAACACTGTCTTATTTGACAGCGTAAAAACGAGTTGAAAACTCACCGCACTTTTCTGTGAAAGGAAATAAAAAGAGGATGTTATGCAAAAAGTCTCCCTTCAAATTGGTGGCATGACGTGCCAGTCGTGCGCCAGTCGGATTGAAAAGGTGTTGAATAAAAAGGATTTCGTGCAGCAGGCGGGCGTGAATTTTGCCAGTGAAGAAGCGCAGATCACTTTTGATGAAAAGCAAACTTCCGTTGAACAGCTGATCCAAATTATTCAAAAGACCGGTTTCACGGCACAGCTCAAGCAAGAACAGGCAGAGTTGCCGCAAGAACGAAACATTTCGTGGCGGTTGATTTTATTGTGGCTGATTAACGTGCCGTTTTTCATCGGTATGCTTGGCATGATGCTGGGGCGGCATGATTGGATGTTGCCGCCGATGTGGCAAATGGTATTAGCCACGATTGTGCAATTCGGCTTGGCGATTCCCTTCTACAAAAGCGCTTGGGGCAGTATTAAAGGTGGCTTGGCAAATATGGATGTATTGGTCAGCCTTGGCACCTTAACCATTTATTTTTATTCTGTCTTTATGCTGTTTTATCTGCCGCATATGAGCCACGAACACGGTTCGGCAAATATTTATTTTGAAGCCTCCGTCATGGTGTTGGGTTTTGTGAGTTTGGGAAAATTCTTAGAAGATCGTACTAAAAAGCACAGCCTAAATAGCCTTAGTTTATTGTTACAGCTGACACCCAAACAAGTACGCGTGCAACGCCACGGCGAATGGCAAACTGTGCCGTTAAATCAAATCCAAGTGGGCGAGCTGTTGCGTGCTAACCAAGGCGAACGCATTGCGGCGGATGGCATGGTGGAAGAGGGTTCGGGTTGGTGTGATGAAAGCCATTTAACCGGCGAATCGCTGCCTGAAATGAAGAAATTGGGAAGCCAAGTGTTGGCAGGGGCGATGGTGACGGACGGCAGTTTGGTTTATCGCTCGCAACAGCTTGGCAGCCAAACGTTGCTCGGCGATATGATGAACGCCCTTTCTGAAGCGCAAGGCAGCAAAGCGCCCATTGCCCGTTTTGCCGACAAAGTGGCGGCAGTGTTTGTGCCAACGGTGATCGGCATTTCCTTGGTGACGTTTTTACTTACTTGGTGGCTTCAACAAGATGTGGTCACGGCGTTGATTCATGGGGTTGCTGTGTTGGTGATTGCCTGCCCTTGTGCGTTGGGCTTGGCGACGCCTGCGGCGATCATGGTAGGCATGGGCAAAGCAGTGAAACAGGGCATTTGGTTTAAAGATGCCGCTGCCATGGAAGAATCCGCCCATGTGAATGCTGTGGTGTTGGATAAAACCGGCACGCTTACAGAAGGTAAACCGCAAGTGCTCGCTTTTTGGCAGGCGCAAAGTGCGGTCTATTCTGAAGATGAAATTTATGCGTTGGCTGCCGCCATTGAACAAAGCGCGACGCATCCGCTGGCAAAAGCCCTTGTGCAAGCCGCGATGGCAAAAAATGCGGCGTTGCCTGCGGTGCAACATATTCAGGCAGATGTGGGGCAGGGGATTCAAGGCGAGATTGAACATCTCGGCACGGTAAAAGTGGGGAAACCTGTCTATTGCGGTTTGACGTTACCGACTGATCTTGATCCGGTGTGGCAGATCGCCAGCATTGTGGCAGTCGCTGTAAACAAGCAGCCCGTTGCTGCCTTTGCTCTAGCGGATACCTTAAAAGCGGATAGTCAAAAGGCGATTCAGCGCTTGCAAGAGCACAATATCGATGTGTATATCATGAGCGGCGATAATCCGAACGTGGTGCAATACATTGCTAATCAGCTTGGGATTCAACATGCGCAGGGCAATATGTCGCCACGCGATAAAGCAAGTGCGGTCAAAATTCTACACGAAAATGGCAACGTGGTCGCCATGGTGGGGGATGGGGTGAATGACGCGCCGGCATTGGCTGCGGCGAATGTGAGTTTCGCCATGCACGATGGCGCGGATGTGGCGCAACACAGTGCGTCGGCAACCCTGATGCAGCATTCGGTCAATCAGTTGGTGGATGCCTTACTGATTTCCCGTGCGACGCTAAAAAACATTAAACAAAACCTGTTCTTTGCCTTTATTTATAACGTGTTAGGTATTCCGTTAGCCGCCTTTGGGTTGCTCAGCCCGGTGGTTGCCGGCGCGGCCATGGCGATGAGTTCTATTTCTGTGTTAAGCAATGCGTTACGCTTGAAAAAGACGAAAATTACATAGGCAAGTCATATTCAACTTGAGGAACTTCGGGCATAATAAGCGGCATTTTGTGATGCAATAAGAAGAATAACATGTTGAATAAAATCGATTTATGGCTGATGAATCATCAGCCGAATCCTCAATTGAAAGGAACCAAACGTTTTTGGGTCGAGTTCTGGTTTTTCGGTTTGAAAGAAGCTCGAGCCTGCCTATTTGCCGGTGTGTTTTTTATTGCCATGTTCCTCATGCCGAAAAACGGTATTGCCGGCATTCCCCGTTACGATTTATTGTTAATTTTTGTGTTAGCGGTGCAATATCTGATGTTTCATTTCAAGCTGGAAACATTAGATGAAATCAAATCCATCACCCTGTTTCACCTCGTGGGTTTTGCTTTGGAATTGTTCAAAACCTCATCTTCCATTCAATCTTGGGCGTATCCTGATTTTGCTTACACTAAAATCTTCGGCGTGCCTTTGTTCACAGGATTTATGTATGCCGCGGTAGGCAGTTATATTATTCAGGCGTGGCGTTTATTTGGTTTGCAAATTCGCAGTCATCCGCCCTATGTTTTGTCGACACTGACCGCGGTTCTCATTTATCTAAATTTTTTCACCCATCATTACATTGGCGATTATCGGTGGTATTTGGCGGCGTTCGCATTGGGGCTTTACGCCCGCACTGCGGTATATTTTACACCTTATGATAAACCTCGCCGCATGCCGTTGTTACTGTCTTTTATGTTGATTGGCTTCTTTATTTGGTTAGCGGAAAATCTCGGTACGCTGATTGGCATTTGGCGCTATCCAAATCAAATCGGTGCCTGGTCTTTGGTGCACGTGAGTAAGTGGAGCGCTTGGGCGTTATTGGTCGTCATGACATTTACCATCGTGGCAAATCTCAAACATATTAAGCAGACGATTCGGGTATCGCGGGATTAGGAAAGAAAAAAGTGCGGTCAAAAAATACAATGAATTTTGACCGCACTTTTTTATTCGTTGGAATAAATCAATTCCGGAGATTGGTTGTCGTTGATGACACTTTCGTTGACCACCACTTTTTCTAATCCTTCTAAAGAAGGCAAGTCGTACATGGTGTCGAGCAAGATGCCTTCGATGATGGAGCGTAAGCCACGGGCGCCTGTTTTACGGGCGAGGGCTTTTTTCGCCATGGCGATTAAGGCTTCTTTGGTGAATTCCAGTTTCACGTCTTCTAACCCAAATAACGCTTGATATTGTTTACACAAGGCATTTTTCGGTTCGGTCAGAATACGCACAAGGGCTTCTTCATCTAATTCGCTTAACGGCGCAACCACCGGTAAACGTCCGATAAATTCCGGGATTAAGCCGTATTTCATTAGATCGTCCGGCTCCACCTGTTTGAACAAGTCCGTCAACGTGGCTTTGTCTTTTTCACTTTTGATTTCGGCGCCGAAACCAATGGCAGTGGCGACGCTGGTGCGTTTTTCAATGACTTTATCCAAGCCGGCAAAAGCACCGCCGCAAATAAACAGAATTTTGGAGGTATCGATGCGCAACATTTCCTGTTGCGGGTGTTTGCGTCCACCTTGTGGCGGAATAGACGCGATAGTGCCTTCAATCAGTTTTAACAAGGCTTGTTGTACGCCTTCACCGGAAACATCACGGGTAATGGACGGATTTTCTGATTTGCGGGTGATTTTATCGATTTCGTCGATATAAATAATGCCTTGTTCCGCACGTTCGATATCGTAATCACAGTTTTGCAGTAATTTTTGTAACACGTTTTCCACGTCTTCGCCCACGTAACCGGCTTCCGTCAAGGTGGTGGCATCTGCCATGGCGAAAGGCACGTTTAACATACGCGCCATGGTTTCCGCTAATAGGGTTTTGCCGCTACCGGTCGGGCCGATAAGTAAAATATTACTTTTACCCAATTCCACATCATCGGTTTGGTGTTTGGTGCGCAGACGTTTGTAGTGGTTATACACCGCCACTGCCAAGACTTTTTTGGCGTAATCTTGGCCGATAACATAATCGTCTAAATGGGCGCGGATTTTGTGTGGTGTCGGTAACTCCTGGTCTTTTGGCGTTTCCGCTTCAGCTTCTGTTTCTTCGCTATACTCTTCATTAAGCAACATATCGTGACATAATTCGATACATTCATTACAAATGTAACCGGACGTGCCGGCGATTAATTTATTGACTTCCTCTTGTTCTTTGCCACAGAAAGAACAATGCAATTCTTTATCTTTTGCCATTTTTATCTCTTAACGTTTAGTGAACACTTCATCGACCAAGCCGTAATTTTTGGCTTCTTCGGCAGACATGAAGTTGTCGCGGTCGGTGTCTTTTTCAATGGTTTCAATGGGTTGTCCGGTGTGGAAAGCCAAGCGTTCATTTAAGGTGCTTTTGATTTTCAAGATTTCTTGGGCATGAATCTGAATATCCGATGCTTGTCCGCGGAAACCACCTAAAGGTTGATGGATCATCACGCGAGCGTGAGGTAATGCGCCGCGTTTACCCGGTGTGCCGCCGGCTAATAAAAAGGCACCCATGGAACAGGCTTGTCCAACACAAAGGGTTCGTACATCCGGTTTGATGAATTGCATGGTGTCGTAAATTGCCATACCGGCAGTAACGGAGCCGCCCGGTGAGTTAATATATAAATTGATGTCTTTATCGGGATCTTCCGATTCAAGGAAAAGTAGCTGTGCCACAATCAGGTTGGCCATATTGTCTTCCACTTCACCGCTTAGAAAAATGACGCGATCTTTTAATAGACGGGAATAAATATCATAAGCGCGTTCGCCGCGGGAAGTTTGGTCAACGACCATAGGAATTACACTCATATGTTCCTCAATTTTAGCTGATAGGTGAAAAAAGTGCGGTTAAAAAAAGCAACGTTTTTTGCGCGTTGATTTTATGAATAGTACCGCGGAAACCACGAGGTTTCGTCGAGAATGGGGGGTATTCTACCTGAAAATTTACCTTTGCTGAATTGCATTCGGACAAAAATAACAGGGCGGCCATGCTTTGCAAAAAATTCGTTTGAAAAAATGACCGCACTTTAGACGTAAAAATGTTCTGGCCGATGTTATTGCACGCTACTTTTTAGCCGGATCATCTTTTAATGTGTTGTAGTCAACCAGCCCGCGCCAGTTAAACACTTTAATCGGTTGTTTTTTCGGGTTGAAAAAATCCTCTTGGCTTAAATGACTTTCTTTAATGCCTAACCATTGTGCAAAACCGTGCATGAAGTTAAAAGCGCTTTGTGGATTTTTAATCATCGTTCTTTTCTTATCATCGCTGGAAAAACGAACAAACGGCACTTCGTAACTTTGTTTGTATTCTTTATTATTTAACATGGAAAGATTTTTTCCTTCGCCTAAATGGGCTAAACCATGATCCGAAAAATAAATGACGGAATAGCTTTGGTTTTGTTCTTTCAGAATCGTATTAATCTCCGATAATAATGTGTCCGTTTGTTTTAAGGTGTCTAAATAACATGACATTTCTTGGCTGACTAAATGGAATTTCGGCGCTTCGCCATTTAAATGCGCACAAAATGTCGGATGGGAACCGATTAAATGTAAAACAATCAATTTGGTTTGATCTTTATCTTTCGCCAATAACTGTTTTAACGGTTCCAATAATACGGTGTCTGGTGTGTTGCCCGAATCATAGCCGCCTTTTTTAGTAAAGAAATATTCATCTGCCTGAATGCCGATACGCGAGGCCATAGTGTCCCATTCACCGACTTTGCCTTGGTTGGATAACCAATAGGTTTTGTAATGGGCAAGCTTGGCGAGAGAAATAATATTATCCGTGTAAACCGTCTCTTCATTATCATTGATAGAACGGTAGAGCGTGCGTTGTAAAGACGGTTGCGTGTTCGGGCCTGCGGCGACGTAAAGGTTAAAAATTAAACCGTTAACGTTTTCTAAAAATGGCGTGGTTTTTTGCGGATAACCATATAATGACGTGTAATCACGACGCATACTTTCGCCGATAATTAACACATAATTTTGATATTTGGGCTCAACAGAAAGGATATTCCATTCCGGTGTTTTGGTTAATGCGTCGTTTAATAAATCCCGTTGGGTTAAATAGGTATGATTAACTTTAAGTGTGTTCGCAATAAAACTGACAGGATAAAAATGAGAGGCTTTAAAAAAGTCCGCTATGCTAAATTCTTTTTCTTTGTTCGTATTGGTGATTTCTTTTGAAACAGGTTGATATAAAGCAAATGCAAGAAGAATAAAATAAATAAGATAATATGCCGATTTATTATTTTTACTTGGTGTGATATGGCGGTTGATAAATAATAAAACAATAAATAAAAGAAGATAAAAGAAAGTGAAAATATAAATGGATAACGGCATTGCGCGAAAGAAGCCTAAGGTTTCGCTAAAGTTGGTTTCATAGACGGAGGCAATGACGCCAATAGATGCCGGGCCATATAATATGCCTGAAGGGATGTAGCCGAAGGCGATAAAAAAAATAAAAATCAACGCAATCAGAAAGAATTTATTGCTGTGTTTTTTTAAAGTGAAAAGCAATAATCCCAATGCCAAAATGCTTAACGCGTTGGTGAGATAATTATCCAAAATTCCCAATGCAATGTGAGAAAGGAAAGCAAAGCTCAATAACAGTAAAACAAAAGTGAAATTGTGATAGAGAATGTGAGATTTTTTTAGCTGAGACATCTAGTTTACCGGTTATGTTTTTTTATAAGGCAAAATTTTAGTCTCTTTGTTCCCTAAAATGAAGTATTTCATTGCAATACATTAGGTTATAACCGTTCATTATGAGAGATGCGATTTTTTTATTTGCATTTAAGCCCATTAATTTTGATAATGTGGCTATTTTTGAGAAATGGATGCAAGTAGGAATGATTAAAATGGCGTAATTTCTCATTTGGTTAAAAGGAAATATTATGAATATTCAGCAGGTTATAAAAGAAAATCGCTTGGAGCTTTTGTTCCAACAAGGCTCATTCGGTATTGAAAAAGAAAGTCAGCGCGTGCACGCAGACGGGTCTATTGTGGTTACCGAGCACCCAAAATGTTTTGGCAGCCGTTCTTATCATCCTTACATTCAAACAGATTTTGCTGAAAGCCAACTTGAGTTAATCACACCGCCAAATAAAAAGATTGAAGATAGCCTGCGTTGGTTATCCGCTATTCATGAAGTGGTGTTACGCTCCTTGCCGGAAGACGAGTTTATTTTCCCGTTGAGTATGCCGGCTGGGTTGCCACCGGAAGATCAAATCAAAGTGGCACAACTGGAAAATCCGGCAGATGTGGCTTATCGCGAGCATTTAGTGGCATCTTATGGCAAAAACAAACAAATGGTCAGCGGCATTCACTATAATTTCCAACTCGAACCAACCTTCATTCAACAGCTTTTTGCAGGGCAAAATACATATCAAAGTGCGGTCGATTTTCAAAACGATTTATATTTAAAGGTTGCCCGCAATTTCTTACGTTACCAATGGATTCTCGTCTATTTATTAGCTGCCACGCCAACGGTTGATGCCAATTATTTCCGTCACGGCACACCACTAAAAGCGGGGCAGTATGTACGTAGTTTGCGATCCAGTCAATATGGTTACGTGAATGACCCGAGTGTCAAAGTGTCTTATGACAGCCTGAACGATTATGTGAAAACCTTAGAACACGCGGTCAGTAGCGGACAACTTATTGCCGAAAAAGAATTTTATTCCAACGTGCGTTTACGTGGTGCAAAACATGCCCGTGAATTGCTACAAAACGGCATTCAATATTTGGAATTCCGTCTGTTCGACCTAAACCCCTTTGAGGCTTATGGTATCGCATTAAATGACGCCAAATTCGTGCATTATTTTATTTTATTAATGGCGTGGTTGGACGAAGAATCTCTGGCAAGTGCGGTGGATTTAGGCAAAGAAAAATTAGCCCAAGTGGCGTGGGAAAACCCGTTGTCGGCGACGGTTTTCCAAGCAGAAGGAGAGCGCATTTTACAGCAATCGCTGGCGATGTTGGCGGAAATTCATGCTGACGCGGAAATTGAAGCGATCGTCAAGGATAAACTGGCTCAGTTTGCTGATCCAAGCCAAACTCTCGCTGCGCGTTTGGTCAATGCTATCGAAGCACATAGTGGTTACCAAAAACTGGGCGCTGAACTGGCGATTCGTTACAAGCAACAGGCGTTCGAACGTTTTTATGCTTTGTCTGCTTTCGACAACATGGAGCTTTCCACCCAAGCCCTGATGTTTGATGCCATTCAAAAAGGCCTAAAAATGGAGATTTTAGACGAGCGCGATCAGTTCTTAAGTCTGCAATTCGGCGAGCACTTAGAATATGTGAAAAACGGCAATATGACTTCCCACGACAGCTACATTTCGCCACTCATTATGGAAAATAAAGTGGTGACCAAAAAAGTCTTGGCGAAAGCCGGCTTTAACGTGCCGCAAAGTGTGGAATTTACTGGCGTAGAACAAGCGGTGGCCAATTACGCTTTATTTGCAGGGCGTGCCGTAGTGATTAAACCTAAATCCACTAATTATGGTTTGGGCATCAGTATTTTCCAACAGGGCGTGCACGATCGTGAGGATTTTGCAAAGGCCATTGAAATTGCTTTCCGTGAAGACAAAGAAGTGATGGTAGAAGATTACCTCACTGGCACGGAATATCGTTTCTTCGTGCTAGGTGATGAAACGCTTGCTGTGTTGTTACGCGTGCCGGCGAATGTGATTGGCGACGGCGTGCATACGGTAGCTGAATTGGTGGCGCAGAAAAACGATCATCCGTTGCGTGGCGATGGAAGCCGTACGCCATTGAAGAAAATTGCGTTGGGTGATATCGAACAGTTACAGTTAAAAGAGCAGGGCTTAACCGTTGATAGCGTACCGGCGAAAGATCAGTTGGTGCAGTTACGTGCCAATTCTAATATCAGCACAGGTGGCGATTCTATTGACATGACTGACCAAATGCACCCAAGCTACAAAGCTTTGGCGGTTGGTATCACCAAAGCCATGGGTGCCGCTGTGTGTGGCGTGGATTTAATCATTCCCGATTTAACCAAACCCGCCGAGCCGAGCCTGCAATCTTGGGGCGTGATTGAAGCCAATTTCAACCCGATGATGATGATGCACATCTTCCCGTACGCAGGCCAATCCCGTCGGGTGACGCAGAATTTGTTGAAGATGTTGCTTCCTGAATTGAAATAAGTTTCTTCCAAGCTAAAAATACAAGACGAATCCTCGGATTTGCTTTTTGCTATTCTAAAGTGCGGTCATTTTCCATGGTGTTTTTCAAGTTAAAAAACGTCTCCCCAAGCGACTGCACTTTTATAAGTTCCTACAAAAAACCGCCGTTGAATGGCTCAAGGCGGTTTGTTTAAGTTAGCAAGATTAGTTATCATTTAAATAACTTGGGAGTCACAGAAGAAGAACGTCCGACTTCTTCCTCAAAACCAATGATTTGCTTAAACGCTTTTAATAGTTGTTCTTCATTATCTGCTATAAAGTAGTTTCCCTTCCCTACACAACGTTCCCAAGATGCTTTTTGTGCAGCTGATTGTCTATAACCAAAAATGACAAAAGCAATCTTTGTGGGGAGTTGACGGTAGTTTTTATCCTGTAAACTATCTAATTTTTCCCGAATTTTAGGACACATTCCTGCATCAAGTAACTCACCAGTTAAAGTAGGTAATGCAGTATCCACTCCATCAGATAATACTAAAATGATACGTTGAGTATTTGTGCGTATTTTACTCGGGAGTGCATCTTTATTTGTATTGACCATTAAATTAGCCCCCACCAGCAATCCAGAACTTGATAAAGTCCAGCCGCCTGGTTGGGTTTTTTCCATAACAGATGTTAGTTTGCCGGCATCCTTTTGATTAAACCAAATATCTGTTACTGTAGAATCTCGGTTATTACTGAAACAAAATTCGCTCTTGTCAAAATTAATATCGTAATTTATATCCTCTCCTTTAAAATCTTTAATTTTATTTAGTGTGGAATTAATATTAAAATATTTATAGAAAACTTCCACAAATGGGTCATTACCACGGGTTTTCGACTTATCAAGAAATATAGTGTTATCAATATACTCTGTTAGGAACAGGTTCGCTAGCTTTACAGCTGAATCCTTGATATACATATACTTATTTTTTTCATAGGAAGTCAAAAGGTCAGAATAATCATTACTTTTATAAAGTTTAACTTTATTTTTTAATTTATCATATGTAGTTTTATTTTCGCCGCTCCAAACTTTAATTTTAACTTCTGTATCAGTGCCATAAAAAGGCAGTACACACTTCTTAATTTGAGAAATATCCTTCTTGCCTGCCTGTTGTGCTCCTAACCCGAAAGGCGCCAAACCAATGCGGTTATAAGGACTTATATTTTTTGCTGGGGTCTCAGGAATTAAAGTGTTAGCTATTTGGGCAACCACCCTTCTTAAACTCTTAATTTTGGAAGTACCTTTGAATTCTCCATTAGGATCTTTATTCATTGAATAAGAAAGATCATTCACTAACATTAAATCAATTGGGGTAAGGATATCTTTCTCTTTAACAGCATAGGATTTTCCAGAATTAATATCTACAGTATTTCTATTATTGCTGGTCAGCGTATAGCTCCACGGTAGCCAAAATCTACGTTCAACATTGCCTTCAACTAAACAAGCAACAGAACTACTCTCACCATTTGTTCTCGTGTCAGTTTGACTTTTACACTCAGCAGTAAAATTTTTAGGAATTGTAATTGGAGAACTATTTTTTTGTTCTTTATCATAAGAACGGAGGTACAGCTTAACCATTCCTTGCACTAACTCTTGATTACGTTTTAGTGCTTGAGCGTTTTCTTTCTGCTCCTGTGCTGTTCTAAAAGAACCTTTTGCGTTTTTGATTTCCTCATCTGTTACTTGTACATTGGAAAGATTACTTTTATCTGCTCGGTATTGGTTGTTTTCCGTAGTTAACAAGAGAGCTGCTTGCTCTGTCGCTTGCGCAAGGCGGGCTCGATCCAGCAAAATACCTGAACCATCAACGGCAAACGCAATGAGAAAGAGTAAAGGAAATGCCAGCAGTGCAGTCATTACTGCATATACACCCTTTTTATCATGATAGAACCGTTTTAGCATATAGAACAAATTCATTGTCATATTAAATTTTTTCATACATACACCTTGAGTTACTGTGATTGTGATTTTGCACGTGCAACAGCAATTGAAGAAGAACTAAGAGAACCAAAAGATAAGTTTTCTTTTTTTACGATTAAACTTTGAAAGAAGCTATTTATATCAACACAGAGAGTAACTTGATACAGTGGTACCTTTCTTTTGTTAACGGCTTCAGACAAAGGAGATAAATGAGCCAGCTGGTTATCTAGTTTTTTATATGGCTGACAATTCTGCGTATTGGATTTTTCATCCATAACGCCTTGCCCGTCTTTTTGCCACCAGTGCTCTAATCTGATACCGACTTTTTTATCACTTTTTTTATCACCAAATAATATTAATTTGGCAAGCTCCTCATATTCTGTTAAGTCACTCTGTTTAATTTCCTTCGTACCATCATCGTCGTACAATTGTGCTCGTTCGCGTAATATATTTACAAGAGAGTAGGAGGCGTTGTCTAACTTCCCTTGTGTAATTCTAATAATGGCAAAGTCAGCTAAAAATGCAAAGATAAACGTTAATAACATAAGCATAAAGAGAAATTCAATCGTAACCGAACCTCTCTTATTAGTTCGAAAATTCTTAGAGTGTGATGAAAAAAAATCTGTTATATTCATATCAATATAAACCTTAAATAAAACTTATAAAGCAACCAACTACTAGAAGCAGGAGTTATTATTACCGCTTTTATGATTAGCCACCTGTCGCATTAGGTAAAAACTGGGAACGACCGAACTCTTGTACAGCAATAATTTTGCGT
This sequence comes from Aggregatibacter aphrophilus ATCC 33389, assembly GCF_900636915.1. NCBI lineage: Bacteria > Pseudomonadati > Pseudomonadota > Gammaproteobacteria > Pasteurellales > Pasteurellaceae > Aggregatibacter > Aggregatibacter aphrophilus. Next base: position 838,826 of record NZ_LR134327.1, on the reverse strand, counting down.
TCCAATGCGTGCTCGACTATATCTGCCGGCAAAAATGGTAAGGTTAAAAATTTGTATTTATACTTGACGGTATAAACAGCTAAAGTCGCTAATGCCCCATTCGGGTCAACCAATTTACCGTTAACTACTTTAGGTGTTCTAAAGTCATTATTTAGTAATGCCTTGATACACGTTTCTCTAGAACAATTGACATATTTTACATCAATTTCTATACCACCATTATTTAACTGAACCAAATAACCAATAGTTGACTTTTCTTGTGCAACAGCCTGCTGTCGTAGCGCAGTTTCAAAAGCTTTTTTATAGTCATCCCCTGGAGCTGACTGGTTTTTTGCAATTCTTGTGCTTTCGGTGATAGCTAGATCCCAATAAGACGAGGTTATAGCAACACGGCAAAATTCTAAAATTAAGCATACAACAAAGAAATAAAATGCAACCGTCAAGGCAAACTCGACGGTTGATACTCCTTTCTTATTTGATAGGAATTTTTTCATCACAAAACCTTATATTATCTAGCGATATTGCTAGGCACACGTTCAGTCTTTTTCAAAGCATTAATTAAATCGTCAGGTGAACTATTAATGTTTTCTTTTACAATAATATCTTTTGCATAGTCAATATCATTGTTTTTCACTAAAGCAAAAATTAAGTTATGTACCAATCGTTGTTCTCTAATACCATTTAAATATTGAGGCAAAAGTAATGAAACAGCATTGCGATAATCTCCATTAACAATGTTTAACATCGCAAGGTTATTTACTGCGACTGCGTCATTTAAGAAATATTCACGTGCTTTGTTAATATCTTCATTAGCTTTATTTGGATTTCCCATTAAAGCATAAGTTACACCACGAAGATTATAAACCTCACCATTTTTAGGTGTGGATGTCAGTAAACCATTCTCAACCTCTAAAGCTTCTTGATAACGTTTAAGCTGGTTTAAATTTCTTGCTTGCAAGATTTTTGCTTTTTCTGTTAACTGCCCACCATTTGTTAATAATGGCTTTAAGTAGAGTAGGGAAGAATTACTGTCACCTTTCTTATAATAAATTTCAGATAGTTTGTAACGAGTAACTGGATCTTCTTTATTTTTTAGTACATCACGATACATTGCAATTAATGCGTCGTTGTTATTGGTACTTTGATAAAGTGTTTCTTTTGCAGTTATCTTATCTGTGCTTAATGGTCTTTTGTTAAGTACAGCAGAACACGCAGTAACAGATAAAATTATGCTACACAATAAAACGTTTTTAAGAGATTTAGAATACATGTGGAAATACCCTCATTACACCTGGAGCTAAGATTAAGATGATAATTGGAAACATAATAAATAGAATCAAAGGAATACTCATTTTAGCTGCAAGAGTACCGAGCTTTTCCTCTATTGTTAATAATTGCAGTTCTCTAATGTCAGATGATAGCTGGATCAACTGATGGTAAATAGAAGAACCAAAGTTCAAACTTTGTTGCATTACGGTACAAAACATTCTGATTTCAGTTGTTGGCAGCGAAATAGAAAGATCTTGTAACGCTTGTGACATCCCCGTAATTTCTGATTTACGAATAATGCGCAACATAACATAAGTTAAATCAGGATTTAGGGTTTTGAAATCTGTAGCAACCTGTTTGAGTGCAGCTTCAATGCTAATACCGGTTTGTACATTAACAGCTACTAAATCAATAAAACCGGCCAAATCATTCATGATTTTTTTGATTTTACTTTTTAAAATAGAGTTTATTAAAAACCCCGGAATAATAATCGTTACAACTAATATTGTCAGAAAACTAATCAATAACGAAGAACTGTCAGGATTACTATCATTTAACGAGTATAAATAATAGGCTCCACATAGTACTACCATAATGAGTAGTTTTACCTTAATATTTTTATCAATAATACCCAAGGCTTTTAAAATAGGGTTATTATTAATTAATAAAAGTTCTAACTCAATTTGTTGTTTGGTCTTACCTTTGTTGTCTTCATCTTCATCTGTGTCTTTAGGTCTTTCTCCTAAGATCACTTCTCGACTATGCAGGAATTTTTTTCTAGCAGAAAGAGCTGTAAACAAGATGATAATGCCAAAGATTGCTAATAGTGTATAAGATAATAATAGCTTAAGTGTCATGTTGACTTCCTCATTAGCCACCAAATGATTCCCATGCCAAAGAGTTCGCTACCAAAGACATAGTATAATACATATCTACCACTAGGATCATTTATTAAGAATTCGAAATTTTCAGGCATAGCAAACTGCATAAAGAAAAAGAAACTAACGGGTAAACAAGCTACAATCATCGCTGACATACGAGCTTCCGACGTCATTGCTTTCTTTTTCTTTTCCATTTTATTACTATCGGCAATTACTCGACCCAGACGGGAGATTACTTCTCTAATTTGTCCCCCTTTACTTAGGTTGGTGCGAACAATGGTTATAAAAAAGTAAAACTCCTTATAGGGATAACGACTATAACTATCTTCAAAAACAGCCATAGGATCCTCACCGATAGCGAGACGCTTGTGAATACTTTTAAATTCTTCTCCTAGCTGACCTGTCAAATCTTTACCACAACGTTCTAATGCCTGTAATAAACCGGCCCCAGAAGTTGCAGCTGCATTCATAATTTGAATCACTTCAGGAAACATTGCATTAAATGTTTTTTTATTACGATGTTGGCCAAGTTTCCAGACAAATAGAATAAAGGCAACACCAAAAAGTAAACAGAAAACTAATCTATCTACATGAACATAAGCAACATTAACTATAAACAGAGCAAAAAATGCAAGGCAGCTTATAACAATATTACGAATTAAATTTTTCTTATTTCCACCAATGAAATAGTAGTACCACAGAGTAACTCTATTTTTAATCCCTTTAATAAAACTTTCTGTTCTACTCACAGAGGCATCATACTGGTTAATCTTTCTTTTGGTTGAAAACCAACTACTTAAGGTGACTATTAATAAAAGTGCTCCCATAAATAGTACGGCATAAAATAAATAATTCATTATTCAACCTCTCCGAAAATACTTTGTAATTCGGCACTTAGATTAAATACTTGTGCATTTTGATAAACTATTGAACGGGTTAACAAACCATGATTAACAAACTCTCCAAGAATTTTGCCATTTTTGTCACGATATTTACTGGCTTTGTAAGAGAAAATATCCTGTAAAACGATTTGTCCGTTTTCCATTCCCATAATTTCTGTAATGTTCACTATTTTTCTTGAACCATCATTTAAACGGGAGGCTTGCACAATAATATTCACTGCGGATGCAATATTTCGACGAATCGCTTCAAGTGGTAATGTTGCGTTAGACATCATTACCATACTTTCCAAACGGGAAGTCGCATCTCGAGGGCTATTGGCGTGCAAAGTTGACATAGAACCATCGTGGCCGGTATTCATGGCTTGTAACATTTGAAAAGCTTCACCACCCCGGCACTCACCGACGATAATTCGCTCTGGACGCATACGTAACGCATTGATTACTAGGTCTTTCATAGTGACTTCACCAGTGTGTTCTACTCCGGCTAAACGGGTCTCCAAGCGTACGACATGAGGCTGTTCTAAGCGTAACTCTGCCGTATCTTCTAAAGTAATAACTCGCTCACTGTGTGAAATATAGTTGGAAAGCGCATTAAGTAAAGTTGTTTTACCGGAACCTGTACCGCCTGATACAATAATATTTACTCGTGATCTTGCGGCTATTATCAAGAAATTAGCCATTTCACGGGTCATTGACCCGAAGTTTACAAGCTCTTGTAAGGTTTTTTTATTCTTACTGAATTTACGAATTGAAACAGATGTTCCATCTAGTGCAATTGGTGCGATAACCACATTTAGGCGACTACCATCAGGCAAGCGGGAGTCCACTAAAGGACTTCCGTCATCAATACGACGGCCAACACGTGCAACTAAGCGTTTTGCAATATCTGTCAATTGTTCATTGCTTACAAATTCTTTACTGGTTTTTTCCAAGATACCGGCGCGTTCAATCCAAACATCATCTGGACCATTTACCAAAATATCATTGATGGTATCATCTGCCATAAGATCACGCAATGGACCGTAACCTTCAATTTCATCAGCAACAATTTCTGCCATCACTAATGTGTCGGCAGAAGTCAAATAAGTACCGCTTTTACTTGCAACACGATTAACAATCTGAACCAGTTCATTTACTAGTAAGTTTCTTTCGCTTTGAAGTGCATCAATCTTTTCAATATCAAGGTTGCTTAATACTTCACTTCTAAGGAAAATTTGTTGTTCTTTGGTTAGCATTTTTAGTCACTACTTATTTAATGAGTTTTGCAAATAACGAAGAAATCAAACTTTGTTTTTCTTTAGGTTTGCTATTACGGGATACTGCACCGATAACTTTTAACATTAACGAGTTAATTTCTTTTTTACCATTACGACCAAAATTAATACCTAATACCGTTTTTTTATTTGTATCTTTTACAAATGGAATAACAGCATCTACTTGAGAACCTACTAATGTTTCAATATCCTTTTTGGCCATTAACTTAGATGTTTCCATTCTGCTATCAGAAATACAAATAAAGGTACGGATCGGTTTTCCTGTTGTACTGCGAATTCGTTCACATTCATCTAGAAATTGTTTAGCTAAACGCAATGAACCAATTTTTCTTTCTACAACTAAAACAAAACTATTATAACTTTCTAAGAATTTCACAAAGTTATCTTTTTTAACGTTATAGATTGGCTGATCATAGATAATGAAATTATATTTTTCAGTACTTTCTGTGGGTAATTCAAATAAATTACCGTTATACAAATCAAAATTTAGAGCATATTCAACAATACTTCCTGAAATTTTCTTATCAAATAATAAATCAAGGTCTTGGGAACCATTTGGACCTTGTGCCAATAATACAGGGATTTTCTTATTAACCACAATTTCATTGGCAATATGCGAACTAACTAAACTTGCACCAATACCTCCTTTACAGCTTAATACTGCAATTTTTACGGTATCTCTTACATGTGGAACATTCGCACCGGAAATGATTTTTTCAACCATTTGGCTTAATTGGGAGTGTGAGTTAAAGTAAAGAATACCTTCTTCTAACAGTTTTTGTGATAAGGAAATCGAATCACTATCACCAATCACACAACACCATACATTCTGTGGAACAGCACTAAAAACACGCTCAACAATAGTTTTTACACTGGTTTCATGAGTAATATCAATAACTACACCAACTGTGTCTTCTGCAGAAAACGAAATTTCATCGGAAGATTCAAAAAAATCTTTCTTTATAATTTCAATATGTTCAAGACCTCGCGTACGCAAGATCTGTGCGACTTCCCCTTGGATGTCGTCACGGTTCGAAACAACCGTGATGGTACGTGCACTATCAATTGTAATTGTTTCTTGATCCAGTAATAACATACAAATACCTTATTATTAATATTTCAATTGAACACGTTGATTACTTTTTATTGCACAGGAGGCTTCATTGGAATTCCAGAATACGACTTCTCCTGTGCGTAACGGGCAACGTGTTGTCTTTGCAGCAACTTGTGCCACTTCAACATAAATTGGGTAAGTTGTTGCTTTGTGTGCCTTTTTCTCAATAAAAATGGATTTTCTATTAACTCCACTTTTGATGAGCTTTGCACGAATTTTTAAGGCTGCTTTTTTTGCTGTTGCATCCCGCCAAACAATATTGACTTGCTTTTGCTTGTCACTACCAATATCACGAATTATAGCTTGATACATATTGCTATAACTCACATTAGAATAATCTGGTAATGTATAGCGGTTAACCAATTGTGTGCGATTAAACATACTGTTTTGTGTCGGTTGTGCCACACTTGTATCATTAACTAACTCATTTATCGCAAATGTGGTTACTGGAGCACCAAGGGAGGCCAAAGCAATGATGGCCGAAATAACTAATTTTCTCATTGAATAAACCCACTATTTTTTAAGAAGTTAGACGTTAATGTTTTGTGATAAACATTTTTTAACGGAGTTGTGTGGAAAAATCTCTCCATTGTTCCGGTTTGTTCAAAGTCAGGATAAACAATGTTTTTTTCCTCTACCGGTTTGACAACATTTACCGTAGCTACGATAACCAATTCTTTTTTCTCACGATTGGTAGATGCATTACGGAAGAAAGAACCTAAAATAGGAACATCCCCAAGTAGTGGAACTTTATTGATGCCTTCAACATCATTTGAGCTAAATAGACCTCCGATAATAAAGCTTTCACCGTTAGCTACTTCAAACAGAGATTTAGCTCGACGAGTATCAAAGTAAGGAATATTACCAATGCCTTCAAAATTATAGTTACCGGCAAGGGTGCTTACGGATTGATCTAAAACTAAACGAATACGGTTGTTTTTTTGCAATTTCGCAGCAACAGCCAGTTTTACCCCAAACTCTTTATAAATAATGCTTGGAGAGCCTTCTTTATCTCGTTGTGCAAAGGGAATTTCACCACCAACTAAGATGTCGGCAGTTTCTCCAGATAACATGGAAATATTTGGTTCTGCTAAAATTTTTCCATTACTTTGGTTATCTAGTGCATTTATAAAGGCAGAAATACCTTTTGCATCTAAACGTAATACGCCTTGAGTTCCGTTAAAGCCGCCAGCAGCACTGAAATTACCACCAAGTAGCGGGCCGCTTCCAGCAATATGGCTCCAGTTGATACCCATAGCTTCTGAAAGTTTTTTGTTTACTTCCACAACGGTAAGTTTTACGTTGATTTGTGTTGTATCATTAATATTTGAGTGATCAACAACTCCTTCATAGCTATACTTATCCAAGAAAGGAACGCTTTCATTACCTAGTTTAGTTTCAGTAACTTTTCTACCGGTACCTAAAGCTTCGCCTACGATACGGCGTACTTCATCACTTTCTTCTTGTGTACGGGCCTTTCCTTCGATCACATAGGCCTTACCTACCTTCTTCACAGAAAGGTTAGTATTTGGAAAATGAGTTTTAAGCTGTTTGTTAGTATCTGCAATATTAGTCACTACAGAATCTACGTTTACTGTATCTGACGTTAAAGGGCGGCCATCGGCACCAAATGCGGTAACTTCCGCTTTACCTTCATCTTTCGCATAAATAATAAAGGTGTTGTCGTCTAAAATTTCATAGTCGGCAACACTTGGAGAAGATACGAAAATAGTATCAATTTTTTCCTTAGTTTGAACTAGTTGTGTTGCACCTTTCTCTAAAGAGAAGTTTTGAGCATACGCATTTAGCGAGAACATCGCCCCGAGAACTGCATAGCATACTAATTGTTTTTTGCTAAAAGCATGGTTCCAATTCAGCATTTTATTGACCTCTTAATTTTCTGATAAACACACCGCGTGAATCGATATCTTGAGTATTACTCTCGGCAGGTAGTATGACTAATTTTGATTCTCTATCTAAAGAATAGAATTTCTTCGCTTGTTCAGCAGTTACTTTTAATGCCACATAACCGGCATATTCTTGATTATTTGGAATACCGTCAGCTGCTTTTTCAGTCTCTGGAGCATTTTCATCTGTTGAAGCTGAAAAGGCTTTAGCTTGCAAGACCAATACCTTACCTGAGACCTTCACTAAATCTTTACGATCGTAAGTGTTTCGAGAATCTCCTGCGATTTGTTGGTTGTAAACTGCGATATAATCACCACCGGAAATTGTATATAAAATATAGCTATCTTCCGGTTTAATATAAACACGATAAGCAACTTCCTGATTTGGATCTAAACTAGATGTAAAGAATCTCGGGTCGTTTGGGGAAATAATAGATTTACCGGAAAGAAACGAACCAGCTCTCATATTTTCTGCCATTAAATAACCTTGTAACCCTTGAATACCGTTTTTAACCACAGCATCTCTCAAGTCATTAGCAATTAGCGGGCTATCTTCTACGACAGAGATCTCATTGAGTACATAATCATCTGCTTGTAATAAATGACCTTTATCTACGTCATTTTTTAATTCTGCAGTTAAGATCAGTTTCTCCGGTTTTTTCTCCGTTTGTGGTTCTAGTTGGTTTATTATGGTGGTTTGTTGATTTTCAGTATTTTCTCCACCGGTTGGCATGAACATGATCCCGCCAATACCAACAGCTAATGTAAGCACTGAAATAATCAAGAGCGTTCTATAATTCATTTTTTACCCTTATTGTTTTAATAAAGTAAAGTGATTGCTTACCAAATTAATTTGATAAGACTAGGTTTGTCATAAAGCCGAGGCTTATTGCTACGCCATAAGGCAAGCCATTTTCTTTAACTGATTTACGGAAAAATAACCAACTGATAATAATTAGCCCTAATCCTGCAAATGTTGTAAAAAAGAAAAAAGGAAAGATTTCGTCATTGGGAATCATCAACATCAATACAGCAATAAGTTTTACATCTCCAGCACCAACTAAGTTTAGCGTGAAGAGCAAAAAGCCAATTGCAAGGGCACATAGGGAAGGAAGAATAAATAGTGTCTGATACTTTAATAAACTGAGAGGGATAATAGTAATTAACAAAAGCAAAATAATCCGATTACCAATAGTTCGAGAACGGACATCGGTAATAGACAAAATAATCAATAATAAAAGGCTAACAATTACTAATGTATTAATAAACCAGTGCATTTCTATTTGTCATTAGCTACTTTTACTCACCATGGCACCCGAGACAATAGTAGTTAAATCTGAAAACTTACTAGACATTGCTTTAACAAAACTATGATCTCCAGACAGTACAGCAACTACAAAAACAGCAACAGCCACAGCAATCAAACCATACTCAACAGAAGTGATCCCTCGTTGATCTTGATAGAACATACGAAAAGAGAAGATCACTTTGAAATAAAGATAACCTAATAAAGTGCTCATTGTTTAATGCTGACTAAGCCAAGGCTGGCTCTTTTATAGAACCAGCCTTGGCTATAATTTAACTATTAACTTATGCTTGCACTTGTAACTTTGCTAGTTAATACACTAAATTTAGATTTTAGCGCGGCAATGAAACCATCTTGGTTATAGAATACAGCAACAATTAACACGGCCACTGCCACAGCGATTAAACCGTATTCAATTGCAGTTACACCTTGTTGGTTGTTTTTGAAAGAACGGAATGCTTCAGTTGCTTTGATATATGCTTTAGTAGTTAATGTGTTTAACATTTTAAATGCTCCTAGTTTTTAGTTTGTTTGTAGAAAATAAAATTTAAGAATTCTTTTGCAAGAATTAATGTCATTTATTTAATAAGTTGTGGAATTAAATAAACGAGGTGCATTATAGCCCTGAAAAATAAAAAAGCAAATTTTTAAAAACAATAAATTCGATATATATGAAAATTTATTGTGCGTTATAAAAGTTGTTTTATATCAATGTGTTGAATTGTTTTATTGGCGATTTCTTGTTTGGTTTTGAATTGGTTTTACAGTAAATTTACAAATTTTAATCTTTATTACACAAAAACAAATTTAAACATTATATCGATTTGAACAGGGTGCCTTTAGTATTGAAAGGCTTTGGCAAATCTTAGGAAAAAATAACCTTATTTAGATCAGGTTTGTTATCAGGGACGAAAGAGAGTTATTTGTAATAAATCAATTTTGACTCTTTTTAATGTTTTCGTCTGTTTTGATGTGCGTGTGCATATGACCTTCCCATAAGTTATGCTATATTGTGCCCACTTTATCCCTCCTACTTATTGAGGCCATATTTTGCAACCTTTTCGTCAAACCTTTACGCTTGAGCCGCAAGACAATGAACGTTTGCGTTCCTTATGTGGTGCCGCAGATGCTCACTTGGCGCTTATTGAAAAAACATTCAACCTGTCGATTTCCCGTCGTGGCTTTGATTTCACTATTCAACCTAAAGACACCAATCCTGCATCACATTATGTCGGTGTGGTGCAAAGTGCGGTGGATTTAATTCGCGATTTATATGTTCAAACAGCGCCTGTGCGGGGGCATTCTAAAGAGTTGGATTTAGAAGACGTTCATATTGCATTAATGGAAAGTCGGGCGTTGGCGCAGGGCGATGCGGAATCTGTCGCAGATCATCGCGATGAAAATAAAGTGTATAGCACGACCATTAAAACCAAACGAAGCTTAATTAAACCACGCGGGCCAAACCAAATTCAGTATTTGCACAATATTCTGCGTTATGACATCAGTTTCGGCATTGGGCCTGCCGGGACGGGGAAAACCTTTTTAGCGGTCGCTGCTGCGGTAGAAGCTTTAGAACGGCAAGAAATTCGTCGTATTTTATTGACCCGCCCGGCGGTAGAAGCTGGTGAAAAACTGGGTTTCCTGCCGGGCGATTTAGGGCAAAAAATCGAACCGTATTTGCGCCCGTTATATGATGCGCTGTTTGAAATGTTAGGTTTTGAGCGCGTGCAAAAACTCATGGAGCGCAATGTGATTGAAATTGCGCCGTTGGCATATATGCGCGGCCGTACCTTAAATGACAGCTTTATTATTTTGGACGAAAGTCAAAACACCACCGTGGAACAAATGAAAATGTTTTTGACCCGTATCGGCTTTAATTCGAAAGCGGTGATTACGGGCGACATTACGCAAATTGACTTGCCTCGCTCGCAAAAATCCGGTTTGCGTCATGCCATTGAAGTGTTGTCCGGCCTGGAAGAATTAAGTTTTAATTACTTCGACAGCAAAGACATTGTGCGCCATCCGGTAGTGGCGAAAGTGGTGCAAGCGTATGACGCTTGGGATGCGCAGGAAGAAATCCGCCGCCGTGAATTGGCGGAGCAACGTCAAGCAGAGCGCCAAGAAAAAGCAGAGCGCGAAGAATAAACTGAGAGAGAAGAAAAAGTGCGGTCAGAAATTACAATGAATTTAGGAGAGCAACATGGGTAAGATGATCATTGATTTACAAATTGCTTGCGAACAAGAAACCGGCTTGCCAACAGCAGAACAAATCGAACAATGGGCGACAGCCGCGGTACAACCGCAGACCGATGAAGTGGAAATGACCGTGCGTATTGTGGATGAAGCGGAAAGCCACGCGTTGAATTTGAATTATCGCGGCAAAGATCGTCCGACCAATGTGTTGTCTTTCCCTTTTGAATGCCCTGATGAAGTGGAGCTGCCGTTACTCGGCGATTTGGTGATTTGTCGTCAAGTGGTGGAGCGTGAAGCGCAAGAGCAAGGCAAACCGCTCATGGCACATTGGGCGCATATGGTAGTGCACGGCAGTTTGCATTTACTTGGCTATGATCACATTGAAGATGACGAAGCAGAGGAAATGGAAAGCTTGGAGACACAAATTATGATAGGGCTTGGCTTTGTCGATCCGTACCTGAGCGAGAAGTAAGAAAAAGTCGGAAAGCGTAAAACTATTTCGGAAAAACAGGGTCAAACGGGCATTCTTGCTTCAGTCATCATTATATTAAAGCTACATATGGTTACACGTAATTCAGACTTTTAAGGTTGCTGCAGCGAGACAATGATTAATCTATTTTCAACCTGAAGGAATATCATGTTAAAAAAATACTTACTTGTTTTACCGATTTCTATTTTAACCGCCTGTGTGGGTTATTATCCTTATCCGCAATTTGAACCCGGTTATCCGGCGCCTTCCGTGCAGTATAATGACGATGAGGAAAAAGCTATTTTCAGTACCCGCCGTACGTATGAACCGAAATATCAGAATCCAAGATACAAAATTTCCACGGAAGACATGGAAAAATTCATTTTAGCCAAAAATAATCTGGAATATTGTTTGTTACCGGAACTGGGCAAGCAATCGGACAAACGTATTACCGCCCTTGAAAAACGTTTATTAAAAGATATGATCAACGACGAGTTGGCGAAGATTGTAGGCAAACCGTCGGCGTGTACGATTTTTGACGATCAGTCTTCTTACGATTATTTTCAATTTAAGTATCAACAACTTAATCACGATGTGAATAACATTCGTGAATTTGAATGCCGTGATTTAAAACGGCATTTTCGTGATCGTCTCAACGAACGCAAGCGTAAACAAGGCTTGGCGGGCGACAGTCGTTCTGTTGAAAGCCAAATGCAAAAGCAACGACAAACGATAGATGACGCGTTTCGCCGTTTTCACACGCAACAAGAATCTATTGAGCGTCAAATCCGGGGCGAAAGCGAACCGCTCTATAAAAGCAATAAAAATATCAATGTAGATTGGACGGATCCGTATTCACGGGGTTGGTAAAATATGGCGCGGCAGCTAATTCTTCTTGTTGGCGATAATGCTACGTTAGCGCGCCAATGGGAACATTTTTCGGCCCTGAAAAGTGTGGTCTGGATTGGCGATGTTTCGCCGCACTTTGTTTCCCAATCCTATTTTCCTTTTAGCAAAACGAAAAATCTGCTCGGCGGTGAATTTCCTGTCATCATTTATGACGCGCGACAAGGCATTCACTTGGATGCCCTTGCCATTGCAGCGGGGACATTGCAGGACGGCGGTCTGCTGTTATTGTTATTCAATCATTGGTCGGATTTAGACAACCAACCTGACAGCGACAGCCTGCGTTGGTCGGGCGAAAAACACGCCATAAACACACCGCACTTTATCACTTTTTTACAGGAAAAAATCGCCAAATACAGTTTTCCTGTTTATCAACGTGCGTCGTTAAATCTTGCTGCACCAACACCTCAAAAAGGCCGTTCAACCCATTGCCAGCCCACCTTAGAACAAGCCCGTTTATTGCAACAAATGGCGGAAGCGGATGAGGATATTCTGATCGTCACGGCAAAACGTGGACGTGGAAAATCAGCGTTGGCAGGACTCTTTGCCAAACAGCAACGGGCACAAAACCAGTCGGTGATTCTCACTGCGCCGAATAAAAGTTCGGTCAATATTTTTAATGAATTTGCCGGGGCGGAAATCACCTTTATGCCACCTGATGAACTCAGTCAACACGTCAGCGAAACGCCACAGCAATTTGCCGATCATTGGTTGTTTGTGGACGAAGCGGCGATGATTCCGCTGGACATCTTATTTCGTCTAACTAAGGCTTTTAAACGGGTTGTGTTGACGACCACCATTCACAGCTATGAAGGCACGGGCAGAGGTTTCTTATTAAAATTTATGGCGAAAACCGACCGCACTTTGCGTCATTTTGAACTGTTTACGCCGTTACGTTGGCAAGCGGATGACAAACTGGAATCCTTTATTGACGACCTGTTGCTGTGCGATTGCGAAGATCGTCTGCCACAGTCGCCTTATGATGGGGCGCTTACTGAGCAGATCCAAATTTCTCATTGTGAACGGATTCCTCATGATCAAATTGAATCCGTTTACGGCTTGCTGACCTTGGCGCATTATCGAACCTCGCCTTTGGATTTACGCCGTTTATTGGATGCACCACAGCAGCAATTTTACCTCGCTCAAGCACAGGATTCCTTGCTTGGTTGCGTATGGGCGGTGCCGGAAGGCGGGTTAGCGGACAAAACGTTAATTCGCCAAATTCGACATGGCGAACGTCGCCCGCGTGGCAATTTGGTAGCGCAAATGCTGTGTTTCCAAGCCGGGTTGGAAGAGGCCTGTGTATTGCGCTCTTTGCGGATTTCTCGTATTGCCGTGCAACCCAACTGGCAACAACAGGGGCTTGGACAACGTTTGATTGCGCAGATGAAACAACAGATAAAACAACAGGGCGCAGTGGATTTTCTTTCCGTCAGTTTTGGTTACACGCCGGAACTGCTCGCGTTCTGGCAAAAGTGCGGTTTCATTTTGGTGCATTTTAGCGAAAGCAAAGAAGCCAGCAGCGGTTGTTATTCTGTGGTGGCGTTGTGTCCCTTGCGTGAGAAAGGGCAAGTATTCGTGCAACAGGCAGAAAAACAATTTCAGCGCAATTTGCCCCTTTCTTTCCATCCGCTCGCGACACAGTTTGCTCGAACAGAAATAGATTGGACGCTTGATAGCTCGGATTGGCAATCGTTAAAGGATTTTGCCGATTTTTTCCTGGCGTTATCTTCTGCTTTGCCGTCGATTCGGCGTTTAATCAAATCGGCAGGCGAATTGCCTTTCCCCTTGTTGGCAGATTATTGTAAACAGCCGGAAAAAAGGCCAAATAAAAAAACGTGGTTAGAAAATTGTCGCTTGGAAGTGAAGAAGTGGTTGCAAAAAAATGCCGTCCTTTTATGATAACAATCTCTTAACAATTTAAAATAAAGCTAGAAAAATAAGGAAACAAAGATGAGCGAAGAAGGCAAAAAAAGTTGGGTGAAACGCGCGTGGGAAGCCTATTCTGATTTCTGTAAAGAAGCCGGTATCGATCAAGGCACTTGCCGTGGCTGTGTGCCGGTGGTCAAGTTTGACGAAGATCCAGAACCAAAAGAGAAAAAAGAACAGAAAGAGGAAAGCGCTCACTAAGATTAGCATGCCTGGGGGATGAATTCCCCTAAGTATGACACTGTTTTTTTATACAGACTTTTATTGGAAATCCCCCTTGTTTGAGCTAAACTAGCGACAATTTTTTTTAATACATTGTCGTTTTATGCAAATTCCATTTTTTCACATCGAAATTCCAACCCAAGCACAAGATCATAAAATTTTAGCCAATATTCTGCCCGGCGCGGATAGCCTTGCCGTGAGTGAAATTGCGGCGCAGTTTAACGGGCTAACCGTCGTGGTGACGAACGACACCCGAAGTGCGGTGCGTTTAGACAAAGAATTAGCGCAATTGAGCCCACTTAATGTTACCTTTTTCCCTGATTGGGAAACCTTGCCTTACGACAGTTTTTCGCCTCATCAAGATATTATTTCTGCGCGCTTGAGTGCCTTATTTCACTTACAGCAACGCAAGCAAGGCATTTTCATTTTGCCGATTGCCACGTTAATGCAACGCGTTTGCCCGCCCTCTTATTTACAACATCGGGTGTTACTGATTAATAAAGGCGATCGTTTTGTCATTGAAACGCTTCGTTTGCAATTGGAAAAATCAGGTTATCGCGCGGTGGAGCAAGTATTGGAACATGGCGAATATGCCGTACGCGGTGCCTTGTTGGATCTTTTCCCGATGGGAAGTGCGGTGCCTTTTCGCTTAGATTTTTTTGATGATGAAATTGATTCCATTCGCACTTTTGATGTAGATACACAACGCACGTTGCAGGAAATCGATCAAATCAATTTATTACCGGCGCACGAATTTCCAACGGATAATCAAGGCATTGAATTTTTCCGTAGCCAATTCCGCGCGGCGTTTGGTGAAATTCGACGGGATCCGGAACATATTTATCAACAAATCAGCAAAGGCACGTTGGCGGCAGGGATTGAATATTGGCAGCCCTTGTTCTTTGAAGAAATGGCGACTTTATTTGATTATTTCCCGGCGAATACGTTGTTTATTACCGGCGAGCAAAATCAAATGCAGGGTGAGCGTTTTTACGCGGATGCGGAACAACGTTTTGAGAGTCGCCGTGTCGATCCGATGCGTCCGTTATTGTCACCCGATAAACTTTGGTTGCGCATTGATGACGTAAATCGTCAGTTAAAAAATTATCCTGCGATTGCCTTAAAAACGGAAAAAGTGCGGTCGTCTGCACGGCAGAAAAATTTGGCCATTACGCCCTTACCGCCACTGACCATTCAATCTCAACAAAAAGAACCATTACAACAGTTACGCCAATTTATTGAGCATTTTAAAGGCAATATTTTATTTATCGTGGAAACGGAAGGGCGTCGTGAAACCTTGTTAAGCCTACTTGCTCCGCTAAAACTGAAACCAAAACAGATTCATACCTTGGCGCAAGCGACGGAAGAAAAATTGGCTTTAATGGTTAGCCCGTTGGAGCATGGTTTTATTATTGAACAGGATGTGCCCCTTGCCATTATTTGTGAATCGGAATTGCTTGGCGAACGCGTGCAACAACGGCAGCGGGATAAATCCCGCACGGTGAACCCTGATACCTTGATTCGTAACCTTGCCGAATTGCAAATCGGTCAGCCGGTCGTGCATTTGGATCATGGTGTGGGGCGCTACGGCGGTTTAGTGAGTTTAGAAAACGGTGGCATTAAAGCGGAATATTTGTTGCTCAATTATGCCAACGACTCGAAATTGTATGTGCCGGTGGCATCGTTACATTTAATCAGCCGTTATGTGGGTGGTTCCGATGAAACCGCGCCGTTGCACAAGTTAGGCTCCGAAGCCTGGGGCAAAGCACGCAGCAAAGCGGCGGAGAAAATTCGTGATGTGGCAGCAGAGTTATTGGATGTGTACGCGCAACGTGAAGCGCAAAAAGGCTTTGCGTTCCAATATGATCGTGAGGAATTCCAACAATTCACTGCTACGTTCCCATTTGAAGAAACCCATGACCAACTCATGGCAATTAATGCCGTGATTTCCGACATGACTCAACCGAAAGCCATGGATCGCCTTGTGTGTGGCGATGTGGGCTTTGGTAAAACGGAAGTGGCCATGCGTGCCGCATTTTTGGCAGTGATGAACCATAAACAGGTTGCCGTGTTGGTGCCGACCACGTTATTGGCGCAGCAACATTTCGATAATTTCAAAGACCGCTTTGCTAACTTGCCGGTGAACGTGGAAATGTTGTCCCGCTTTAAAACCGCGAAAGAGCAGAAACAGGTGATTCAGGATTTAGCCGACGGCAAAGTGGATATTCTGATTGGTACTCATAAAATCATTCAAGGCGATGTGCAATTCCATGATCTGGGTTTGCTGATTATTGACGAAGAGCACCGTTTTGGCGTGCGCCAAAAAGAAAAAATGAAACAGCTGCGCGCGAACATAGATATTCTCACCCTGACCGCAACGCCGATTCCGCGTACATTAAACATGGCGATGAATGGCATTCGCGATCTTTCCATTATTTCTACACCACCGGCACGCCGTTTAACCATTAAAACGTTTGTGCGTCAAACGGATGAGTTGGTGATTCGTGAAGCCATTTTGCGTGAAATTTTGCGTGGTGGGCAGGTGTATTATTTGCATAACGATGTGGCGAGCATTGAAAATACGGCAGAAAAACTGACCGCACTTGTGCCGGAAGCGCGCGTGATTGTGGGACACGGACAAATGCGCGAACGTGAGTTGGAACGCGTGATGTCGGATTTTTATCATCAACGTTATAACGTGCTGGTGTGTTCTACAATTATTGAAACCGGTATCGATGTGCCGACGGCTAATACGATTATTATCGAGCGTGCCGACAATTTTGGTTTGGCACAGTTGCATCAGTTGCGCGGACGGGTTGGGCGTTCTCACCATCAAGCCTATGCTTATTTGCTCACACCGCCACCGAAACTGATGACGAAGGATGCGCAAAAACGCTTGGAAGCCTTGGAAAGCCTAGACAACCTCGGTGCCGGCTTTATTTTGGCCACACATGATTTGGAAATTCGCGGCGCAGGGGAATTGCTGGGTAACGAGCAAAGCGGACAAATTGAAAGTATCGGTTTTTCTCTTTACATGGAATTGTTGGAGCGTGCGGTGAAAGCCTTAAAAGAAGGGCGCGAGCCGTCATTGGACGAACTGACGCAACAACAAACTGAGATTGATTTACGGATGCCATCGCTGTTGCCGGAAGATTATTTGGGCGATGTGAATATGCGTTTGTCTTTCTATAAACGCATTGCCGGTGCGGAACATACCGAAGCGTTGGATGAGTTAAAAGTGGAGCTTATTGACCGTTTCGGAACCTTGCCACAAGCCACGCGGAATCTGTTGCAAATTGCGCAATTACGGCTGGATTTGAAACCGCTCAATGTCATTCGCTTGGATGCCAATGCGCAAGGCGGATTCATCGAATTTGCGCCGAACGCCGAGTTAGACCCGATGATCTTTTTACAGTTAATCCAACTCAATCCGGCGGTTTATCGTTTTGACGGCCCACATAAATTCCGCTTTACCAAAGATTTAACAGACTATAAAGTGCGGTTAGAATTTGTGACGGATTTAGTAAAAAGGTTATTAGATAAGTCTCAAGTCAATTAATTCTATTTTCAGCTATGTAAGGAGTATTAACATGAAAGGTCAATGCTTATGCGGAGCGGTTTCCATCTCCGTACCACAAAATGAAAACGTTCACGCCTGCCATTGTAATATGTGTCAGCGCTGGAATGGCGGTCCTTTATTTGCTTTTCACTGTGATGAAATAGAGATTGAAGGCAGTGAACATATTACCCATTATCAATCTTCCGAATGGGCTGAGCGGGCATTTTGCAAGCACTGCGGTTCGCATCTTTATTATCATCTGCTTGGCACGCAAAGTTATGAAGTCTCTAGCGGCCTATTCTCTGCGCAAACCGATTTCACATTGGAAGATGAAATCTTTATTGACAAAAAACCGTCATTTTACGAATTGAAAAACGATGTACCGAAACTTACAGAAAAAGAAGTGATGGAAAAATTCGGATTTTAATGGCTGTTGACAGCAAGTATTAAAAATACTCGAAAAACCAACCGCACTTTTTTATAATAATTGTTATTATCCTTTCGCCCAAGTTACTTTAACGCAAGGATGATTTTAGAAAATACTGCTAAATAAGGTATGGCAGAGATTAGGCTTTTTTCGTAAAAAAATCTTCTTGGAAAGAGAAGGTAACAACGTCAGAAAGGCCTTTCTGTACTGACTTTTTATGTCAGACAAGAAACTAACTCGTTATCGGTGAAAGTAATTTTAAAATATCCAAAAAGGAGAAAAAATGTATCTAGATCAAATTAAAGCCGAGCTCACTGAAGCGGCAGATGTATTAAACAAATTCTTATCTGATGACAACAATATTAAATTGATTCAACAAGCGGCATTATTGATTTCCGACAGTTTCAAACAAGGCGGAAAGGTGTTGTCTTGCGGAAACGGCGGGTCCCATTGTGATGCCATGCATTTTGCGGAAGAATTAACCGGTCGTTATCGTGAAAATCGCCCGGGTTATCCGGCAATCGCCATTTCCGATGTGAGCCACTTAAGCTGTGTAAGTAACGATTTCGGTTACGAGTATGTCTTTTCCCGTTATGTGGAAGCCGTGGGGCAAAAGGGCGATGTATTGTTTGGGTTATCCACTTCCGGTAATTCTAAAAACGTGTTGAATGCTATCGAAGCGGCAAAAGCGAAAGGCATGAAAGTCATTGCTATGACCGGTAAAGATGGCGGCAAAATGGCGGGACTTGCCGATGTGGAAATTCGCGTGCCACATTTCGGTTATGCCGATCGCATTCAGGAAATTCACATTAAAGTTATTCATATTTTGATGATGTTAATTGAATTTGAAATGACAAAAGTGGAATAAGGTATTTACATATAAAGTGCGGTCAAAAAACAAGAAGGTTTTTTGACCGCACTTTTTTCTTAAAGGAGTGTTATGCGTAGATTATTGTTAGTTGTCTTGTTATCTTCTTTTGCCGGTTCGACATTAGCATTGTTTCCGGTGCGGACAGATTGGGAGCAAAATCATTTACAGGGTAAGGTAAAATCGGTGGAGTCTTATTCAAAAGATAATCCCGAAGCCATAGAAGAAGGTGATCCGATCACGAATTATAAAAAGTCTTTTTATAATGCGCAGGGCTTTTTAGTCAAAGAGGAAGAGCGGGATACTGAAGAGAGTTATAATCAAAGTACGCGGTTTCATACGTATCAATATGACGATAAAAATCGTTTGATAGAGCGGAATAGCGAAGAGGTAGTGCTCTTTACCGAGAACAAAGATGATACTGCTCCATCTTATTTTGGAGCGCTCTATCAATATCAGGAAAATGATGATGGGACGGGGATACAGAAAGAGTTGGTTTATGTTTATAAAAAACCGACGTCACCGGATTGGGAAGATGGACATCATCAAATCATTTATGATGCGAAAGGCAATTTGTTGAAAGATCAAATGTATTATCCTAAAACCCATAGTGCCAATCAGATTTTGACCTATTTTTATGATGATGCGCGATTAAGCAAAGTTTGCGATATAAGTGAGAAAGAGAAAATTGAAGATTGCGAGACGTATCGTTATTTTGATGATGGTTCTTTTGTTAAAAATGGTTCATTTAATGATGTTAGGGTAGAAATCACCTATGATAAAAATCATCATGAAATCAAGCGTCAGTTTATTGATAAGGATGGTCGTGTGTCTAATGAGAGCTACACGACTAAACACCGATTCGATGAACAGGGTAATGTGATTGAAAGTGTTATGTATAATGAGAAAGGTGAATGGGTAACCAAGACGACCTATAAATATGAGTATTATTAACTTAACGCGCGGTCATTTTTTATATGTTTTTTAAAATCCCAATGTTATTTGGGATTTTTTAATACTTCGAGTTGCATAATTATTCATAAAAGTGTAATATGTTTTCAGTTTAACCGTAGTTTGATGTAAGAGCATAAGTGACAATGACAATTAGTGTTAAAAACCTGAATTTTTTTTATGGCGCCAATCAAGCCTTATTTAATATTAACTTAACCGCTAATGATGGCGATGTCGTGGTGTTATTGGGGCCAAGTGGTGCCGGTAAAAGTACCTTAATTCGTACTCTGAATTTGCTGGAAGTACCACAATCGGGCGAATTGAGTATTGCCAATAATCAATTTGATTTGTCTGCCAATACTGATCCGAAACAAATTCGCCAATTGCGTCGTGATGTGGGAATGGTGTTTCAACAGTATCATTTATGGCCACACATGACGGTGTTGGAAAACCTCATTGAAGCGCCGATTAAAATTCTCAGTGTGGGCGAGACGGAAGCCAAACAACAGGCGATGGAATTATTGCAACGTTTGCGTTTGGAAGGCCACGCGGAGCGTTTCCCGTTACATTTATCCGGCGGTCAACAACAGCGTGTGGCTATTGCTCGCGCGTTAATGATGAAACCACAAGTGTTGTTATTTGATGAACCGACGGCAGCGCTGGATCCGGAAATTACCGCGCAGATCGTTTCCATTATTGAGGAATTACGAGAAACGGGCATTACCCAAGTGATTGTGACTCATGAAGTGAATATGGCGAAAAAGGTGGCGACCAAAGTGGTGTATATGGAACAGGGGCATATTATCGAAACCGGCGACAGCACCTGCTTTGAGCAACCACAAACAGAACGCTTTAAACAATATCTCTCACACAACATTTAATCTGAAAGGAGAAAATAGAATGAAAAAATTACTTTTAAGCGCAATTTTATTAGGCTCCGCTATGGCAGTTAATGCACAAGACCTAACTTTTGCTATGGAGCCAAGTTATCCGCCTTTTGAATCCACTAATGAAAAAGGCGAAATCATCGGTTTTGATGTGGACATTGCCAATGCTATCTGTAAAGAAATTCAAGCCACTTGCCATTTTAAAGGCGAAGCGTTTGACGCACTGATTACCAATTTAAGATCAAAACGTTTTGATGCGGCGATTTCCGCTATCGATATCACCGACGCACGAGCCAAACAAGTGTTGTTCTCCGAACCTTATTATGACAGCACGGCAAGCTATGTGGCGTTAAAAGGTAAAGCAAACCTAGAAAGTGCAAAAAACGTTGGCGTGCAAAACGGTACGACTTATCAACAATACACGGTGGCGGAAACCAAACAATACAGTCCGAAATCTTACGCGAGCTTGCAAGATGCAGTGTTGGACTTAAAAAATGGCCGTATTGACATTATCTTTGGTGACACTGCCGTGCTTGCAGATATGATTTCCAAAGAACCGAACATTGAGTTTGTGGGTGATAAAGTCAATAACAAAAAATATTTCGGTAATGGTTTTGGTATTGCGATGAACAAATCCAACAAAGAATTAGCAGAAAGCTTAAATAAAGGTTTAGCGGCCATTAAAGCCAATGGTGAATATCAAAAAATCTATGATAAATGGATGACGAAGTAATTTATGTTTTTTGATTTTCTTTCTTTAATGTTTACCGCAGCCCTCATGACGTTAGGGCTTGCGGTTTGTTCGTTAGTGGCAGGCCTGTTGTTAAGCATGTTATTTGCCGTGTTGGAAGCCAATCGAGTGGTGGGTAAACCCATGGCGGTATTGGTGGCCTTATTACGTGGTTTGCCGGAAATTTTAGTGGTGCTTTTGGTGTATTTCGGCTCCAGCGAAGTGGTGGAAATGATCACCGGAGAATACATTGAATTTGGTGCTTTCGGTTGTGGTGTGTTTGCGTTATCGCTTATTTTCGCCGCCTATACTTCACAAACCTTGCGTGGTGCCATTCAGGCCATTCCTAAAGGGCAATGGGAATCCGGCGCGACATTGGGACTAAGCAAAGGTTACACTTTTCTTCACATTATCATGCCGCAGGTATGGCGTCATGCATTGCCGGGATTGAGCAACCAATGGTTAGTTTTATTAAAAGATACCGCACTGATTTCTTTGATTGGCGTGGATGATTTAATGCGTCAAGCGCAACTCGTCAACACGAATACGCATCAACCTTTTACTTGGTATGGCATCGCAGCGTTGATTTATTTAGCAGTGACGATGGTGAGCCAAGTAGGAATTCGTAAATTAGAACTGCGTTTCACCCGTTTTGAAAGAGAGGTGAAATAATGTTTTGGGAATATTTAAATGTGATTGTACAAGGTATTCCAACCAGTTTGCTGCTGACTGTCGTTTCTTTAAGTATTGCGTTTGTATTGGCGTTATTGTTCACTTTCCTGCTTTCCATGGAAAATAAAGCGGCGAAAAGTGCGGTCAATTTATATCTTACTTTATTCACCGGCACACCGTTGTTAGTGCAGTTTTTTTTAATTTATGCGGGGCCGGGGCAATTCCAATGGGTGGTGGATAGCCCATTATGGTCGCTGTTTTCTAATGCGTGGTTTTGCGCGGCATTGGCATTAGCTTTAAATAGTGCGGCTTATTCCACACAGTTATTTCATGGCGCGGTAAAAGCCATTCCAAAAGGGCAGTGGGAAAGTTGTGCAGCATTGGGTTTAAGCCGTTTGCAAACCCTGAAAATTCTGATTCCTTATGCTTTAAAACGCGCATTACCGTCTTATTCCAATGAAATTATTTTGGTGTTCAAAGGTACGGCCTTGGCGTCCACGATCACGATTATGGACATTATGGGCTACGCCCGCCAGCTTTATGGCACGGAATACGATGCACTGACCATTTACGGCATTGCCGGCGGAATTTATTTAATCATCACCGGTATCGCCACGTTATTGTTACGCAAACTAGAAAGCCATGTGCTTGCCTTTGAACGTTTGGAGACAAGAGGCGCATAAAGTGCGGTCGTTTTTTGCAGTATTTTTAAAATCCCCAAATTTGGGGATTTTTTATGAATATTCATTGCATAAATATTCATTAAATAATGATATGTTTTCATGTTGAGCAAAATGTAAACAAGGTTGTGGATTTAATAGTAACCACAACATCATATTCACAGCAAAGGAGGGGGTATTATGAAAACAGTACTTATTAGCAGTTTTTTAATGGGGGGCAGTCACTGCTAGGGCTCAAACCCTAACTTTCGGCACGGAACCAAGCTACCCGCCTTTTGAGTTAACCACCGAAAAATGGGAGTTGGTGGGGTTGATATTGATATCGCCAATGCCATCTGCAAAGAAATTCAAGTAGTCTGCACATTTTAAATACCGCCTTTTGACGCATTGATTCCCAGTGTTAAAACAAAACATTTTGATGCGGCCATCTCTTCGATTGATATTACCGAAGCACGTGCCAAACAAGTGTTGTTTAGCGATTCTTATTACTACGATAGTTCGGCAAGTTATGTGGCGTTAAAAGGTGGCATGGATTTGGCAAAAGCAAAAAATATTGAGGTTCAGAATGGTTCTACATTCCAACAATATACCTTGGCGGAAACCAAACAATATACGCCAAAGGCTTATGTGAATTTGCAAGACGCTATTTTAGATTTAAAAAATGGGCGAATTGACATTGTGTTAAGTGACACGGCGTTGTTGGCGGACATGATGAAAAAAGAACCTGAACTGCAATTTGTCGGCGGAAAAGTGGTCAACCCTAAATATTTTGGTCATGGCGTGGGCATCGTGGTGAATAAATACAATAAGGCCTTGTAGGAAAGACTCAATAAAGGTTTGGCCACCATTAAAGCCAGTGGTGAATATCATAAGATTTATGCCAAGTGGATGGCGGAATAGAGATTGAAAAATGGGCAGAAAACTGCCCATTTTTTTATGGATTATTAGTAAGCCGACCTGCCACAATTAGCACTAAGGCAAAAATTGTTCCCCAAATTTAACGCTCTTACGGTTAATTTCTTCATTGTGCAATCGACGCTCTTTCAGTTTTTGTTTATAAATTTCGAGATTTTTCGGCTTAAATGAAAAAACACAATTGGGGCAAAACTCTGCACTTTCACTGATTTTTTACGGCATTCAGGGCAACAATGTAACATGATTTTCTCTGATAGCATTAATGTTGATGAAGCTCTCACAATGTAGCGATTTTAACTAAAAACATAAGATATTTTCACCACACTTTTTGTTCACTTTGAAAGTGTGATTAATATCACATTTTGTGAAGATATTTTAAACCGATGGATCATAGTTTGTTTACTTAATTGTAACCGCAGCCTAAAATACCGTCGCTTACTCCATTATGAGTAAAATAATTTAAACATTAACTTGAACCTGTTTCTTTCGTTTTTGGAATAAAATAGGTTCTTTACATAGGATTCTCATATGTTGTGGTTTTTCTTCTGTGTTTTAGTGCTGTTTTTAGGCTACCTTGTTTATGGCAAAATCATTGAGAAGATTTTTGTCATCAATCCTAAGCGTCAAACACCGGCTTACCAAGTCAACGATGGCGTGGATTACATGCCAATGTCCAAAACCAAAATTTGGTTAATTCAGGTATTGAATATTGCTGGTACCGGCCCGATTTTTGGTCCGATTCTCGGTGCGTTATACGGACCTGTAGCGATGTTGTGGATCGTCATCGGTTGTATTTTCGCCGGTGCAGTGCATGACTATTTCTGCGGTATGTTAAGTATTCGCCACGGTGGCGCAACTATGCCTTATTTGGCCGGTAAATTCTTGGGTCGCCCGGTCAAAGTATTTATTAACGTTTTAGCTCTTGTTCTTCTCTTATTGGTTGGTGTGGTATTTGTTGCAAGCCCGGCCCAGTTAATGGGTACTATTACGATGGATGTCATGGGCGCTTCCCAAGGGGCATTGCAATTAGGCGATGCCGAGGCGGTTCACCATGCTGTTGAAGCTGGTGGTTTGACTGTTTGGGGTATGGATAAAACAACAATCGTTTCTGTGTGGACACTCACTATCTTCGCTTACTATATTCTTGCAACCTTGTTACCAATTGACAAAATTATTGGTCGCATTTACCCGCTCTTTGGCGCGTTGTTGCTCTTTATGTCTGTGGGTATGGTGTACGGTTTGGTGTCTGCACACTTCAGTGCAACGGATCCAATTGAGTTTTTCCGTACGATTAATGCCGATGGTCAAGGTTTAACCTTGGATAAATTCACACAAAACTTCCAAGTGAAAGGTGATGTGCCAATTTGGCCATTATTGTTCTTAACCATTTCCTGTGGTGCGTTATCCGGTTTCCATGCGACACAAACCCCATTAATGGCGCGTTGTGCGGAAAATGAAAAAGAAGGTCGTTTCATTTTCTACGGTGCGATGATTACTGAAGGTGTTATTGCATTAGTATGGTGTATGGTGGGGCTTGCATTCTATGAGAATCCACAAGCCTTACAAGACGCTATCGCAGCAGGTTCACCATCTAAAGTGGTATATGACAGTTCACTACACTTCTTAGGTTTCATCGGTGGTATCTTTGCGGTGTTGGGGGTCGTGGTATTGCCAATTACTTCCGGCGATACAGCATTCCGTGCAGCACGTTTACAATTAGCTGAGATCTTCAATATTGATCAACGTTCACTTACTAAACGTTTATTCATTGCTGTTCCGTTGTTCGTATTAGGTTATTTTGTATCTACCATTGACTTCAGCGTGTTATGGCGCTACTTCACTTGGGCGAACCAAATGACCGCAATGGTGATGTTATGGACAGCCGCAGCTTATTTGTATCGCTATCATAAATTCCACTGGGTGGCGTCTATTCCGGCATGGTTTATTACTACAGTTTGTGCGACTTACTTGTACTACAATAAAATCGGGTTTGGATTAGACTATCAGTTATCCGTGTATTTAGGCTTTGCGACAACCATCGTATGCGTTGTATTATTCTTCGCTTTGGTTAAACGCTCTGGCGAACCTGATCCGGAATCGTTAGTTACTGATCTAGCAAAACAATAAAATAGTGACCGCACTTTTTGCGGATCCTTCACTACTTACCAAACATCCTGCTAATGAATATTGGCAGGATGTTTTTTTATGTGGAGAAAATCATCGGCAACATATTGTGACTATTAAAAAATATACAAAACTTTACATGATCCTTTTATGAAAGCGCTTGCAACTTGAGCAAACAAATAATAAACTTAGCCCAAAGTGGTAAAAAGTGGTTTTTTGTGGTGAAATTTGGATCGAAATCCCAAATTCAGAGCGAGTAAACAGAATAAAAGGTGAATTTCATGTTTCGTGGAGCTTCGGCAGTCCATTTAGATGCGAAGGGTAGGCTTGCTATCCCAACCCGCTATCGCGCCGAGCTTTTGGAACAAAATCAAGGGCAAATGGTTTGTACCGTAGATATTCGTCAACCTTGTTTATTGCTTTACCCTCTCAAAGAGTGGGAGGTCATTGAACAAAAGCTGCTTGAGCTCTCCAACTTCGATCCCGTACAACGCAGCCTACAACGGGTAATGTTGGGATACGCAACTGAGTGTGAATTAGATAATGCCGGTCGAATTTTAATTAGTGGTCCGCTACGCCAACATGCCAAATTGGAAAAATCCATTATGTTGGTTGGGCAACTTAATAAGTTTGAAATTTGGAGTGATGCTGAATGGCAAGCCCAAGTGGAACAAGATATGGCACTGGGCGCAACAGATACATTTGCGCTATCGGAAAAATTAAAAACGCTGTCACTATAAGAGTAAAACTCACCGAACAGCAGCACTAGCAAAAGATAAGCGGCGGTTACGCCGCTCTATCTTCTCTTTATTTTACATTGCAATTTTTGTGTACCATTGGTAATGATTTATGACTCATTTAAATGCCTTTTCGTCAGTTGAGCATTCAACGGTTTTGTTACATGAAACCGTTGACGGTTTGGCATTGAAAGAAAATGGTATTTACATTGATGGTACATTCGGTCGTGGCGGACATTCCCGCTTGATCCTCTCCAAATTATCCGCTAATGGCAAATTAATTGCTATCGATCGTGATCCTAAGGCTGTAGCGGAAGCCCAAAAAATTCAAGACCCACGTTTTCAGATTGAACACAACACATTTTCGGAAATCTTATCAATTTGTGAAAAACGGGGGTTAGTTGGCAAAATTGACGGTATTTTGCTTGATCTCGGCGTATCTTCTCCGCAATTAGATGATGCAGCGCGCGGTTTCAGTTTCATGAAAGACGGCCCATTGGATATGCGAATGGATGACAGTAAAGGCATATCTGCTGCTGAATGGTTGCAACAAGTTTCCGAACAAGATTTAGCATGGGTGTTAAAAACCTTTGGGGAAGAGCGTTTTGCCAAAAAAATTGCCAAAGCTATCGTCGATTACAATAAAAGTGCGGTGCAAAATGGCAATGAATTTTTAACCCGTACCTTGCAACTTGCCGAATTAATTGCACATACCGTGCCGTTCAAAGATAAACACAAACACCCGGCGACCCGCAGTTTTCAAGCTATTCGTATTTTTATTAATGCCGAATTGGATGAATTGGAAAAAGTGTTGCAATCCGCATTAACTGTGTTGGCTCCGGCAGGACGTTTGTCTGTGATTAGCTTTCATTCATTGGAAGATCGCATGGTAAAGCATTTCATGCGCAAGCAAAGTCAAGGTAGGGAGATTCCAAAAGGGTTGCCTTTGCGTGAAGACCAAATTCAACGTAATCAAACTTTAAAAGTTATTGGTAAGGCAATTATGCCTACGGATGCGGAAATTGCCCAAAATCCGCGTGCTAGAAGTGCCGTATTACGTGTTGCGGAGAGATTGAACTGATGTTGGAAAATAACGACAGATTCCCGTTACAAGAGATCATTATGGAAGATTTATTTACTTCCAATAAGTTAGTGTTGCTCTTGCTATTGGCCATTACCATCAGTGCTCTCGGCACGGTTTGGATTACACACCAAACCCGTGGCTTGGTGGCGGAAAAAGGGGATTTGGTCTTGCAGCACCAAGCGCTTGAAAATGAATTTTTAAATTTAAAATTAGAAGAAGCGACATTAAGTGATAATACGAGAATTGAAGCAATTGCCAAACAATTAGGCATGCAACGTGCAACACCCGAACAAGAAGTTGTTATTCTTGAGTAGCATGGAAGGTGATTAATATGGTCAAGTTTAATAAATCAGTCAAACCGATTAAACCGAAAAAAACAACAAAAAGCTTATCTCATAGCGGTTCTGCGGTAAAACCAAATAAACCGAAGATTGTCTATGAAAAGAGTTTTTTGAAAGCCCGTTATATTTCAGCCTTAAGCTTGATTTTTATGGGATTAATCGCTCTTGTTACCCAAGCTGCATATGTGCAAATCGTGAATGCTGATTCATTAATAGATGAAGCGGATAAACGTTCTTTACGCAAACAAGAAATTCAGTTCGTGCGCGGTTCTATTTTGGATCGTAACGGTCAACTTTTGTCCGTCAGCGTACCAATGTATTCTGTGGTGGCAGATCCGAAATTTATCTTTGATGAAAACTCCTTAAAAGACAAAGAGCGCTGGCAAAAACTGGCGGAAGCTTTGGGAATTTCTTACGGCAATTTAGTTAAGCGAGTGGAAAAAGACCCAAAATCACGTTTTGTGTATTTATCTCGCCAAATTTCACCAACACTCGCACAGTATGTTAAAGATTTAAAAATTACCGGTATCGTTTTAAAATCGGAGGCTCGTCGTTTTTACCCGCGCGTAGAGGAGACCGCTCATTTAATCGGTTATACCAATATTGATGGTTCTGGTATCGAAGGCATCGAAAAGAGTTTTGATTCCATGTTAGTCGGTAAATCCGGTTCATTAACTTATCGTAAGGATAAATTCGGCAACATCGTGGAGAATATTTCGGATGTGAAAAAATACGATGCGCAAGATGTCACCTTGAGTATCGACGAAAAATTACAGTCCATGATGTATCGTGAAATTAAGAAAGCTGTGGCGGAAAACAAAGCCGAATCCGGCACTGCCGTATTGGTGGATGTGCGTACCGGTGAAGTGTTGGCTATGGCGAATGCGCCTTCTTATAACCCGAATAACCGTACTGGCGTGAAGTCTGAATTAACGCGTAACCGCGCCATTACGGATACTTTCGAGCCAGGTTCTACGGTAAAACCGTTTGTCGTTTTAACCGCACTTGAACGCGGTGCTGTACGCCGTGATGAAATTATTAACACCGGACCGTTAATTTTAAATGGCCATGAAGTTAAAGACGTGGCGCCACGTGACAGATTAAGTTTGGACGGTATTTTAGAAAACTCCAGTAACCGTGGTGTAAGCCGCTTGGCCTTGCGTATGCCACCAAGTGCTTTGATGGATACTTATCAAAGTGCCGGATTAGGCAAGCCGACCGATTTAGGATTAATTGGCGAACAGTCCGGTTTGTTAAATGCACATCGTGCCCGTTGGTCAGACATTGAGCGTGCTAACGTTGCCTATGGTTATGGTTTGAATGCAACTCCGTTACAAATTGCCCGCGCTTATGTGACACTCGGTAGCTTTGGAATTTATCGTCCGCTTTCCATCACTAAAGTGGATCCACCAGTGATTGGTAATCGTGTCTTCTCCGAAAAAATGACACGTGAAGTTGTGAATATGATGGAAAAAGTGGCGATTAAAAATGGCCGTGCATTGGTGGAAGGATATCGTGTTGGTATTAAAACCGGTACAGCGAAAAAATTGGAAAACGGTCGTTACGTCGATAAATATGTGGCTTATACTGCCGGTATTGCACCAGTTAGCGATCCTCGTTATGCCTTAGTGGTTTTAATTAACGATCCGAAAGCTGGCCAATATTATGGTGGTGCGATTTCTGCACCGGTCTTCTCCAGCATTATGAGTTATGCCTTGCGAACCAATAATGTTGCGCCTGATGGTGTTGAGCAAGACAAGACTGCAAGACGTACGGTTCGTCTGAGTGATAAGAAACCTAGCGGCGTAAACTAATTTGATGAGATTAAATCATGCACCGATTAACCCACCTTTTAGGGATTGATATTGAAGGAGACGTCAATCTTATCCACATGACACTAGACAGCCGAACTGCAAAGGCCGGCTGTCTTTTTATTGCGATTAAAGGTCATCAAACCGATGGTCGCCAATATATCCCGCAAGCCTTACAGAACGGCGCAAGTGCGGTCATTTTTGAAGCCGATTCTGCCCAACAGCATTTGCAAATTCATTACGAACAAAATGTTCCTTTGGTTGCTTTTTATCAATTAAGTGAAAATCTCTCGCGTTTGGCGGATGTATTTTACCAATCGCCCTCCAAACGCCTTACCTTAGTCGGTGTTACCGGCACCAACGGTAAAACCACAACAGCACAATTATTAGCCCAATGGACTCAGTTATTAGGCCATAACTCTGCCGTAATGGGGACGATTGGGAATGGCTTATTCGGTCAAATAAAAGAGGCTACCAATACCACAGGTTCTGCGGTAGAGATCCAAGCCTCGCTTGCCGACTTTGTCGCTCAAGGAGCTGATTTTGCCGCCATTGAAGTATCATCTCATGGTTTGGTGCAACATCGTGTAGAAGCATTACACTTCAGTGCGGTAGTATTTACTAATTTAAGTCGAGATCATCTTGATTATCATCACTACATGGAAAATTATGCGGCAGCCAAAAAACGGTTATTCACCGAATTAGATAGTCGCCACCAAATTATTGATGCTGATGACCCGACAGGTGTAGCGTGGTTGAGGGAATTACCGAATGCTGTTGCCGTGAGTACCAATCCTGACTTTTCACCTCAGCAAACACAGTGGTTAAAAGCGGTTGATGTGCGTTTTCATCATAAAGGTGCGGTGATCAAGTTTGCATCTTCATGGGGGGATGGCGAATTACACAGTGCTTTAATCGGCGCGTTTAATGTCAGCAATCTATTATTGGTGACAGCTACGTTGTTAACCTTGGGTTATTCTTTAAGTGAATTGGTGAACAGCGTAAATAAACTCAACGGTGTATGCGGTCGTATGGAAATGTTGACGGCAACTCATAAACCCACTGTCATCGTAGATTATGCTCACACACCGGATGCTTTAGAAAAAGCCTTACAGGCAGCACGGTTGCATTGCCATGGCAAACTTTGGTGTATTTTTGGTTGTGGAGGTGATCGTGATCGCGGTAAACGTCCGTTAATGGCAGGTATTGCGGAAAAATTATCTGATCACGTGATTGCGACGGATGACAATCCGCGTACGGAAGATCATACCCAAATCATGGCGGATATTTTGAAAGGTTTCATTAATCCGCAAGCGGTGCAAGTGATACATCAACGTGAAGAAGCCATTGCTACGGCGATTAAAAGTGCGGTGGAAAATGACGTTATTTTAATTGCCGGTAAAGGTCATGAAGATTATCAAATTATCGGCAAAACCAAGCACCATTTTTCCGACCAAGAAGTAGCCCGACACTATTTATCTCACTAAAAATAACATGATTACATTATCTCTTTCTCAACTTGCTTCTATTTTAGATGCTCAATTACTTGGCGACGGCGCACTTACGGTAGAAAACGTCAGCACTGACAGCCGCCAATCCATCTCGAAAGGTTTGTTCTTTGCCTTAAAAGGCGAACATTTTGATGCCCATCATTATTTAGATAAAGCTGCTGAACAAGGTTGTATTGCCGCCGTAGTGGAACGCCAAACAAACGCTTCGATCGCGCAGTTAGTGGTAAAAGACACCCGTTTAGCGCTCGGACAACTGGCTAAATGGTTACGCAAAAAGATTAATCCGAAAACCGTTGCTATGACAGGCTCTTCCGGCAAGACCACTGTAAAAGAAATGACGGCTGCCATTTTGCAGCAAAGTGCGGTGGATTTTGACGATGTTTTATTTACCCACGGCAACTTCAACAATGACATCGGCGTGCCGCTCACATTATTACGCTTAACGGAACAACATAAATTTGCCGTCATTGAACTTGGAGCGAATCATATCGGTGAAATTGCTTATACCACCGCCTTGGCGCAACCTGATGTCGCGTTGGTGAATAACGTGGCGGCGGCACATTTGGAAGGATTTGGTTCTCTTGACGGCGTAGCAACCGCCAAAGGCGAAATTTACCGTGGACTAACCTCAAACGGCACTGCAATTATTAATCTCACCCATAATTATCAACAAAAATGGCAGGCAGAAATCGGTGACCATTCGGTGCAATATTTTGCTTACGATAATCCGCAAGCCGATTATTATGCTGAAAACATTGTATTTTCCGAGCAGGGTGCTTCTTTTCTTTTACATACGCCAAAAGGCAGTATTCAAATTCATTCTTCTTATTTGGGTGAACATAATGTCAGCAATGCCTTGGCGGCAACTGCATTGGCAATGAATGTCGGTGCGAGTTTGCAGGATGTACAAAACGGCTTGGCGATGAAATCCCAAGTGAAAGGGCGCTTGTTCCCAATTGAGCCTTGTGAAAATCTCTTACTCTTAGATGATACCTACAACGCTAACGTAGGCTCTATGAAATCCGCTATTTCTGAGTTGCAAAAATATCCGGCATTTCGCGTCTTTGTTGTTGGTGATATGGCGGAATTGGGCGATAATACGCAGCTTTGTCACCAAGAGGTGGCCGATTTTGCGCACGCCGCCAAATTAGATTTGGTGCTTTCTTGTGGCCATGCGTCGGAAGTGATAAGTGCGGTCAATTCGGGCAAACATTTTACGGATAAAACTGAGTTGGCAAATTATTTAATCTCCGTAATTAAACAACAAGTAACAGAACAAAAAGTCGTTGTTTTGGTGAAAGGATCACGCAGTATGAAAATGGAAAACGTGATCGATTTATTGAAGGATAGTTTCCTATGTTAGTTTGGATCGCAGAGTTTTTAACCAAATATTATTCTAATTTTCACGTTATTTCTTACATCACCGTGCGCGCTATTTTGGCGCTATTAACCGCACTTTTGCTTTCTTTGTGGATTGGTCCCAAGGTGATTCGTCGCCTACAAATGTTGAAGTTTGGTCAGGTTGTACGAAATGACGGGCCGGAAAGCCATTTCGCGAAAACAGGTACGCCAACCATGGGCGGTATGATGATTTTATTCGCCATCGGCGTCAGCACGTTGTTATGGGCGGATTTGGCAAATCCATACGTTTGGTTTAGTTTATTCGTATTATTCGGTTACGGCACCGTGGGTTTTGTAGATGATTACCGCAAAATTACCCGTAAAAACACGGATGGCTTAGTGGCTCGTTGGAAATATTTTTGGTTGTCCGTAGTGGCGTTAGTGGCGATTTTCGGGATGTATGCCATGGGCAAAGATACGGACGCGACCCGTTTAGTGGTGCCATTCTTTAAAGAATTTATGCCGCAACTTGGTGTCTTTTATATTGTGCTGTCATATTTCGTGATCGTGGGATCCAGTAATGCGGTGAATTTCACCGATGGTTTAGATGGTCTGGCTATTATGCCGACAGTGTTGGTTGCCGGCGCATTTGCTTTGGTGGCATGGGCAACCGGTAACGTCAACTTCGCCGAATATTTACACATTCCGTATATTAAATTTAGTGCCGAATTAGTCGTATTCTGTACCGCTATTGTGGGTGCCGGCTTAGGGTTCTTATGGTTTAACACTTATCCTGCGCAAGTTTTTATGGGCGATGTGGGCTCGTTGGCTTTAGGTGGCGCTTTAGGCGTGATTGCCGTGTTAGTACGTCAGGAATTTTTATTGCTCATCATGGGTGGGGTGTTTGTGATGGAAACCCTGTCAGTCATTCTTCAAGTGGGCTCCTATAAATTACGCAACAAACAACGCATTTTTTTAATGGCGCCGATTCATCATCATTTTGAGAAAAAAGGCTGGCCGGAACCGCGTGTTATCGTGCGCTTTTGGATCATTTCATTAATGCTCGTATTAATCGGTTTGGTCACCTTAAAACTGCGTTAAGCCGAATCAAAGAGCGGTCGTTTTTGAGAGAGAATTTCAATGCAATATCAAAATAAAAAAGTCACCGTGATCGGTTTAGGCAAGACGGGATTGTCTTGTGTGGATTTTTTACGTGCCAAACAGGCGGATGTGCGAGTGATTGATACCCGCCAACAGCCGACAGGTGCCGATCAATTAAGCAAAGAAATTCCGTTGCATACGGGTAGCTTAAATCAACAATGGCTGTTGGAAAGTGATTTGATTGTTATCAGTCCGGGGCTTGCGGTAAAAACACCTGAAATTCAGACCGCACTTCAAGCGGGCGTCGAAGTGGTGGGTGACATTGAATTATTCTGCCGTGAAGCGGATAAACCGATTGTGGCGATTACCGGTTCGAACGGCAAAAGTACTGTGACCACATTAGTTGCGGAGATGGCAAAAGCCGGCGGATTAAGCGTGGGGATGGGCGGTAACATCGGTATTCCGGCGCTTTCTTTGTTAAATCAACAACATGATTTGTATGTGTTAGAGCTTTCCAGTTTTCAATTAGAAACCACTTATTCTCTCAAAGCCGTGGCGGCAACGGTGTTAAATGTCACCGAAGATCACATGAACCGCTATGTCGATTTACAGGATTATCGCCACGCCAAACTTAAAATTTACGATCATTGTCAAACTGCCGTCATTAACGGGGAAGATGCTTTAACGTTGCCGACAACACAACGTCCGCAACAACAAGTCTCTTTTGCGCAAAATAACGCGGATTATTGGTTAAAAACCGATGGACACCACACTTATTTAATGGCGTGTAATGAGTCCATTTTGACCATTGATGAAATGAAACTAAGCGGACGTCATAATTATATGAACGCATTGGCTGCGATAGCTTTGGCACAGGCTGCGGGTGTAAATTTATCGGGAATTCAGACCGCACTTCGTGAGTTTGGTGGGTTGGATCATCGTTTCCAATTGGCGCACATGGTAAATGGTGTACGCTGGATTAACGATTCTAAAGCGACCAATGTGGGAAGCACTGTTGCGGCCTTAACCGGTTTGCAGGTGAAGGGGAAATTGCATTTATTGCTTGGCGGTGATGGAAAAGGCGCAGATTTTTCTGAATTGGCGACATTAATTAATCAACCGCATATTTTTTGTTATTGCTTTGGGCAGGATGGTAAACAGTTAGCCGCACTTTCGCCACAAAGCCAATTATTTGACACCATGGAACAAGCCATTGCGGCAATTCGTCCGCAGTTACAAGCAGGGGACATGGTATTGTTATCTCCGGCGTGTGCCAGCTTAGATCAATTCCCTTGTTTTGAAGCGCGTGGTGACGAATTTACGCGTTTGGCGCAATTAAGCTCGTCGTTAGGTTAGATTAGGAAAATACATGGGATTTTGGGATAAGTTTAAAGAGAGTAGTTTGCAAGCAACCACAGTCACGCCAAACAGTTCGTTGTATGACCGCGCGTTGCTTTGGCTGTATTTAGTATTGCTATTAATCGGTTTATTGGCAGTATCATCTGCATCCATTCCGGTGGGTACCCGTTTGTATAGTGATGCTTTTTATTTTGCCAAGCGAGATGTGGTTTACATTATACTTTCCTGCATCACCTGTTATTTCACCTTACAAATTTCCATGGAAAAATGGGAAAAATGGCACGTGAGATTATTTGGGATTGCGTTGATTTTGCTTTTTCTTGTGATGATTCCCGGTATCGGACGAGAGGTGAATGGTGCGCGCCGTTGGATCCCGATGGTTTTATTCAATTTCCAACCTGCAGAATTTGCCAAATTAGCGTTAACCTGTTTTCTCGCCAGTTATTTCACCCGTCGCTACGACGAAGTACGCAGTCGCAAATTAAGTGCATTTAAGCCTTTTATGGTAATGGGATTAATGGGGTGTTTCCTTTTAGTACAACCTGACCTGGGCAGTACCGTTGTATTATTTATCATTACCTTTGGTTTATTATTCATCGTGGGCGCCAACTTCTGGCAGTTTATCGGTTTAATTGGTGTCGGCGTGCTGATGTTTGTGTGGTTGGTGCTGTCTTCCGCTTATCGTCTGAAACGTATTACCGGTTTTATGGATCCGTTTAAGGACCCTTACGGTACAGGCTTTCAATTATCCAACTCCCTCATGGCATTCGGACGTGGCGGCTTTTTCGGCGAGGGGTTAGGTAATTCCGTGTTGAAACTGGAATATTTGCCGGAAGCGCATACTGACTTCGTGATGGCAATTGTAGGTGAAGAGTTTGGTTTTTTTGGCATTTTTATCATCATTATTTTACTCGGCTTATTAGTCTTCCGTGCCATGAAAATCGGGCGTGAATCTTTAATTTTGGAACAGCGCTTCAAAGGCTTTTTAGCCTTCGGTATCAGTTTTTGGATTTTCTTCCAAGGTTTCGTCAACCTAGGTATGGCACTGGGGATGTTACCAACCAAAGGTTTGACTTTTCCGCTTATCAGTTATGGTGGCTCCAGTATTATCATTATGTCCATCACTGTTGGAATGTTGCTACGCATTGATCATGAAAACCGCTTAATGCGTGGTGGTCAAGCACGATTGCGGGATGATTAAAAGTGCGGTCGTTTTTTTTAGTGTTTTTAGAGAAAAGATATGGGTAAAAAATTATTAGTGATGGCAGGCGGAACAGGTGGACATGTTTTTCCTGCCATTGCCGTTGCACAAGAACTACAACAACACGGCTGGGAAATCCGTTGGTTAGGCACCAAAGATCGCATGGAAGCCCAACTAGTACCAAAACACGGTATTCCCATTGAATTTATCCAAATTTCAGGTTTGCGTGGCAAGGGCATCAAGAGTTTATTATTCGCGCCTTTTGCGATTTTACGTGCGGTGTGTCAGGCGCGCCGAATCATCAAACAATATCAACCTAACGCCGTATTAGGCATGGGGGGGTATGTATCCGGACCGGGGGGTATTGCCGCAAAACTTTGTGGCGTGCCGGTAGTCTTACATGAACAAAATGCTATTGCGGGACTAACCAACCACTGGTTGTCAAAAATTGCGACTCGTGTATTACAGGCATTTCCGAATGCTTTTCCTGATGCTGAAGTGGTGGGCAATCCGGTGCGTCGTGATTTATTCCAAACGGAAGCGCCTCAACAGCGTTTTGCCGCGCGTAATAAAACGTTGCGCATTTTAGTGGTCGGCGGTAGCCAAGGGGCACGCGTGCTGAATCAAACCGTGCCGCAGGTGGCGGTGAAACTTACCGCACAGGGATTGGATATTTATGTGCGTCACCAGGTCGGCAAAGGCAATTTGGCGGGCATTGAAGAAGTTTATCAGGAAAATCACAACGGCGTTGCCACCGAATTTATTGACGACATGGCGGAAGCCTACGCGTGGGCGGACATTGTCATTTGCCGCTCCGGCGCGTTGACCGTCTGCGAATTGGCGGCGGTGGGCACACCGGCAATTTTCGTGCCGTTTCAACATAAAGATCGTCAGCAGTTTTTGAATGCGAAATATTTAGCGGATGCAGGCGCGGCAGTCATTATTGAGCAGCCGGAATTTACCGAAGAGCGTCTATTACAAGCATTAACGCCTTTGTTGGCAGAGCGTGAAAAATTACTTACCATGGCATTAAATGCCAAAAAAATGGCAACACCACTATCAGCCAAACGGGTTGCCGACGTTATTGAAGACGTAGCGAATTAAACGAAAAGTGCGGTCGTTTTTTCAAATGTTTTTTAACGGCCGAGTAAAAGGGAAAATATCAATGGACAATTATCATCAACAGATTAGAAACATCATTCCGGAAATGCGCCGTGTGAAACAAATTCATTTTATCGGTATTGGTGGCGCGGGAATGTGTGGCATCGCGGAAATTTTATTGAACGAAGGGTATTGCATTT
Organism: Aggregatibacter aphrophilus ATCC 33389; assembly: GCF_900636915.1. Taxonomy (NCBI): domain Bacteria; kingdom Pseudomonadati; phylum Pseudomonadota; class Gammaproteobacteria; order Pasteurellales; family Pasteurellaceae; genus Aggregatibacter; species Aggregatibacter aphrophilus. The sequence goes on along the minus strand of NZ_LR134327.1, from coordinate 800,854 downwards.
CCGGCTCGGATATTGCTGAGAGCGCCGTGACTCAGCGTTTGACTAAAGCCGGTGCGAAGGTGTTTATTGGACATAGCGCAGAAAATATCATTGGTGCCAGCGTGGTGGTGATTTCTTCCGCGATTCATGGGGATAACCCGGAAGTGATGGCTGCCAAAAAAGCCCGTATTCCGGTAATCCAACGTGCCCAAATGTTGGCAGAATTAATGCGTTTTCGTCACGGGATCGCTGTTGCCGGTACGCATGGTAAAACGACCACTACGGCGATGGTGTCTATGATTTATGCACAAGCCGGGTTGGATCCAACCTTTGTTAATGGCGGCTTGGTCAAGTCGGCGGGAACTAACGCTCATTTGGGCTGTAGTCGTTATTTAATTGCCGAAGCGGATGAAAGCGACGCCTCTTTCTTGCACTTGCAACCGATGATTTCTATTGTGACCAATATTGAGCCGGATCATATGGATACCTATCACGGTGATTTCGATGAAATGAAGCAAACCTATGTGAATTTCTTACATAATTTACCATTTTATGGTTTGGCGGTGTTGTGTGCCGATGATGCTGATTTAATGAGTTTGGTGCCACAAGTCGGGCGTCAGGTGATTACTTATGGTTTCAGCGAGAATGCTGATTATCGTATTGAAGATTATCAACAAACCGGTTTCCAAGGGCATTACACAGTGATTTGTCCGAATGGCGAACGCATTGATGTACTATTAAATGTGCCTGGACGCCATAATGCCTTAAATGCTACGGCAGCGTTAGTGGTGGCGAAAGAAGAAGGCATTAAAAACGAAGCAATTTTAGCCGCATTGGCGGATTTCCAAGGAGCAGGGCGTCGTTTCGATCAGTTAGGACAATTTATCCGTCCGAACGGTAAAGTAATGCTGGTGGACGATTATGGTCACCATCCGACCGAGGTCGGCGTGACTATTCAGGCAGCACGCCAAGGTTGGGAAAATAAGCGCGTTGTGATGATTTTTCAACCACATCGTTATTCTCGTACTCGGGATTTATTTGATGATTTTGTGCAAGTGTTGTCACAAGTCGATGCCTTAATTATGTTGGATGTGTACCCGGCAGGTGAGTCGCCAATTGTAGGTGCGGACAGTAAGGCGTTGTGTCGTTCGATTCGTAATTTGGGTAAAGTGGATCCGATTTTGGTATCGGATACGGCACAATTAGGTGACGTGCTCGATCAAATTATTCAAGATGGCGATTTAATTTTGGCGCAAGGCGCCGGTAGCGTGAGCAAACTTTCACGCCAGTTAGTAGAACGTTGGATGAAAGAATAAGTAAGTGGATAACAAAATGAGTAAAACATTAAAGCAAGAAAAGATTGCCGTATTACTTGGCGGTACATCGGCAGAACGTGAGGTTTCGTTAAATTCCGGCAACGCAGTATTAGAGGCGTTACGCAAACAGGGCTATGATGCCCATCCGATTGATCCGAAAACATTTCCGGTAGCGACATTAAAAGAACAAGGGTTTGATCGCGTATTTAATATTTTACACGGTCGCGGTGGAGAAGATGGCACGATGCAAGGGTTATTGGAGCAAATTGAGCTTCCGTACACCGGTTGTGGCGTAATGGCGTCAGCGTTAACCATGGATAAAATGCGTACTAAAATGTTGTGGAAGGCCTTTGGATTGCCGGTGGCAGAGATGGAAATTGTCACTACGGAAAATAGAATAAACTTAAACCCGATAGCTGTGGTCAAAAAGCTAGGTTTGCCGTTGATGGTTAAACCTTCTTTGGAAGGTTCAAGTGTCGGTTTAACGAAAGTGAAAACCGTTGAAGAGTTAGAGAGTGCGGTGGATTTTGCGCTTAAATTTGATCGCACAGTACTTATCGAAGAGTGGCTTGCCGGTGATGAATTCACCGTCCCGGTGTTGGATGGCGAAGTGTTGCCTTCCATTAAAATCGTGCCGGAAGGCGAGTTCTATGATTATAATGCAAAATATATTTCCGATAATACACAATATTTTTGCCCAGCCGGCTTAACCGAAGCGCGTGAGCAGGAATTACGTCGTTTGGTGAAACAGGCCTATGATGTGGTCGGGTGTCGTGGTTGGAGCCGTATTGACGTGATGGCCGATGCTGAAGGGAAGTTCCGTTTGGTGGAAGTCAACACTAACCCGGGCATGACCAGTCACAGCTTATTCCCAAAATCTGCAGCAACCGTCGGCTATTCTTTTGAGCAACTGGTTGAGAAAATTTTAGAGTTGAGTGCGGAATGAATTTACTAAGACGCAAAACAACACAAAATATAAGATATGGTGAGCCAAAATCAAAAGTTTTTGTGCAAATTAAATTATTACTTGTGCTATTATGCGTTGGCATATTGTTCTATTCTTATTCAAATTGGCAAAGTTTCCTAGAAAAATTAGATAGTAAGCCTATTAGTGCATTTGCTTTAGTCGGAACACCAAATTTTACTACTGATGCGGATGTACGAGATGTTTTATTAAAAATGGGCGACTTAAAAGGTTTTTTCGGACAGGATGCAGATATTATTCGTGAGCAAATTGAGACAATGCCTTGGGTAAAAGGCGCTGTTGTACGAAAAATGTGGCCGAATAAATTAAGCATTTGGGTCACAGAATATAAACCGGTTGCGATTTGGAATGAAAGTGATTTTCTCTCTGATGATGGCGTGGTTTTTCAATTACCTATGAGTCGATTAAAAGAAACTCACCTGCCTCGTCTAGCAGGCCCTGATTTCCAAAGTGAGAAAGTGCTTGATGCATGGAATAGAATTTATGCCGATTTAAAACAAAAAGGCTTGAATTTGAAAGCTGTTGCTATTGATGCGCGTGGTGCATGGCAAGTGGTATTAGATAATGATGTGGTATTAAAACTTGGGCGAGGCGACTGGAAAACTAAACTCGATCGTTTTGTCACTATTTATCCGCAGATTGAAATTCCTGAAAATAAGAAATTATCTTATGTTGATTTACGTTACGCCTCCGGTGCTTCGGTGGGTATGGTGGATGTTAATTAAATATTAATAGTGAAGTAAAAAATGTCTAAAATTGTGGAATCAAAGACTATTGTAGGATTAGAAGTCGGTACATCGAAAGTTGTTGCCGTGGTGGGGGAAGTGTTGCCTGATGGTGTGGTAAATGTGCTTGGTGTTGGCAGTTGCCCCTCAAAAGGTATTGATAAAGGGAGTATTACCGATTTAAATGCGGTGGTAACTTCTATTCAACGTGCAATTGAAGCTGCCGAATCGGTAGCTGATTGTCGTATTATGAGCGTAACCCTAGCCATCACAGGTGAGCATATTCAAAGTTTAAATGAAAATGGCTTTGTGCCGATTGCCGAAGGTGAGGTCACACAAGACGAAATTGATTCCGCTATTCATACAGCCAGCTCGGTGAAAATGCCGGAAGGCCTGTCTTTATTACATATCATTCCACAAGAATTTGCCGTTGATAAACAAATGAATATTAAAAACCCGCTTGGTTTGCAAGGCGTGCGTTTAAAAGCGCAAACCCATTTAATTGCCTGCCACCAAGATTGGCTAAACAATTTGAAAAAAGCAGTAGAACGTTGCAAATTAAAAGTAGATAAAATTGTATTTTCCGGTTTAGCCTCAAGTTATTCCGTATTGACTGAAGATGAAAAAGATTTGGGCGTATGCTTAATCGATTTCGGTGCCGGTACCATGGACATTATGGTGTATATTAACGGCGCATTGCGTTTTAGTAAGGTTATCCCTTATGCCGGTAATCGTGTTACCGATGATATTGCCTATGCTTGTGCTACCTCACGAATGGAGGCTGAAAGCATTAAAGTCAATCATGGTAGCGCATTTAGCCCACCAAAACATCATGCCGATAAAAAAATTGAAGTGTCCAGTATCGGGGGGCGCGGTCCGCGTACATTAACCCGAGATCAGCTTTCAATAGTTACTTCTGCCCGTTATAAAGAATTATTAGGTTTAGTAAAAAATGAACTACTTTACTTAAAAGCTGACTTAGATTCTAAAAATATGAAATGTGAACTTATTGCTGGAATTGTGATTACCGGCGGTGGTGCACAAATTGAAGACTTAAAAGAATGTGCCGCCGAAGTATTTGGTACTCATGCTCAAGTGCGTGTTGGTAGTCCATTAAATATTACCGGTCTAACGGATTATGTAAATAAACCACAGTATGCAACAGTCATTGGATTATTACAATATGAACATAGTAATGAAGATGAAGGTCCAATAAATGAGGAACATTCTGGTGGCGGATTTTTAAGTGCTTGCGGCAACGTGGTGAAAAAAATTTTTAATAAAGTGCGGTCGGAATTTTGAGAATTTTAATTTTTCATCTACAATATGAACAATTTGGGTTTTAATATATGCTGATAATGTGTCGGCATTGACGGAGAATAAGTATGTTTGAACCGGTGGATTATGATCTTGGTGAAATGAATGGCGCGCTGATTAAAGTCGTAGGCGTTGGTGGCGGCGGTGGTAATGCTGTGAACCATATGGTTGCGACTATGGTTAGAGACAATATTGACGGTACTTTGGTAGATGAAACAATGATGAGTACCGATGAACACGGTAAAATCATCTTCTACGCTATCAATACCGATGCTCAGGCATTGCGCAAGAGCCAAGTTCAACAAACTGTTCAAATTGGTGCCAATACCACCAAAGGATTAGGGGCTGGTGCAAATCCAAATGTTGGTCGTAAAGCTGCCGAAGATGATCAAGATGCTATTCGTCAAATGTTGGAAGGGGCCGACATGGTATTCATCGCAGCCGGTATGGGCGGTGGTACTGGTACTGGGGCTGCGCCGATAGTTGCCCAAATTGCTAAAGAATTAGGTATTCTTACCGTTGCTGTGGTAACTAAGCCATTTGCATTTGAAGGTAAGAAACGGATGATGTTCGCAGAAATGGGAATTAAAGAGTTATCTAAACATGTGGATTCCCTTATTATTATTCCAAATGAACAATTAGCGAAAGTAATGCCAAAGAATGCAACATTGATGCAGGCATTTTCTGCTGCAAATGATGTGTTGCGTAATTCTGTTACCGGTATTTCCGATATGATTACTTCTCCGGGGCTAATCAATGTGGACTTTGCCGATGTGCGTACTGTTATGTCCGAAATGGGGCAAGCGATGATCGGTTTTGGTTCTGCTCTAGGTTCTCCAGGGGAAGGTCGTGCAGAAGATGCGGCTAAAATCGCAGTGAAAAGTGATTTATTAGAACGTGTTGATTTATCCGGTGCGAAAGGTGTGTTGGTAAATATTACGGCTGGTATGGATTTAGGTTTAGCGGAATTCTATGCTGTGGGTGATACCATTAAGGCTTTTGCTTCTGAAGAAGCAACGGTGGTAATTGGTACAACCTTAGTTCCTGATATGGTAGATGAAATTCGAGTAACGATTGTTGCAACAGGTATAGGTGATCCAGAAGATGCGCCGGAAATTCAAATTCCACCACGCCCTCAAACAACACAAACAACAGTACAGCCGGGTCTTCAACCTATTAATACTTCTTTCGGTGGGTTGGGAACTAGAACAACAAGTTATGGTCATGCTCCACAAGATGTGAATAATTTATCTAACCATAATCAAAGTGCACAGCCTGTAGAAAAACCAGTTCCTGCAAATGTTGATTCGCTGTTTAATGTGCGTGATTTTATGCGCAATAATGACAAATAAAAAGAATTATCTTGTTGTATAACAATAAGTTAAGAGAAAAATTATGATTAAGCAAAGAACTTTAAAAAAAAGTATTAAAGTGACCGGTGTCGGTTTGCATAGTGGAAACAAAGTTACCCTAATTTTGCGTCCGGCAATGCCGAATACCGGTGTAGTTTATTGTCGTACTGACTTAAACCCGCCGGTGACATTCCCAGCCAATGCAAATTCAGTGCGTGATACCATGCTTTGTACTTGCTTAGTGAACGAAGAAGGTGTACGCATTTCAACTGTTGAGCATCTAAACGCGGCGTTAGCTGGTTTAGGTATTGACAATATTATTGTTGAAGTGGATGCGCCGGAAATTCCAATTATGGATGGTAGTGCAAGTCCGTTTATTTATTTATTACTTGATGCGGGCATTGAAGAGCAAAATGCACCGAAGAAATTTGTTCGTATTAAACAAAAAGTACGCGTAGAGGATGGTGATAAGTGGGCGGAGTTTTCCCCTTATAATGGTTTCCGTTTGAACTTTACCATTGATTTTAATCATCCGGCCATTAACAAAGATGTGCGTAATTATGTGATGGATTTTTCTGCACAGGCCTTTGTTCAGCAAATTAGTCGCGCCAGAACCTTTGGTTTTATGAAAGATATCGAATATCTTCAATCTCAAGGTTTGGCTTTAGGCGGTAGTTTGGATAATGCCATTGTGCTTGATGATTATCGTATTTTAAATGAAGACGGCTTGCGTTTTAAAGACGAATTAGTTCGTCACAAAATGTTAGATGCTATCGGTGATTTATATATGTGTGGTTATAACATCATTGGTGATTTCAAAGCCTACAAATCAGGGCATGGTTTAAACAACAAGCTGTTAAGATCTGTGTTGGCAAATCAGGAGGCTTGGGAGTTCGTTACCTTTGATGACAAGCGACAAGTGCCACAAGGTTATGTTGCACCGGCCCAAGTTTTGATTTAAAAAATATTTTCTTAAAAGCTATATTTCAATGAAATATAGCTTTTTTTATCCTTTAAAAGGCATTTTATCAGTGCGGCTTATAAAAAAGTGCGGTTAGAAATTAAAATGTTTTTGTTTGTTTTTCGATTTAATGAATACCGATAATCCATAACCTAATAGAGAAAACCAAATGAAAAAATTCTTCTTTCTATTTCTATTAAGCTTATCCAATGTGACTTTTGCGGCAAGTGATGTTATTGTTGATGCCGTTACTTGCAAGACATTTGAGGGGAAGGATTTAAAACTCATTTTTATTCCAATTCTTTAGTGATAATTCGCCGATTGACGCTATTAAATTTGAACCGAAAGACGCTGTAGTATTCAAATAAAGGAAAAGTTATGTCATTGGATTTAAGTGAAATTCGACAGCAAATTACCCAAATTGATCGCAGTTTGTTGAAGCTGCTTTCCGAACGTCATCGCCTAGCGTTTGATGTGGTGCGTAGTAAAGAAATTACACAGAAGCCGTTGCGTGATGCTGTGCGTGAAGAACAGCTGTTACAAGAGTTGGTGCAATTTGCCCAAAATGAGAATTATCAACTTGAACCGCAATACATTACGTCAATTTTCCAAAAAATCATTGAAGATTCTGTGTTGACGCAACAAGTTTATTTGCAGAAAAAACTGAATGAACAGCGTGAACAGAATATTCATATTGCATTTTTAGGCAAGCGCGGCTCTTATTCTCATTTGGCCGCGCGTAATTATGCCACCCGTTACCAAGAAGAATTGGTGGAAATGAGCTGCGCCAGTTTTGAACAAGTTTTTGCAAAAGTGCAAAGTGGCGAGGCCGATTATGGTGTTCTCCCGTTGGAAAACACCACATCCGGTGCCATTAACGAAGTTTATGACTTGTTGCAGCACACCGATTTGTTTCTAGTAGGCGAATTGGCTTACCCTATTCAACACTGCGTTTTGGTGAATGATCAGGATGATTTAAGTAAAATTGATACGCTATATAGTCATCCGCAAGTGATACAGCAATGTAGTCAATTTATTCATGGTTTAGAACGCGTGCATATTGAATATTGTGAAAGTAGTTCTCACGCCATGCAATTGGTTGCCGGGTTGAATAAACCGAATATTGCCGCATTGGGCAATGAAGATGGCGGCAAGTTATATGGTTTGAAAGTGCTGAAACGTAATATTGCTAATCAAGAAAACAATATCACCCGTTTTATTGTAATTGCGAAAGAACCGCATAATGTTTCTCCGCAAATTCATGCAAAAACACTGTTGTTAATGAGTACGGGGCAACAGGCCGGATCCTTGGTAGATGCGTTGTTGGTGTTTAAAAAACACAATATCAACATGACAAAATTGGAGTCACGTCCGATTTATGGCAAGCCTTGGGAAGAAATGTTTTATTTGGAAATCGAAGCCAATATTCATCATCCTGATACACAGGCAGCGTTGGACGAGTTACAACAATTCAGCAACTACCTGAAAATTTTAGGTTGTTATCCTAGTGAAATTGTGAAACCAACTAAAATTTCAGCATAATTTAAGCCAAAACAAACGAGGCATTACCCTATGGATAATGCCTCGTTTTTTCTTTTTATAGAAATTAGAAACCGGCTTGTTGTTCCAACTGTTCCACCAACTGATCATCCAAGCCAAGGGCTTTGGCGAGTTCCGATAAGAAAATGATTTCTTTGCGGGACAACTGTTGGCAAACTAAGCGGGCTGCCAAATACACGTTTGCCGCAAGTGCGGTGTCATTTCCAACTGTTTTTGCAATTTCGGCAACACTAATCGGATGTTCTATTTCTTGAGCAAGCCATTGGGTTAATTCAGAATCGCCACTTTCTTTTAAAATTAATGCTTTTTCATCCTCGCTAATTTCACCATCAGAAGCGGCTGCCGCAATCATTGTGCGTAAAATAATCGCACTTGCGTCACCATTATCGGCGGAATTTAACACATCAAATTCATTTTTGGTAATTTCCGGTTGGGCGGTTTGTTGGCTTTTTTGATAGTTTTGGTAGGCCTGGTAAGCCATATTACCTAAAATTGCCAAAGAACCTAATTTAGTTAAACTGGCACCGCCGGAACGGCCTAGGATCATAGATAAAATCCCGGTGAGCGCTGCGCCGCCACCGACTTTAGTAATCGTATCCACAGTAGAATTTCTGGTTTCTAAACGACCGGCGGATTTTTTCGCAAGATCGACCACTTGATTAAATAGATTGTTGAAGTCCATAAAGTTTCCTTATGTTAGTGAGTAAATATTCTGTTTATAGACAAATGAAGAACAAAAAAATTCCCGAAATTATTTATAGGCACATTTATATATTCCTTAGGGGCATTGGTATAGCCACCACAAAAAAACGTTGTCAAAAACCACCGCACTTTTCTTCTTTCCTACTCTTGAAATTTCACCTTCCGCACTTATATCCATAACGTTTTCAATTTATTCAACATAAGTAGGAAGAATATGAGTACAAATCAAGAAACCCGTGGCTTCCAATCGGAAGTCAAACAACTTCTCCAATTAATGATTCATTCTTTATATTCCAATAAAGAAATTTTCTTGCGTGAGCTGATTTCAAATGCCTCCGATGCGGCGGATAAATTGCGTTTCAACGCCCTTTCTAATCCGGCTTTATATGAAGGTGACGGCGAATTACGCGTGCGTGTTAGTTTTGATGCGGATAAAGGCACGCTTACCATCAGCGATAACGGGATTGGGATGACTCGTGAACAAGTGATCGATCATTTGGGCACAATTGCCAAATCCGGAACAAAAGAATTTTTGACCGCACTTGGGCAAGATCAAGCGAAAGACAGTCAGCTTATCGGTCAATTCGGTGTGGGTTTCTATTCGGCGTTTATCGTTGCCGATAAAGTGACAGTGAAAACCCGTGCGGCAGGTGAGGCAACTGATAAAGGCGTGCTTTGGGAATCTGCCGGGGAAGGCGAGTATTCCGTGGCAGATATTGAGAAAAAATCCCGTGGTACTGACGTTATTTTACATTTACGCGAGGACGAAAAAGAATTCTTAAACGAATGGCGCTTGCGTGACATTATCGGCAAATATTCTGATCATATCGGTTTGCCGGTAGAAATGCTCACCAAAGAATATGATGACGAAGGCAAAGAAACCGGTGAGAAATGGGAAAAAATCAATAAATCGGATGCCCTTTGGACTCGTTCTAAAAACGACATTTCCGATGAAGAATATAAGGAATTTTATAAACATTTAAGCCATGATTTTGCGGATCCGTTATTGTGGGCGCACAACAAAGTGGAAGGTAACCAAGAGTACACCAGTTTGCTTTATGTGCCGTCGAAAGCGCCTTGGGATTTATTCAACCGTGAACACAAACACGGCTTGAAACTCTATGTACAACGCGTGTTTATTATGGATGATGCGGAGCAATTCATGCCGAATTATCTGCGTTTTATGCGTGGTTTAATCGACAGCAATGACTTACCGTTAAATGTGTCCCGTGAAATTTTGCAGGACAACAAAACCACGGCGGCGTTACGTAAAGCGTTAACCAAACGTTCGTTGCAAATGTTAGAGAAATTGGCGAAAGAGGATGCCGACAAATATCAGCAGTTCTGGAAAGAATTTGGTTTAGTGCTAAAAGAAGGCCCAGCGGAAGATTTTGGCAATAAAGAAACCATTGCGAAATTATTGCGTTTTGCCTCTACCCACAACGACAGCAGTGAACAAACTGTGTCATTAGAAGACTATGTTGCCCGCATGAAAGAAGGGCAAAAAGCCATTTATTACATTACGGCAGACAGCTATGTGGCGGCCAAAAACAGCCCACACTTGGAATTGTTCAATAAAAAAGGCATTGAAGTCTTATTGCTTTCCGATCGTATTGACGAATGGATGTTAAGTTATTTAACCGAGTTTAACGGCAAAGCGCTCCAAACTATTACGAAAGCGGGTTTGGATTTAGGTGATTTGGCGGATAAAGAAGAAAACGAAGTACAAAAAGAACAAGATAAAGCTTTTGATAGCTTTATTGAACGCGTAAAAACCTTGCTGGGCGAACGCGTGAAAGAAGTACGCTTAACTCACCGTTTAACGGATACACCGGCAGTAGTTTCCACCGGTAATGACCAAATGACCACGCAAATGGCAAAACTTTTTGCTGCGGCAGGTCAACCCGTACCGGAAGTGAAATACACATTTGAATTAAATCCGGAACATCACTTGGTGAAAAAGGTGGCTGACATTGCCGATGAAGCGGAATTTGCTGATTGGGTAGAATTGTTGCTAGAGCAAGCCATGCTTGCAGAGCGCGGTTCGTTAGAAAATCCGGCGGCGTTCATTAAGCGCATCAATAAGTTATTGGGTTAATCTATTTGTGATTGATTAATGTAATGGTTAAAATCCTCAGTCTGAATAAGATTGAGGATTTTTTATTTTTTTGAGGTGAAAATATGATTACCGTTTACGGCATTAAAAACTGTGACACCGTGAAGAAAGCGTTGAAATGGCTTGCGGATCACAACATCGAACATAAACTCCATGATTATCGAGTGGACGGTTTAGATAATGCTTTTTTACAGCAAGCGGAAGCGCAATTCGGTTGGGAAAACTTGGTCAATAAACGTAGCACGACTTGGCGCAATCTCCACGAGGACGTGAAAAAAACGTTGTCAAAATCCACCGCACTTTCTGTGCTTGCCGAGAATCCTACACTGATTAAACGCCCGATTATTTTGCAGGACGGCAAAACGTTAATTGGTTTTGATGCAAAAGAGTATGAAGCCGCGTTTAAATAATATGAATCGGAAAAAGTCTATTTTGACCCATTTATAGCCTTCGTTATTATTGTTTTGATTTCGGCATTGTCGCTTGCTTTTGTATTGTGGTGATTTACTTGGCGAAAGTGCGGTCATTTTTGCAGGCATTTTCGCGCCTTGCTTTTTGCCATTAATGGGAATAAGATTTGTTACTGTATTGTTACAGACATCCATTATTGATGTGATAAATGTTTCATGTAGCTTAGTTGTTTGGAATATTTAATATGCTTGGATTTTGTAATCCATTCCCGTTAATTAAAGAAACAAAGGATTGCTTATGAATAACAAATCTTATTTGGCCCTCCTTCCTCTTCCGTTCTTTTTATCCAATGCTTTTGCGGAGGAGCCTCAATCTACCACCTCACTTGACCCGATTGTTGTGACCGGTGTGTCACAAAAGAGTGCGAATACGGTAAAACTTAACCCTAAAACGACGCTTCAACCTTTGCCGGCAGGTGATGGTGCGGATTTATTGCAATCCGTTGCAAATATGAGTGTGATTCGTAAAGGCGGGAGTTCCGGTGATCCCTTATTTAGGGGATTGGGTGGCTCCCGTTTGAGTATTCAGGCAGATGACCAATTTATTCACGGCGGTTGTAGTAACCGAATGGATCCGCCAACGGCGTATATTTTCCCATCGGCTTATGATGAAGTAGTGGTGACCAAAGGACCGCAAACGGTGACACAAGGGACGGGGTTGGTTGCAGGCGCGGTGCGTTTTGTGCGGAAAGAACCTGAATTTGATACGCAAAACACTTATTTAAACGGCAGCGTAACCCTTGGTGGGAATAAACGTCGTAATGCTTATTTTGATGCGATGGCCGGTGGCAAATATGGTTATTTACGTACCAGTGTGTCACATAATGAAGCAGGCAATTACAAAGATGGCGACGGTAATCGCATTCATTCTTCTTTTGAACGCCGTAACCAAATGTTACAACTTGGCCTTACTCCGACAGAAAATACATTGCTGACAGGAACCTATGAGCGTAGCCGTGGTGAAGCGGCTTATGCGGATCGTATGATGGACGGTAGCAAATTTGACCGCGATGCATGGAATGTTCGTTTTGTGCAACGTAATATTGCGCCATGGTTTAGCGAGCTTGAGTTGCGCTACGGTCAAAGCAAGATCGATCATGTGATGGATACTTACAGCCTGCGTTATTTGCGCATGATGGGAAGCCAAGTCAAAAAAGCAATGAATCCAAAACGTGAAACAAATACCGGACACTTAAAAGCGACCTTTGATTGGCCGGATATTAATTTGCAGACCGGAATTGATTATATGCGTGACAAACACCTTGCTCGCATGGAAATTCGCGGTGAAGGCTATACGCATAAACCTTATCAGCCGTAACAAAACTTTACCCAATGGGGCGGATTTGCAGAAGGGGCATGGACGGTTAATGATAGCCGTAAGTTCATAGCAGGTTATCGTTATGATGAAGTGAAGGCGGAATACGACACCTTAATGGCAAATCATCCGAATAAAAAACGCACCTATGATTTACACGCGGGTTTCTTCCGTTGGGAAGAAGAAATCAATGGCATTAAATATTATGCCGGTCTTGGTGTTGCCGAGCGTGCGCCGGATTATTGGGAGCGTCGTGTAAGCCAAGTGTTGAATAAAGAACAGAACCGTCAAATTGATACGGGACTGATTTGGAAAAATGATGCTTTTGATCTTTCCGTCTCGCTTTTTGGCAGTGATGTACATAATTTTATTATGTTAGAACGCATAAATAACAATGTGACAGCCCGAAATGTGAAAGCGACCCGTTTAGGCGGTGAGGTTGAAGGTAAATGGAAATTTGCCGAACACTGGGAAATTGGTAGTAGCCTAGCTTACACCTACGGTAAAAACCGTACCGATGATCGCCCGCTGGCTCAAACTCCTCCGTTAGAATGGAAAAACTCATTAACTTGGGATAACGACACCTTGAGCGCAGGTCTTTTATGGCGTTTGGTTTCCGCCCAAAAACGTTATGCCGAAGGGCAAGGTAATATTGTCGGGCAAGACATTAGTCCATCAGCGGGATTTGGCACATTGTCTTTAAACGCAGGATGGAAGATTAACAAATATGTGACTTTACAGGGCGGTATTAATAATCTCTTTGATAAATCCTATGCCGAATTCGTCAGCAAAGGCGCCGATCCTTCTGCCGGAGTACAAACCACACGGGTGAATGAACCGGGCCGTCAATATTGGATGCGGCTACAAGTGCAATTTTGATGTTGCAAAAATAACAAAATGGATAGCCAAGCTATCCATTTTTTGTTCAATAAGATTTAAATAAAAAAGAAATTTTGTTAAATTACACCGCACTTTTACTTATTTTGCCAATTTCCTCAATGCTATGAAACAACATATCATCCAATTATCTCAATCGCTTATCCGCCGTCCTTCCATCAGCCCGAATGATGAAGGCTGTCAACAACACATTGCCGAACGTTTGGAAAAATTAGGCTTTCAAATTGAATGGATGCCCTTTAACGACACCTTAAACTTGTGGGCGAAGCATGGTTCAGGGGAGCCCGTGATTGCTTTTGCCGGGCATACGGATGTGGTGCCCACGGGGGATGAAAGCCAATGGACGTATCCGCCGTTTTCTGCCGAGATTATGGATGGGATGCTTTACGGACGTGGTGCTGCCGATATGAAAGGCTCATTGGCAGCGATGATTGTGGCGGCGGAAGCGTATGTGAAAGCCAATCCAAATCACGCGGGTACGATTGCCTTATTAATTACCTCCGATGAGGAAGCAGCGGCGAAAGACGGTACGGTACGTGTGGTGGAAACCTTAATGGCGCGCGGTGAGAAAATCACGTATTGCATGGTAGGCGAGCCGTCCAGTTCGAAAAACTTAGGCGATGTGGTCAAAAATGGTCGTCGCGGTTCGATTACAGGCAACCTCTATATTCAAGGCGTTCAAGGCCATGTGGCATATCCACATTTGGCGGAAAATCCTATTCATAAAGCGGCGCCATTCCTACAAGAGCTGACAACTTATCAGTGGGACAACGGCAATGAATTTTTCCCGCCGACCAGTTTGCAAATCGCCAATATTCATGCCGGTACGGGCAGTAATAACGTGATTCCGGGTGAGCTTTACGTGCAATTTAATTTGCGTTATTGCACGGAAGTCACCGATGAAATCATCAAACAGAAAGTCGCTGAAATGCTAGAAAAACATGGATTGAAATACCGCATTGAGTGGAATCTTTCCGGTAAACCGTTTTTAACCAAGCCAGGCAAATTATTAGATGCGTTGACCGATGCTATTGAGCAAACCACAGGTATTACGCCACAAGCGGAAACCGGTGGCGGCACCTCTGACGGTCGTTTTATTGCGCTAATGGGAGCTGAAGTGGTGGAATTTGGGCCGCTTAACGCGACGATACATAAAGTGAATGAATGTGTGAGTGTAGATGATCTCGCCAAGTGCGGTCAGATTTATCATCAAATGTTAGTCAATTTATTGGATAAATAAGATGAAATTAACCCCTGACATGTTGACCGGCAAATCTCGGGAACATTTGGTGAATTTGCCGACACCTCATTCTCCTCATCATTTTTTGCAGGCGCAGGCAATGAAAGCCTTTCAAGGGCTGCAACAAAGTGCGGTCAAAAATGGCTTTAATTTACAACCCGCCAGCAGCTTTCGTGATTTTGTGCGCCAACAACTTATTTGGAACGGCAAATTTAACGGTGAACGCAAAGTGCACGATGATGCAGGCAATGCGTTAGATTTGACCCAATTGGACGATTGGCAAAAAGCGCAAGCTATTTTACGTTGGTCGGCGCTACCGGGAGGTAGCCGCCATCATTGGGGCACGGAAGTTGACATTTTCGATCCCGATTTATTGCCTCAAGGTCAATCCTTACAACTTGAGCCTTGGGAATATGAAAAAGGCGGTTATTTCTTTGAACTGAGTGAGTTTCTCATTGAAAACCTACCGCACTTTGATTTCGCATTGCCGTTTATGCACCAACCCGAAGGTAAAAAAATTGGGCGGGAGCCTTGGCATATCAGCTATATTCCGTTGGCTGAACAAGCGGTAAAAGCATTTACGCCGGAGGTGTTGTTGAAGGCGTGGGAAAAGGAAGAGATTGCGGGAAAAAGCGTGTTAACGGCGCATTTGGTGAGCATTTTTAAGCAGTTTTTTATTTAGTGTTAATTTTGCATTTCAGGTTTGCGTGGCCCTGGGCTGGGAATAATCGGCAAACGAGATAAAAAAATAATCCCAGCCTGAAAACGAGCAGTAGCATTCACTCTTCCATAGGCATCTCTTTACTTCTTTGTCATTCTGACCATTTTCATTGCAATATTTTCATGAGACACCCCGTTCTTTGGTGCACTTTTGTGACCTACTTCAAAAATCCGGAAATTTTACAAAGAATTACATTTTTTTTTGGCGTGAATGAAAGTATCCTAATCGCCAGCTATTATTTATGGAGATAAAGATGTATCAGTTTCAACAGTTTACTCAACAAGATATTGAGATTGTAAAGGATGAAACGGTTTATCGCGGTTTTTTTAAGCTAAATAAGGTGCAATTCAAGCATAAACTTTTTGCCGGCAGTTGGAGTGGTGTGGTCACCCGTGAGCTGTTAATCAAAGGTGCAGCATCTGCCGTGGTTGCTTATGATCCGGTATTGGATAATGTGGTATTGGTGGAGCAGGTACGTATCGGCGCTTATGATCCGACATTGAAGCAATCACCATGGTTACTGGAATTGATCGCCGGTATGGTAGAAGAAGGCGAAACACCGGAATCTGTTGCGTTAAGAGAAAGTGAAGAAGAAGCCGGTGCGAAAATCACCAATATGCAACATTGTTTAAGCGTTTGGGATAGTCCGGGAGGCGTACTTGAGCGCATTCACCTGTTTGTCGGTAAAGTGGACAGCTCCCAAGTGGGTGGTTTGCATGGTTTAGCTGAAGAAAATGAAGATATTCGAGTTCATGTCGTAAGTCGGGAAACCGCGTATCAATGGCTTTGCGAAGGTAAGATTGATAATGGCGTTGCAGTAATGGGATTACAATGGCTGGAGTTAAATTACCTAAAATTAAAAGCGCAGTGGTTGTAAACAGGCGACATAGGTAATTTAGACTAAGTTTAATATTAGGAAGTAGGAGTTTACTTTGTTAAATACCTATCAATATAACACCCAACAAGAGGTGTTCCGTATCGTTCAAATTACGGATCCTCATCTATTTAAAGACACCAACGGTGAATTGTTGGGCATCAATACTCAAGCGAGTTTTTCTCAGGTTCTGACTGAAATTCAACAACAGCAATATGCTTATGATCTTGTGCTGGCTACGGGCGATTTAGTGCAGGACAGTAGTGACGAAGGCTATTTGCATTTTTGCGAAGGCGTCAAGGCGTTGGAAAAAATGGTATTTTGGATTCCGGGAAACCATGATTTTCAGCCGAAAATGTTTGATTTACTGACAAAAGATAACATTAGCGCGAAAAAGCATATTTTACTGGGTGATCGTTGGCAAATATTATTGCTGGATAGCCAAATTTCCGGTGTGCCCCATGGTCAACTTGGTGAATATCAACTGGATTGGTTGTTGGCAAAATTAAAAGAATATCCACAACGTTATTCTTTAGTGGTGTTGCACCATCACATTTTATCCACCCATTCCGCTTGGTTGGATCAGCATAATTTACGTAACGCCCATGAATTGGCCTATATATTGGCGCCATTTTCCAATGTCAAAGGGATTTTACACGGTCATATCCATCAACAAGTGGATGGCGAATGGCACGGCTACAAAGTGATGGCAACCCCTTCAACGGGCATTCAGTTTAAACCGGACAGCAATACGTTTGCCTTAGACACCGTTCAACCCGGTTGGCGTGAAATTGAACTGTACGCCGACGGGCGCATCGAAACCCGTGTCAAACGCATTCAGCACAAGACTTTCCTGCCAAATTTACAGGAAGAAGGATATTGATTGACGTTAAAGTGCGGTCGAAATTCACAACGTTTTTAAAGGGGATGTTTCATCCCCTTTATTTTTGCTACAATGCCACCTCTTTCATCTGTGGTTCGCAACCCTCCCACATAAAAAAACTAAGGATATATCATGTCAAATCAACCGAACAAAGCCCTTGTGATTTTCTCCGGCGGGCAAGATTCCACCACCTGTTTATTTCTCGCGATCAAAGAATTTGGTGCGGAAAATGTTGAAGTCATCACCTTTCAGTATGGCCAACGCCATGCCATCGAACTGGAAAAAGCCCGTTGGATTGCGCAGGATTTGAAGGTCAAACAAACGCTACTCGATACCAGTGTAATCAAAGCTATTACGCACAATGCCCTGATGGATCCAAACGCACAAATTAGTCAAAAAGACGATGAATTACCAAATACTTTTGTGGACGGGCGCAACGCCTTATTTTTGCTTTACGCCGCCATTTACGCCAAAAGCCAAGGCATTCGTGTCATTTACACCGGCGTGTGCGAAACGGATTTCAGCGGTTATCCCGATTGTCGCGACGTGTTTGTCAAATCCATGAACGTGACTTTAAACCTGGCCATGGATTACCCTTTTGACATTCGCACGCCACTCATGTGGTTAGATAAAAAAGACACTTGGGCACTGGCAGATCAACTCGGCGCATTCGATTACATCCGCCAACACACGCACACTTGCTACAACGGGGTAGAAGGTGGCTGCGGTGAATGCCCGAGTTGTATTTTACGAGAGCGTGGGTTGAACGCGTATTTGCAGGCACGTGACACTAAAAACGTTTAGAAAAAACACCGCACTTTTTAATGAATCAGTAGAAGATGAAATTACACTAAAAGTGCGGTTGGTTTTTAGCGGGAATCTAAAATATCCGTAAAATCCACCGCACTTCAACGCACTTGGCGTTTAAAACTGCTATAATCCCCGCCAATTTTTCCAACCATTGAGACCTTATGAAACAACTTTTTGCCACCACTGCCCGAGGGTTTGAAGAGCTTTTGAAATCCGAATTGACCGAATTAGGCGCACAGGATGCTAAAGTCGCGCAAGGCGGCGTGCATTACTGGGCGGATGATGAAACCCTGTATCGCACTTTGCTTTGGAGCCGTTTGAGTTCACGCATTTTATTGCCTATCGTGCAAGCCAAAGTCTTTAGCGATTTGGATTTATATTCTGCGGTGGTGGGCGTAAATTGGTTGGATTATTTTGATGAAAAAGTCCATTTTTTCGTGGATTTTAACGGTACAAACCAGGAAATTCGTCATACCCAATTCGGCGCAATGCGTGTGAAAGATGGGATTGTGGATTATTTTGAACGCCATGGTCGGGCTCGTCCAAACGTGGATAAAGAACAACCGGATATTCGTATTCATGCGTATTTGAATCGTGATGAGGTGGTGCTGTCGCTTGATTTGAGTGGTGATGCGCTGCATATGCGGGGTTATCGTGAAGACACCGGCAAAGCGCCGTTGCGTGAAACTTTGGCTGCTGCGATTGTACTGCGTTCCGGTTGGCAAAAAGGCACGCCGTTAGTGGATCCGATGTGCGGTTCGGGTACGCTATTGATTGAAGCGGCACAAATGGAAGCGCAAATCGCACCGCAATTATATCGTCTGCATTGGGGCTTTGATTTTTGGCAGGCGCATAATCAGGCAGCGTGGGAAAAGCTGAAAGAAGAGGCTTTAGCCTTGGCGGAAGCCGAAAAACAACGTGAAAATCCACCGCACTTTTATGGCTTTGATTTGGATCATCGCGTGTTGCAAAAAGCCAAACAAAACGCCAAAAATGCGGGCGTGGCGCATCTGATGCAATGGCAACAGGGCGATGTGGTGGCGATAAAAAATCCAAGTCCGAACGTAGCAGGCACGGTGATT
This sequence comes from Aggregatibacter aphrophilus ATCC 33389, assembly GCF_900636915.1. Lineage (NCBI taxonomy): Bacteria > Pseudomonadati > Pseudomonadota > Gammaproteobacteria > Pasteurellales > Pasteurellaceae > Aggregatibacter > Aggregatibacter aphrophilus. Next base: position 781,549 of record NZ_LR134327.1, on the reverse strand, counting down.
TGTAACCCGCCGTACGGCGAACGTTTAGGCACTACGCCGGCGCTTATTGCCTTGTATTCTGTGTTTGGCCAACGCTTGAAACAACAATTTGCCGGCTGGAACGCATCTATTTTCAGTGGTGAGCCAAGTCTATTGGATTGCTTGCGCTTACGTTCTCATCGTCAGTTTAAAGCAAAAAACGGCCCGTTAGATTGCGTACAGAAAAATTATCAAATTGCCGAGCGCGCAGAGCAAAGTGCGGTAGAAAACGCCGTAGAATTTGACCGCACTTCTTCAGTTTCTTCTGAAGTAGCAGTGGATTTCGCTAATCGCCTGCAAAAAAATATCAAGAAAATTGAGAAATGGGCTAAGCAGCAAGGGCTAGACGCTTATCGCTTATATGATGCGGATTTGCCGGAATACAATTTGGCGGTGGATCGTTATGCCGATCACATTGTGGTGCAGGAATATGCCGCGCCAAAAAATATTGATGAAAATAAAGCGCGCCAACGGTTGTTGGATGCGGTGAATGCTACGTTGATCGTTACCGGTATTGAAACCAATAAGTTGATTTTAAAAGTGCGCCAAAAACAAAAAGGCACTAATCAATATGAAAAATTGGCGAACAAAGGCGAGTATTTTTATGTGAACGAATACGGCGCGAAGTTGTGGGTGAACTTAACAGATTATTTGGATACCGGCTTATTTTTGGATCATCGCCTGACCCGTAAAATGTTAGGTGAAATGGCGCAAGGCAAAGATTTCCTCAATTTATTTGCTTACACCGGTTCGGCAACGGTACATGCAGCGTTGGGTAAGGCAAAATCAACCACTACCGTGGATATGTCAAATACCTATCTCAACTGGGCGGAACAGAATTTGTTGTTGAACGACATTGAAGGTAAACAGCACAAACTGATTCAAGCGGATTGCCTGCAATGGCTAGAGAAATGCGACCGTCAGTTTGATTTGATTTTTGTTGACCCGCCGACATTCTCCAATTCAAAACGCATGGAAGACAGTTGGGACGTGCAACGGGATCACATTAAGTTAATGACGAATTTAAAACGTATTCTGCGTCCGAGCGGCACCATTGTGTTCTCTAACAACAAACGCGGTTTCAAAATGGATTTTGCTAAGTTGGAAGAGTTAGGCTTAAGTGCGGTAGAAATTTCTCACAAAACCTTACCGTTGGATTTTGAACGCAATAAGCAAATTCATAATTGTTGGCTGGTGCAAGCAGAGGCACACCGTTAATTATTCAAGAGATAAAAAAAAGCCCTTCAAGGGGAGAAGGGCTAAGAGTATTTGGAGTCATATTTTTATTAGGGGATGGCGACATTATAGCCATCTTGATTTATATTTCAACAAATCTGCAACAAAAAATTAACCTTTCTTTTCATGTGGATTGCGGGTGTTGGCGTTAACCAAATTACGCATGAGCAACGCATAATCCAAATGAATATCCTGTGGCATATCTAAAAAGACAAAGTGTCCGTCGCCCAAGGCCGCATCGACTTCAGCATTTTTTCGGTTGAGCATTTTGTTGATTTTAAACACGATGTTGCCTTGCGGTGTCATCATTTCCACTTCATCACCAAGCAAGAATTTATTCTTCACCGCTACTTCTGCCATGCCGAGTTCATTGCGTTTGCCGGTGAATTCGCCGACAAATTGTTGACGGTCAGAAATGGAGTAGCCGTAGTCATAATTTTGGTATTCATCGTGGGTGTGGCGACGTAGGAAACCTTCAGTATAACCACGGTGGGCAAGGGACTCTAAGGTGTCCATCAGATTTTCATCAAACGGTTTACCGGCGGCCGCATCGTCAATGGCTTTGCGATACACTTGAGCGGTACGAGCACAATAGTAGAAGGATTTGGTGCGACCTTCGATTTTTAAGGAATGCACACCAAGTGCAGTGAGTTTTTCCACATGTTGCACTGCGCATAAATCTTTCGAGTTCATGAAGTAAGTGCCGTGTTCGTCTTCAAAGGCGGTCATTTGCTCGTCAGGATTTTGCGCTTCGGTATAAAGGAACACTTTATCGGTTACTGTGCCTTCGCCCAACGTTGGGGCGACATTTTTCACCTCAATCTGTTGGCTTGGGTCGAATTTCGGCACGATATTGCCCACGTCATCCACTTTGCCTTCTTCCATTTTGTATTCCCAACGGCAGGCGTTAGTGCAGGTGCCTTGGTTTGGGTCGCGTTTGTTGATATAGCCGGAAAGCAGGCAACGGCCGGAATAGGCCATGCAAAGTGCGCCATGCACGAAAATTTCCAGTTCAATATCCGGCACTTGTTGGCGGATTTCGGCGATTTCATCAAGGGAAAGCTCACGCGATAAAATCACGCGGGTTAACCCCATTTGCTTCCAGAATTTCACAGTTGCCCAGTTCACCGCATTGGCTTGCACGGAAAGGTGAATATCAATGTCAGGGAAGTGTTCACGTACCAGCATAATCAAACCGGGATCGGACATGATCAGTGCATCCGGGCCCATGTCGATAACCGGTTGTAAATCTTTAATAAAAGTTTTGAGCTTGGAATTGTGCGGCGCAATGTTCACGACGACATAGAACTTTTTGCCTAGCGCATGGGCTTCATCAATGCCGATTTTTAAATTGGCGTGATTAAATTCATTATTGCGTACGCGCAAGCTGTAACGCGGTTGACCGGCATACACGGCGTCTGCGCCATAAGCAAAGGCATAACGCATATTTTTTAAGGAGCCGGCAGGGGAAAGTAATTCAGGTTTAAATAGGGTTGTCATAATGGTCTCTTGGTCTGATGTCAGGTCAGGAATTTGCGCAAGGCAAATGGAATAAAGACGGCTATTTTAGGCGGATTTTGCTTTTTGTAAAGCAAAAGTGCGGTCTGAAAAAATAACGTTTTTCGATTTTCATACATAAATATTTTAGATGATAATGAATTTCATTTTGTGCAGGCGTATAATGGCTTAGCTACTACTTAATTGAGGGAGCGAGTTCTGATTTGACGACTTAAAAAGGAGAATAAGTATGTTAAAAAATATTGAAAAGGCGACCGTTCTTAAACTTAATGATCTTTTGACATATCAGGATGGGCAGGTAATCAGTAAAACATTCTCACAAAATCCGGCCGTAGGATTAACCATGTTTTGTTTACCGAAAGGAGAAGAAATTAGCGCGCATAAATCTCGTGGTGACGCCCTTGTTACGATGTTGGAAGGTAAAGCCCGCATTACCATCGATAAAACCGATTATGAAGTAAATGGCGGCGAGAGTATTGTGCTTCCGGCAGATGTTCCTCATGCATTATATGCTTTGGAAAATTTTAAAATGTTTTTAACAGTAGTTTTCCCAAAAGAGGGAAGATAGTGGGGGAAACAGGCACTTGAAAAAGTGCCTTTTTACTGTAACAAATAAACGGTGGATTGATTGTCCTTTGATTTGTATTTAGGCTTGAAACAATCTCTTCGTTTTAGCAGAAAATAAAAAAGGAAGACATACAAAATAAACCTAATGATATTTTGTATACGATAAGAATATGAGGATTATTGTAAGTAAGAATAAAACAGCTTGATATTTGAGAAAATTGGCGGAACGGACGGGACTCGAACCCGCGACCCCCTGCGTGACAGGCAGGTATTCTAACCAGCTGAACTACCGCTCCGAATTAGAATTGAGATAAAAATTGGCGGAATGGACGGGACTCGAACCCGCGACCCCCTGCGTGACAGGCAGGTATTCTAACCAGCTGAACTACCACTCCGCACAGGTGAGGTGCATAATAATGGCGTAGGGGGATTCCGTCAACTTTTTTTTTTGTTTTTTTCGGTTACTTGTTTAATCGGTGAACGATTATTTTTACTGCAAGGTTTCCTCTTTTGTACGGCGATCCCACAGACAATTTTCTTTGCTTTTTTTGTTAATCAATTTGAGATATTCCAAATGGGCTTCCAGTTCTTCTTCTGTCGGTTTTAGCAAGCGTAAATTACGCGAAAAAGTCACCGCACTTTTCAGCTGATGATGCGTTACCGCTTGTTGAATCACGTCCTGTTCGCTTTCATCAAATAAACTGGTTTGCCCGCCGGTCATGGCAAGGTAAACGTCTGCTAAAATTTCCGAATCCAACAACGCGCCGTGCAGGGTACGTTTACTGTTATCAATATCTAAGCGGGAACATAAAGCATCCAAATTATTCTTCTTGCCGGGATACATTTGGCGCGCCATCACCAAGGTGTCGGTAACCGTGCAAATATCATTGGTTTTTATCGGCAAATTCAGCTTACGAAATTCATAATCCATAAAGCCCACGTCGAAGGGCGCATTATGGATCAATAACTCGGCACCTTTGATGTATTCAATAAATTCATTCGCTATCTGGCTAAAATCTGGTTTGTCCGCCAACATTTCATCAGTAATGCCGTGAACTTTAATGGCCTCGGGATCGATAGGCCGATCAGGTTTAATATAAATGTGAAAATTATTGCCGGTATAACGACGGTTAATTAGTTCTACCGCGCCGATTTCAATAATGCAGTGGCCTTCATAGTGGGCGCCTAATTGATTCATACCGGTGGTTTCCGTATCCAGTACGATCTGACGATTCTGATGGGTTTGAATACTCATAACTTCACTTTTTATCCGCAAAAATTTCGGGTATTATCGCCTCATTTGCAATAAATTAGTAGTCAATATGCGTAAACAAATCGAAATTTTTACCGACGGATCCTGCCTTGGAAACCCGGGCGCCGGAGGTATTGGCGTTCTGCTTCGTTACAAACAACATGAAAAAAGCCTCTCAAAAGGTTATTTCCTCACCACTAATAATCGCATGGAATTATTGGCCGTCATCGAAGCGTTAAATAGCCTCAAAGAGCCTTGCGACATCCATTTATACAGCGATAGCCAATACATGAAAAACGGCATTACGCAATGGATTTTCAATTGGAAAAAAAACAATTGGAAAGCCAGTAGTGGCAAACCGGTAAAAAACCAAGATTTATGGATAGCATTAGATCAAGCTATCGCTCGTCATAAGGTTGATTGGCGCTGGGTTAAAGGACACACCGGGCACCGTGAAAATGAAATCTGCGACCAGCTGGCAAAACAAGGTGCGGAGAACCCGACATTGCATGATGAAGGGTATCAAGGGGAGTAAATTTTTTAATGGTGGGGGCGAATAGTAGAAAATAAACGATTTTTTAACCGCACTTTTTCCGCAAGATCGAGCCGATTCGTTTTTTTGTATTCAACATGAAAAAGGGTGCATAAGCACCCTTTGTTATTATTGCGGAAGTGGTTAATTTAACCAACCTGCACTCATTAAGAAGTTCCACCATGTCATACCGATGGTGAGGTGGACGACGAGACTGCCGAAGGCAATGATGGCACCGGCTGTCCACCAAGATTTGATGTCGTTATAACCCGCACCGAAGGCAATTGGGCCCGGGCCGCCACCGTAGTGAGTGACAGATCCGCCGTAGGAGTTGGCGAATAATAAGCCGAGGGCAAGCAGTTGGGCCGGTGCGCCGGCAACATGGCCGACGGTGGCGAATACCGGCACCATGGCAGCAACGTAGGCACCGCCTGAAGCGAACAAGTAACGCACAGCCACACTTAAGGTGAGAATCACAATTAATGCAAGCGTGCCCTGGCCTTCAAATTGTAGAATCGCTTTTAAGGATTCCGCAAGCCATTCAAAGAATTTGGCTTTTTCAAGCAAACCGGACATCCCGATGATACCACCGTACCAAATCAAGGTGTTCCAGCCACCTTTGTTTTTCAAAATGTCATCCCAAGACACGATGCTTAACACAATACAACACACCATCACGATTAACGCAACGATGGTAGCATTCAGGTTAAGAGCAGAAGAGAAGATCCAACCGAATAAGGCAATGATAAATAACACAATCAAGGCTTTTTCGCGGTAAGACATCGGGCCTAATTCTTCCAACCCTTTACGGGCAATTTCTTTGTTATCCACTTCTTTCATTTCCGGCGGAGAAACCCAGTAGCAGATTAACGGAATTAAGAATAAACAGAGTAAACCAGGCACGGATGCGGCTAAGAACCAGTGTAACCAGTCGATATTGAAACCTAAAATCGGCGCCATTAAAGAAAGTGCAAGGGCGTTTGGCGCCATGGCGGTTAAGAAGATATAGGATGTGGTTTTAACCACCATATACACGTTCATCATTAAATAACGGCCGGCTTTTTTCGGACTTTTTTCAGGATCGGACCCCAGCGCCACCGCCACACTATTGATGATTGGGAATACGATCCCGCCTGAACGCGCTGTGTTAGACGGCGTTGCAGGAGAGAGCAGTAAATCCAAGAACATGGTTACATAACCAAGTCGCAAGGTCGTGCTACCCATAGCGCCAATCATGTGATAGGCAATACGTTTACCTAACCCAGTAATCACAAAGGCAGAACTCAGTGTGAAGGCAGTGAAGATCAGCCAAGTCGTACCGGATTTGTAGCCGTTGAGGATGTCACCGGCTTTCAGAAATTCTTTGGCGCCTTCGGTGTTACCGATAATCGCACCGGAAACTGCAACTGCCGCCAGCAAAATCACCGGTTCGCCGTAAGGTTTTAATACCAAACCTACAATGGTGGCGATATAAACCCCGAGTAAACGCCAAGCAATCAGAGAAAGGCCCTCCGGTGCCGGTAGTAGGAATGTGATGAGTGGAATCACCACTAGAATTCCCAGTTTTGCATTTTTAGATAGTGCCATTTTAATTACCTCTTAATGATAAAAAGAAAATCGCCAGTGCCAATAAATCGGCACTACCACCTGAACTTAAATTACGTTCAATGCAGGCAGCATCAAATTTCATTAATGCCCGTGTCAGTATTGCTTTATCCGATACGGTATGTTGATCTGCAAGCAGATCTTGAGCTGTTTGCCGTATAAAATGTAACCCGTCCAAACCGCCGCGATGAACCACATTGGTATCAGGATTGATTGCCATTAAATGCAACAACAGAATCAGTAAACGATGTTCCCGCTCCAACGGATGATACTCATCAAATTGCGGTAACAAAGTTTGAATTAGGTTAAAACCACTTTCCGCTTCACCGCGGGCGCCGGTTAAACCGTATTTTCGGAATAAGCGCACACCGGCTGTGACCGGCAAATGGTCGGGATAATGTTTCAGTTCGTCGGTGAGGCCTTGAGCAAATTGGGCGACAAGTGAGCAGATTAATTTAATATCAAAATCGACCGCACTTTGTGCCAAGTCTTGCCGTATCAATAAGCGTCCAATCGCTGTGCACACCAAACCGAAGGAAAAAATGGCCCCCTTATGGGTGTTAACGCCATGGGTGGCCTTAAACATCGCCTTTTCTGCCAACAGACCAAGAGGACGAACCTCCGCTAAGATTTGTTTTTCAGGCAAATGGGCGGTGGTCATGCCTTTGAGTACGAATTGCGTAAAAAAAGGGCGTAAACTGACCGCACTTTGCTCAAAGGTATGCAGGTTCATGTCCTTGTGCGAACCGTTGTTGACGGTATCCACCAAGCCCGGTTTCGGCGACAATCGTGCTTCTTGCACCAACGCCGAATAAACCTGCTCACCGATGTATTCCGCCACATCATGGCGTTGGGCGCGGGATTGCATTTCCGCCACAATTTCATCAACGGCGTGTTTACGGGTTCTGGCACAGATTTTTGCTTCATTGCCACACACTAAGCAGGCTCTTGGCGGAAGAGCAAAATCTGCACGGCTCAGCAGATTGCCTTTCGCATCGAACACATCCAAATCCCATAAACGGGCAAGAGGTATGCTTTCCTCCAATTCGATCGTTGCCGCTTTAAGCGCACGACCATCTATCGGCAACACAAAAAACCCCTCATGTCCCGTTACTAACGGACGAACAATTTCCTTTGTGGGCGTGATGTGCAACTGCATAAAAAGTGCGGTCAGATTTTCCAATGTTTTTGTAAAGACATAATCCAACAGGGCATTTTTCTTCACCCCGCCCACCGCCGTTAAGGTGACGCAAAGCAAGGTTTGCCCATATTGCGCTAACAGCTGTTGTTGCAGCAACGCACGCGCTTCCCGCGCAGATAAAAGCTGCTCAAGGGAGATTTCGGTTCCTGCTGTGGAAAAATGGTTTAGGGAAATTGCCATAAAAATAACTGTAAAAACGACCGCACTTTATGAATTTTTAGTCACTGCCACTTATTTTAGTAGCAGTTACTTATTACGATGGCGCGCGTCTCCCGACGCGAGCCTTCATTTTCTTATTTTTTATCAGCACGCGTCAGGAGACGCGCGCTATCGGTTGAGCGAAGAAAGTCACCCTTATTCTTTGACTTGATACACCGTATCGATCACCGTTCCGTCACGATAACGAACAACGGCGACCGGTTTATCGGTAAACTCAATTTCTTTTGGTTTGCCGGTTAAACTGTAAGCGCGTTTGCAAAGTTGTTCGATGGTAAATAACGGGATGCCTGCATCAGATAAGGCATTGATTAAATCCGGACGTTTCGGATTGACGGCAACACCGTGGTCGGTCACTAAGATGTCGATGTTTTCACCCGGCGTTACGCAGGTAATTACATTTTCCACTACGGTCGGGATACGTCCGCGTACTAATGGCGCAACGATAATCGCCACCTGCGCGGAAGAGGCGGTGTCGCAGTGACCGCCTGACGCGCCGCGAATCACGCCGTCGGAGCCGGTGAGTACGTTCACGTTAAATTTGGTGTCGATTTCCAATGCGGACAGAATCACTACGTCCAAACGCTCAACGGAGGCGCCTTTGGAACTGTAGTTGGCATATTGGTTGGCAGATACTTCAATGTGATTTGGGTTACGGGCAAGGGATTCGGCGGCAACGGCGTCGAAACTTTGCACATCGATCAGTTTTTTGATTAAGCCTTTTTCGTGCAGATCCACCATGCTGGCGGTGATACCACCGAGCGCGAAGTCGGCTTTAATGCCGTCACGTACCATTTTTTCTTCCAAGAATCGGGTTACCGCCAAGGAAGCGCCGCCGGTACCGGTTTGTAAGGAAAAGCCGTCTTTAAAATAACCGCTGGCGAAAATCACTTCGGCACATTTGCGGGCAATTAATAATTCGCGCGGGTTGGTGGTCATGCGGGTAGCGCCGCCACCGATTTTTTTCGGATCACCGACAGCATCCACTTGCACAATGAGATCCACTTGATCTTGGCCGATACTGATCGGGTGGTGCGGATAATCAGCGAATTCCTCGGTAAGCAACACGACTTTGTCGGCGTATTCGGCATCTACGCGGGCATAACCTAAAGAGCCGCACTTGCTTTTGCCGCTAAAGCCGTTAGCGTTACCGAATTTGTCACAGCAAGGCACACCTAAAAAGGCAACGTCGATTTTCAGTTCGCCGGATTTTACCAAATGCACGCGGCCACCGTGGGAGTGAATGTTTACCGGCTCGTCCAATAAACCGCGGGAAATTTGTTCGGCAAGCTCACCGCGTAAACCGGAAGAATAGATTTTGGTTACGACACCGTTTTTGATGTGATTGATAATCGGGTGGTGGCTGTCGATTAATGAGGAAGAGGCGAGGGTCAGATTCTTAAAGCCCATTTCGGCAATTTTATCCATCACCATATTGACGATGAAATCACCGGCGCGGAAGGCGTGGTGGAAAGATACGGTCATGCCGTCTTTTAAGCCGGAGCGTTTAATCGCCTCTTCCAAAGAGGCACAAAGTTTGCGGTCTTTCGCTGTACGGGCAAGGGATTCGGCTTTTGGAACTGCTTGATACACCGGACGATTGGCATTGAATTTGGCAATGCGTTGTTCTCTTGTTGTCATCTTTTTTCTCCCTTACTCTTCACGAATGCCTGATTTCGCACGTTCTAACACGAGTTTTGCACGATCAATAATCGGCGCATCAATCATTTTACCGTTTAAGGAAACGACGCCGGATCCTTGTTTTTCCGCTTCTTCGGCCGCTTCAATAATGCGTTTGGCCTGATCCACATCTTTTTGTGTCGGCGCAAACAAGTTGTGTAAGAGTTCGATTTGACGCGGGTTGATTAAGGATTTTCCATCAAAGCCTAACTGTTTAATTAATGCCGCTTCTTTTAAGAAACCTTCTTCGTTGTTGGCATTGGAATACACGGTATCAAAGGCTTGAATACCGGCGGCACGCGCCGCTTGTAAAATCGAACAGCGGGCAAATAGCAACTCGATGCCTTCCGGCGAGCGTTCAGTTTTAAGATTGCGCACATAGTCTTCCGCACCAAGAGCGATGCCGATTAAACGCTTGGAGGCGGTGGCGATTTGGTTTGCTTGAGTGATACCTAATGGCGATTCGATGGCCGCTAACATTTTGGTCGAACCTACTTCGCGACGGCAGGCTTTCTCAATGTCGGTAATTGCGTTATCCATATCAACCACATCTTGTGCAGTTTCGGTTTTCGGCATCCGCACCACATCAACACCGGCACGCACCACGGCATTTAAATCCAATAAACCGAATTCGGAATCCAACGGATTAACCCGCACTACAGTTTCGATTTCTTGATAAAGCGGGTGTTGAAGCGCGTGTGCGACTAATAAGCGGGCGGAATCTTTTTCTTTGAGGGCGACTGCGTCTTCTAAGTCAAACATGATGGAGTCCGGTTTATAAATAAAACTGTTGCTCAACATGGCGGCATTTGAGCCCGGTACAAACAGCATACTTCTTCTTAATTTCATAGCACGGCCTCCCAGTTAACGGTTTCATCGCTTGCACGTAATGCGGCGGCTTTTACGCGCGCCTGTAACACGCAGTCTAATGCGCCTTTGTCTTCCACTATCACTTGGGCCGCAGTGATGTTTAACTTGGCTAATACTGCGCGCACGGTAGCTTCAATTTGTTCACCAAACTGTTTTGCCACCGAGCTGTTGATTTCAATATCTAATGAATAAAAAGGTTGGATCCGTACTTGGGCATCACTGGATTCCAGCGTGCCGGCTACGGCTGCTTTCGTTATCTTCATAGGGTTTTCCTTCTATTGGGAGTAATCATTAAAAAACGTTTAAAAAAACGACCGCACTTTTTGGGTATTGCGCAAGACGTTTGTCAAGATGGTTGGTGAGCTTATCGAACAATGAGTTGAAATGTTCGCCTTATGCCCACGTACTGAAATGACTTATGCTTCGATAGACTCAGCAACCGTCATTTCATTTTGTAAATACGCCAATGTGCTCATTGGCACAAAATCCGCCAATGCCGTCCAATTTTTTTCGGCCAATAACTTTCTCACTGTTGAAGCGGAAATAACTTGGTTGTTTATGGTTTTTCTTGGGATTTCAATAACATTAATTGTCGGGCTATTTATTTCAGCGTTCGTCAACCAATAATGCATTTGGCGATTATATTCGGCAGTGACCGCACAATTCGGCTCGGTCCCCACAAAGCGGTGGGTGATGCCAAGGGCGGGCGCAATGTGTTGACGGAATAATTTAAGATCGATGGCAAAATAGCAGTCGTCCGTAAGGGTTTGGTCTTTTAGGAAATAATTAGGAAAGGTGGCTCGGGAAATAATATAGTCGGAGCCGGAATGGAGTGTAATATCGGATAAATCGGCAATGCCTTGTTTCACCAGCGCAAAACGTTCTGTATAAGAAAACTGTGAAGCATCTTCGCCGACGACAAATAAATGCAGATGATCACATTGCTGTAACGCTTGTTCTATTAAATAGCGATGGCCTAAAGTGAAGGGATTGGCATTCATCACGATGGTACCGATACGATTGCCCGCTACCCGCATGGTTTGCCATAAGGCACATTGTTTTTGTAAACGGGTGGCGCTGTTTTCCAACAGCACAACATAAGGTAGTGCGTCAGAGATGGTGTAAAAACCGCAGGATTTAAATAGCAGTGCGTATTCGGGTTTGGTATAGATAAAAAGGTGAGGACGTTTGAGTTCGTAGGCTAAATTGACTAATTCGGTGGCGAGTTTTAGGGCGACACCGTCGCCGCGTAAGGATTCATCAATGGCAACGCATTTTATAATATTGCCTGCCAAGCCACCGCAAACCGCCATGTCACCGGAGTCATGATATCCGACGATAAAATAGTCAATTTGTGCGTCCAACCCAAGCCCACTTTTTCTTAAAAACGCTCGAATGACGGACAAATCGTTGTGCTTGGCATCAATTCGCTCAAACTGCATACGCCCTCCGAGAATAAGTGAGAAAAAGTGAGTATATTCTACTTGAATTTAAACGTTTTTGCTAACTCCAAAATGGTATTGTTTATTTTCTCAAATTTGTTTTTTGTTGATTTTGTGACCTGGGGCAAATTTCTCATAAAAAAATGACCGCACTTTATGCTTATTTTTGCGCTTTGAAAGCAAATATGATACTTTTTGTCTGTCAATCCGACGGTAATAGTTAAACTTTTTATGAACGAAGAACACTCGACCAATCAACCCGAAGCCAGTAAAAAATCCTTTTTCCAATCTCTTTTCGGGCGCTTTTTCCAAGGCGAACTGAAAAATCGCGAAGACTTAGTGGAAGTTATCCGTGATTCCGAACAAAACGATTTAATCGACCAAGATACCCGTGAAATGATTGAAGGCGTCATGGAAATCGCCGAATTGCGCGTGCGTGACATTATGATTCCTCGATCTCAAATTGTGTTTATTGAAGCGGATCAGGATTTGGATTCCTGTTTAGATACCATTATTGAATCGGCACATTCCCGTTTTCCGGTGATTAATGATGCAGACGATCGCGACAATATCGTCGGCATTTTGCACGCTAAAGATTTATTGAAATATTTACGTGCCAACGCGGAAGAGTTTAACCTGTCGGATGTGATTCGCCCGACAATGATCGTGCCGGAAAGCAAACGTGTGGACAGAATGTTAAAAGATTTTCGTTCCGAACGTTTCCATATGGCAATTGTGGTGGATGAATTTGGTGGCGTCTCAGGTTTGGTGACTATTGAAGATGTGTTGGAGCAAATCGTCGGTGATATTGAAGATGAGTTTGATGAAGAAGATGTGGCAGATATTCGCCAGCTTTCCCGTCACACTTATGCGGTGCGGGCATTGACGGACATTGTCGATTTTAATCAAGAATTTAATACGCAATTTACCGACGAAGAAGTGGACACCATCGGCGGTTTGATTATGCAGGCGTTTGGTTATCTACCAAAACGCGGTGAAGAAATTACGCTGGAAAACCTCCACTTTAAAGTGACCTCCGCCGACAGTCGACGTGTTATTCAACTACGTGTTACCGTGCCGGATGAACATTTGCCGGAGATAGAAAAAACAGAAGGGGTTATCGACTAGTTTTTTATGTTTAATATGCCAATCCACCGTCTTCTTTAAAAAAATAGGGCAGAGGGATTGGATTAACGAAGAAAATAATTAAAGTTGTACTTTCAACGATGGCGCGCGTTTTCCAACGCGTGCCGTTTGTTTCATTAAATAACAAAAATTTAGGAATTCGCATCGGGAGATGCGTCCATCATGTTTATGAACAAATACTTAACTTATCTTATCGCACTGAGTTCTGGCCTTATTGGCGTGTTTGCTTTTGCACCTTTTAATTATTGGCCCCTATCTTATGTTTCCTTGCTCGGATTAATTTGGGTAATAAAAACGCCACAAAAATCCACCGCACTTTTCTCCGCATTTTTATGGGGCTTGAGCTTTTTCACGTTCGGTGTGAATTGGTTGCATGTCAGTATTCATCAATTCGGTGACGCCCCCTTGATGCTGAGCTATTTGTTAGTGGTAGTATTGGCAGCCTATTTATCTTTATATCCGCTTCTCTTTGCTTATCTAGTACGCCGCTTTCAAGTACAGCGGGCGGTGCTTTATCCTGTGCTATGGACGCTGACCGAATTTCTACGTGGCTGGGTATTGACCGGTTTTCCTTGGTTGCAATTCGGCTACACCCAAATCGATAGTCCGTTTGCGGGGATCGCACCGATTTTTGGCGTGACGGGATTAACGTTCTTTGTGATGTTCGTAAGCGCGGTCATTTTTAACGGCGTTTCTGCGTTGCTGACGGTGCCACGAAAAGTGAATGTGGCTGTTGCCAATGCTTTGATTTTGGCTGTTGTCGCCGTGCTTGCCGGCTATGCTTCTAAGGCGAAATATGTACAAGAAAATGCCGATAAAGCCGTTAATATCACCCTAGTTCAAGGCAATATTGAACAAAACTTAAAATGGGATCCTAATTATTTGTATCAAACCATGGAAAATTATGGTCGTTTGATCGGCAGTAATTTGGGAAAAACGGATTTGATTATTTTGCCGGAGGCTGCATTTCCCACTTATGAAAACAATATTCAGCCGTTTTTCGAGATGTTGCAATCCATGGCGGAAAAAGCAAATACGGAAGTGATGATCGGTACGATTTATCAAGATGAGTCCGTAGGGAAATTGCTTAATTCCATTGTGGTGGTCGGCAATAAAAATGTGCCTTATGAACTGCAAACGACGAATCGTTACAACAAACATCATTTAGTGCCGTTTGGTGAGTATGTGCCGTTAGAAAGCCTTTTGCGCCCGCTTGGTTCGGTGTTTAATTTACCTATGTCGGCCTTCCAAAGCGGAGATTTCATTCAAAAACCGCTATCGGCAAAAAATTTGAATTTCACCGCGGCGATTTGCTATGAGATTATTTTGGGCGCGCAGCTACAGAAAAACCTTGTGGCCAATTCCGATTTTATCGTGACAATTTCTAATGATGCCTGGTTCGGTAATTCTATTGGCCCGTGGCAGCATCTACAAATGGCGCAGATGCGGGCGTTGGAGTTTGGCAAACCGGTCATTCGCGCAACCAACACGGGCATTACCGCATTTATTGATGCACAAGGGAAAATTGTGGCACAAGCTCCACAATTTGTGGAAACCGTGTTAACGCATAACATGGCGCCGACAGAAGGCAAAACACCTTATGCTGTGTTAGGCGATACACCTTTATTTATTTTAAGTGCGGTCTTTTTCTTATTGCATTTATTGGGTGGATTAATTCAGCGCCGCATATTGAAAAAGGTGCAACATCCTATAGCTTAAAAAAACAAAAACACCGGAAAATATCCGGTGTTTTTGTTTGTTCGGTTAAGCGAAAATTAACGGCTACGGAAAATAATCCGGCCTTTACTTAAATCGTATGGTGTCATTTCTACGGTCACTTTGTTGCCGGTTAAAATACGAATGTAGTTTTTACGCATTTTACCGGAAATATGTGCAGTCACCACGTGGCCGTTTTCTAACTCAACGCGAAACATGGTGTTTGGTAAGGTTTCCAGAATCGTACCTTGCATTTCAATGCAATCTTCTTTTGCCATTTGATCCTCTAAAATAATTAATCAGTTTTCCCGCCGGCTTCCGTTGGCGGAATCTCATACAAAAAGTCGGTGCGGATTATACCGTTTTTGTTGGAGGCAAGAAAGTTTTTTAACTAAAAAAGCAACAATGGTATTTGTGCATGACAGAAAGAAATACGGTTCATGTATAAAATCTTGTGAGCAGAATTTTATAAGAATGTGATTGTGCCTTGATTTTCCTTAACTAATAGTTACTCTGATAGAGCAAAACTGATATATTACAAGCGATTATCATTTAATAAAAAGGAGAATTTATGTCAATGAAAGTGATTCTTTCGACGCAACCCGCCTCTTCCGCATGGGGGAAAAGTGCGTTAATCAGCTTTAACGAAGAGAAAGCTACCCTTCATTTAACCGATTTTTCTGACCGCACTTCCGTGCAAAAAGCCGCTCGAAAATTACAAAACCAAGGTATTTCTCACGTTATTTTAAGCGGAGAACACTGGCAATTAGAAACCTGCTGGGCATTTTATCAAGGGTTTTATAATGCGAAGCTAGATTTTAATATCCAATTTCCAACGCTCTCCGCAGAAGCACAAAAAGAATTGGATAATCGCATTCAATGTGCCGCATTCGTGCGCCAGATCATCAACTTACCGGCAGCAATTTTAACACCGGAAGAACTTGCTCAACGTGCCGCGAAGTTTATCAGCCAAACGGCTGAGCAATCGAGCAAGCAAAGTGCGGTCAGTTTTTCTATCATTTCTCGTGAGGAATTACTTGAACGCGGTTATCACGGTTTATGGCAAGTAGGCAAAGGCTCGCAAAATCTGCCTGCAATGTTGCAACTTGATTTCAACCCGACAGGCAACCCTGATGCACCGGTGTTAGCTTGTTTGGTGGGAAAAGGCATTACATTCGACAGTGGTGGTTATAGTATTAAACCGAGCGACGGCATGAGCACCATGCGTACTGATATGGGTGGTGCAGCATTATTAACCGGTTCGTTGGGCTTGGCAATTTTGCGTGGTTTAAATCAACGGGTGAAATTATTCCTTTGTTGCGCAGAAAACTTAGTCAGCAGTCGTGCTTTCAAATTGGGCGACATTATTAAGTATCGTAATGGCGTAACCGTGGAAATTTTGAACACCGATGCGGAAGGACGCTTAGTATTAGCGGACGGTCTAATTGACGCCGATGCACAACAACCGCAATTTATCGTAGATTGCGCCACCTTAACCGGCGCGGCAAAAGTGGCCGTGGGCAATGATTATCATAGTGTGCTATCTATGGATGATAACTTGGTTGCCGACTTATTTCGCTCCGCCGAACAGGAAATGGAGCCGTTCTGGCGCTTGCCGTTCGCTGAACTACATCGCGGACAAATTAAAACGGCTTTCGCCGATATCGCCAACACCGGTACCGTTCCGGTGGGAGCAGGGGCTAGCACAGCAACGGCATTCTTGTCATATTTTGTAAAAAACTACCAACAACATTGGTTGCACATTGATTGTTCCGCCACTTATCGGAAAACGCCAAGTGATTTATGGGCGATAGGCGCTACCGGTATTGGTGTACAAACCTTGGCTAACTTATTATTAACCAAAGCAAAACAACAGTAAGAGGATGTTATATGAGCTTACAACGAACGTTATCTATTATTAAACCAGATGCTGTGAGACGTAATTTGATCGGTGCTATTTTGGCTCGTCTTGAACAGCAAGGTTTCACTATTGTTGCGGCTAAAATGGTGCATTTGAACAAAGAACAGGCGGAAGGCTTTTACGCTGAGCACCAAGGGAAGCCGTTTTTTGAACCGCTCGTGGCTTATATGACTTCAGCTCCGGTGTTGGTGAGTGTGTTGGAAAAAGAAAACGCTGTGCAAGATTACCGTACGTTAATGGGAGCCACCAATCCTGAAGCTGCAGCCGAGGGCACGATTCGTCGTGATTTTGCTTTAAGCCAACGGGAGAACTCTGTTCATGGCTCTGATAGTCTAGAAAGCGCGGTGCGTGAAATTGCCTACTTCTTTGTAAGTGAAGAAGTGTTTTAATCATTAATTACAAGAGCAAAAACCACTTTGTGAGAACAAAGTGGTTTTTTATTGGAAAAATTATGGTGTTTTTAATTTTATTTGTAAAGAAGTGTAAGTGAATGTAAGAAATGCAAACTAAATATATAGCATTTGAAAATTACATTAAAGTATCGTTATTTTTGTTTTGAATTTCGTCTTTATGTCTATTTAAAAGTTAAGTGATTTAGTCGGGAATTAATTTCTCTTTTTTATTATGTTTAAAGATTTCATTTAGATTCAAATGGTTATCTGATTTATTGGTAGGTTTATATATTATTTTTATTTTAAATAAAATTTGAATTTATTTTTTACAATATAGATTTGTTGCTGTGATAAATTTAATTTTTGTATTTAATTTATTTGTGGTTTTGTTTAATTTTTATATTTTGTTTGTTTTTTTGATTTGTTATTTTAAATTTTTATCTTTTAATATATTATTTAATTTTTTTGTGTGATTATTTTTATATATTAACCTTGTCATTTAAATTAATTTTATATTAAAATCAAATAGTTATGACGCAATCTTTATTTTTGTATATTTAATTTATAAGGCTGTTTTTTATTTGTTGTGTTTATTTGTTGAATGGTCCAACCAGTTTATTTATGGGGGAACTTGCACGGGGGTTTATTAGTCAGATTGGGGTATGTGAAGCTGTGATTAGTGAATATTATTGGCTCATTTAAATGTGATTAAATTCCAAGCTATTTTTAAAGTTTAATCATTAGGTTAAATTCAAGAGATGTCATTTATGGATCTTAAAAGTTATAAAATCGGTGTAATTGGGCTGGGCTATGTAGGACTACTGTTAGCCGTAGAGTTCGGAAAAAAATACCTACTGTTGGATTTGATATTAATCAAGAGCGAGTAGATGAATTATCTTCTGGAAAAGACCGCACTTTAGAGGTTTCTTCTGAAGATTTACAAGCCGCAAACCATCTTTCTTATACCGCAGATTTAGCACAATTAAAACAATGTAACTTTTTTATTGTGACTGTTCCAACGCCTATTGATGATGTGAATCGTCCTGATTTAACGCCGCTTCAAAAAGCCAGTAATACTGTCGGTCAAGTCTTGAAGAAAGGTGATATTGTCGTTTATGAATCTACTGTTTATCCGGGGGCTACGGAAGAGGTTTGCGTGCCGATTTTAGAAGAAGTTTCCGGTTTGAAATTTAACCAAGATTTCTTTGCCGGTTATAGCCCTGAGCGGATTAATCCGGGTGACAAAGTCAATACATTAACCACCATTAAAAAAATTATCAGCGGCAGTACACCGGAAATAGCAGATATAGTGGATGCGGTTTATGCCAGCATCATTACGGCGGGTACACACCAAAGCTTCCAGCATTAAAGTGGCTGAAGCAGCGAAGGTTATTGAAAACACTCAACGCGACTTAAATATCGCATTAATCAACGAACTCTCCATTATTTTTGAACGTATTGGCATTGATACGTTAGATGTTTTGGAAGCTGCGGGCAGTAAGTGGAATTTCTTGCCATTCCGTCCGGGCCTGGTAGGAGGACACTGTATTGGCGTCGATCCTTACTACCTGACTCACAAAGCGGAGGAAGTGGGGTATAACCCACAAGTCAATCGGATTAATGATGACATGACAAGCTATGTGGCACAAAGCACTATTAAGTTAATGATTAATAATCACATTGATTTGGCGAAAGCCAAAGTGGGTATTCTTGGCGTGACATTTAAGGAAAAAAGGTCACCCAACCTACATGGCATTACTTGAACAACGCAAAGTCTTGCAAAAAGAGAAAGCGTGCTTAGCCAAGGAAATGGAATCCTTGCCGGAAACCCAAAAGGAAGTGGTACGCTTGACTCGTGATTTCCAGTCCGACCAAGAAATCTATGTCCAGCTTCAAAATAAAATTCAAGAACTTGATGTTATTCGTGCCGGCGCAGTGAGTAATGTACGCATTTTGGATAAAGCGCAAGTGATGCCAGATCCTATTGCTCCACGCAAATTGTTGGTTTTGGTGTTTGCTATTATTTTAGGTAGCATGGTTGGTGGTGCTATTGTTAGTGTTAGATTCTTATTACATAAAGGTATCAAAACTACCGATGAAATTGATGAAATCGGTGTACCGGTTTATGCCACCGTGCCTTATGCCCATAAACAAATAGCCTTATCGCGTGGTAAGGCAGCGAAAAAAGCTAAAGAATTACAGATTCCAAACTTACTTTCTTCACGCTTCCCGGATGATTTATCTGCCGAAGCATTGCGAGGATTACGTACTGACGTACAGCATTTATTAACGCAGGCTAAAAACAACCGTGTCATGTTCTCTAGCATTGGCACTGGCGCAGGAAAAAGTTTTATCGCGGCTAACCTGGCCAACTTAAGCGCCCAAACCGGCAAAAAAGTGCTATTAATTGACGCAGATTTGCGCCGAGGTTATTTGCACGACGCGTTAGGTGTCAGCAATCAAAATGGCTTGAGCGACTTGTTGGCGCAAGGTACAGCGATTGATCAAACTGTTCAAATCGCTGCTGAAAATTTATACGCCATTACTCGTGGCGCCATGTCTCAATCCTCATCAGAGTTATTGGCATCTCCGCGTTTTACACAGTTATTGGAGTGGGCTTCTGCTAATTACGACTTGGTAATCGTTTCCGCCCCACCTGTCTTGGCTGTGACGGATGCTGCCGTCATCGGGCGTCATGTTGGAACGGTATTATTAGTTGCCCGCTTTGAACAAACCAGCCAAAAAGAAATTGAGGTTTCCCGCCAACGCTTTATTAATACAGGCGTGACCGTTAATGGTGTAATCTTTAACGGCATTAAACCTTGAGCAGTTAACCGAGGCGATTATTTCCATCGGTATTACGGTTAACGCAAAGTGCTGTCGATTTAAAAAACGTTTGGAAAATAACTTGCAAGTGTGCCGACACACTTGCTTACCCTTAACGGGGTTGTAGGCAAAACCAACGTTTAAAATCCATTGGATTTTTTGACCGCACTTTCCATCATTCAATAACAACAAAACCGCCCGTTAACTAAGGGCGGTTTTTTCATGGATGATGTCGGTTAGATTTTTGATTTATTGCTTACCCCAATATAAATACAGGCCATAAATCCAAGCGCTAAAACATACGGAGTATAGGCTGTTACCCCGGCAGGCGAAGCCGCGAGACCGAAGTTATGGGCAATTGCTGCCCCCAATAACATACCTAATACAAACAATGCCGCGTCATTGTTTCCTTCCCCAATATTCACTAATTGTTTACCCGGACAACCACCGCCAAGGGAAAAACATAATCCGCATAACGCCATGGCAAAGAAGTTCCAGATGTATTGGTTATGTGCGATAGGTTGCTGTTCAAATCCCACATGGAATTGTCCGAGCAAGCTATTGGTGATTGCAGCAAAAACAACAAGGGCAATTACGCCATTTAAAAGTTGCGTGTCACGGAACAACACAAAATTACGAAACGCGCCGATAGTGCAGAAGCGGGATTTTTGCATTAGCACACCAAGTAACGCGCCGCCGGCAAGGGACATCCAAATGGCTGAGTGTTGTGCTCCGGGACCTTTTTCGGAAAAATAAACTGCAAGATTTTCGCCAAATTTAAATTGGGCGAGAAGCAACACTAACAGTACCAAGGTGAACAACACGCCAATGAATCCTGAGGATTTACTTTGTTCACTTGATTTGCCTAAGGAAAATCCGCGATTAGCAAAGAAAATACCGCCCAATATGCCGACGCACAAACCGATGATTCCCGCAATGGCAGTGAGGTCACCGCCGCCTAAACGTAAATAGGCACGCCACGGACAGCCTAAGAAAATCAGCGCACCAATCATGGCAAAGGCCCCAAGCATAATACGAGCCAACGGTGCGGAGCCGCCACGCGGTCGGAATTCCTTAGAAAAATAGGCACTGGCAAGTGCCCCTAAGACTAAGCCGATAAGTTCGGGGCGAATATATTGTAACGGAGCGGCGCGATGTAGCCCTAATGCACCGGCAGTATCTCGTAAGAAACACGCCGCACAGAAACCCATATTGCCGGGATTGCCATTGTAGGTTAGAAGTGGAGCAACGATACCAAGTGCAGCACCTGCAACCACAGGCCATGTGAAAATTTTCATAATGAGACCCTTGTGATATCTGAAGTAAAATTGAATTGTGTGTTCTTAATAAATTAAAAACAGGATCATTGTAGGAAGGCAATAGCAATAAAGAAAGTGTCTTTTTATTAAATTGTGAGCAGGATCAAGGATTTGTTTAATTTTAGATAGTTCTTGCTTTTTAACAGCGTATAATATCGAAAGCAAGAGGGGAGGCACGCGTTAGTAAAGACAGGCAAGCAATGAGTTAAAATACTTTTTAAACCAACCGCACTTTTACTTCAATGTTACAAAAAAGAAAAAATTTACATAAGTTGAAAATGAAGCGGAACTGGCTTATTTTTAATAAGCCCACAAAAACCAGGGATTTATGAGATGTAAACCATAAATGAATAAATAAGCGTCTTTATAGGAACCCGTTATGACAGTTCAATCAAATTATCGTTATAGCTTAACCGTAAATGGCTCAACCCAATTTGAAGTAGTGAGTTTTGTTGTAACCGAACACTTATCCGAATTATTTCGTGCAGAGCTTGAATTAGCAAGTTTCGATGATTCGCCAAAATTCTCCGATATCTTAGACCACCCCGCCACGTTAACCTTTTGGCAAGACAACGCTGCCGTACGACATCTCAACGGTATTGTGACCGGACTAAAACAAGGTGAAAGCGGTTTTTCCCGCACCCGTTATAGCATGGTGATTGAGCCGGCATTATCCCGTGCAGATTTACAAGCAGATTTACGTATTTTCCAACAACAGGACAGCCAAAAGATTATTGAAACGCTGTTAAGTAAAAATCAGGTCGCAAAACACCAATTTCATTTAAAAGACAGATACTGGACGCGTGAATACTGTGTGCAATATCGTGAAACCGACCTTGAGTTTATCAAACGCTTAGCGGCGGAAGAAGGCACTTATTATTATTTTGAACACACAAATGACGGGCACACGTTACATTTTTCCAATAGTACGGAATTGGCGGAGTTAAAAGGTGATTTGCTTTACAACGCGATGCCGTCAGGCGAGCGTCCACAAGCCGCGGTGTGGCGTTTTGCGTATGAAGAAAAGTTAAAGCCGACCCTGCAAACCTTGCGTGATTACACGTTTACCAATCCACGTTATAACCAAGAACATCAGTCCACCCATAACCGTGCCAACGTATTGGGTGAAAACCGTCATGGTCAGTATGAGCTATATGATTATCCGGGACGTTATAAACGTGATGCGCAAGGCAAACCTTTCAGCCAATACCGTTTGGAATATGAACAACGTGAAGCGGAAATGGCGATGGCAAACAGTGATGATTTACGTATCATCCCGGGCTATTGCTTTAGCTTAAGCGGTCATACACGCTCAAACTTCAACCAAGATTGGCTTGTTGTTGGAGTCGTTCATCGTGGTTGGCAAAGTGGCGTATTGGAAGAAGAGGCGGGGGCTGAGGGCAATCGTTACGAAAATGAAATGAAGCTGATACCGCATGGAAGACAATGGCGCCCGACACCACAACCCCGTCCTGTGGTCGATGGTCCTCAGGTGGCGCATGTTGTCGGTCCGGCAGATGAAGAAATCTATTGTGATGAATGGGGGCGGGTGAAGATTCAATTCCCTTGGGATAGATTGGGCAACAATGACGAACATAGTTCGTGTTGGGTGCGCGTTAGTCAAGGTTGGGCGGGCGCGCAATTTGGTGCCATGATGATACCGCGAATCGGGCATGAAGTGATTGTCGATTTCTTAGAAGGTGACCCGGACCAACCGATTATTACCGGTCGAACTTATCACAGCACCACCGAGCCGCCTTATAACCTTCCTGAACACAAAACGCGGATGACGATTAAGTCTAAGACGCATAAAGGTAATGGTTTTAATGAATTGCGTTTTGAGGATGAAAAAGACCGTGAAGAAATCTTTATTCATGCTGAGAAAGACCAAAACAATGTAGTGAATAATGATGAAACGACGAATGTAGGACGTAATCGTACTGAAAAAGTCGGGCGCAATGAAAAAATCACCGTAGGTAAAAACCGCTCGCAAACCATCAAACAAAATGAAATGCTCACCGTAGGCTTTAATCGCATGACCAACATTACCATGAATGAGTTGCACAATGTTGGCATGATGCGGAGCTTGAATGTATTGTTGGATCAACATGAAATGGTCGGGCAGAGCTATGATTTGAAGGTAGGCAAGGATTATCACATTGATGCGGGTAATAACACGCATCTGAGCACGGCACAATTATTGACGCTGATTAGCCAAAATATGCATGTTACCGGCAAAGATGAAATTCGGTTAGACAGTAAAGGCGGTCAGATTCATATTAATGAAAAGGGTATTACCTTAAAAGGTATCGTAACGATTGAAGGCCCATTAACGATTAAAGGCAATGCCGTGGCAGGTGGGCACTCGGTAGAGGGCGAGTGTATTGCCTGTAAACAGGCTGCGGCCGTCGGGCGTCCGGTGAATCCGATTTTAGGGATAAAATTGCTGAGCAATGAAGTGGATTTTACTTTCCCGGGTCTTCTGCCGTTGAACTGGCAGCGCAGTTATTTTTCTGATGTGGCGCATACCGGTTGGTTGGGGCAAGGTTGGTTAGTCAACGGCTGTCAGCGTATTGAATCTCGTATGTCTATACCGATAGAAGCGCTTGCCGATGTGGTAGGGGAAGAAGCCGGCAGTGACAAACAACACTCGGAGGCACAACCTGCTGAACAGCTGGTTTATGTTGATGAACAAGGACGAGAAATTCCCTTGCCATCTATCCTTGCGGAGCAAGAGCCTGTGTATATCCAAGCAGAGCAGATTTGGACTCACCGTTTATCTGCGGAAACGATTCGCATCTCCTCCTTGGATAAAACCGTACACTTCACCTTTATGCGTCAAGGGGAAGACGGTAGTGCTTTTGTGCTGACACAAATTACGGATAATCACGGTAACCGCCAACAGTTTTTATACGGACAAGACAACTTACCTTATGCCATTATAGATGGTAACGGGCGGGTCTTTGCTTTACAGTTTGCGAATATCTCTGAAAATCAGGCTAATACCGAGGATAGTTCTCAACGGCGGTTAACCCATGTCTATTTGTTAACACAGACCTTTTCAGACATTGATCTGGCTCTGCTGCAGGAAACACTGAAAAAATCGACCGCACTTTCTCACACCACAGATGAATCTTTCTTAGGACGTAAGTTAGTGTCTTATCGCTACAATGTCGAAGGCGATTTAATTGAGGTTACCGATGGCTTAGGTAACCTTGTGCGCAAATTTGGCTATCGTAATCATCTGATGATTTCCCATGAAGATAGCGCAGGCTTAATCTCTACTTATGAATACGACCACTATACACCAAATGGTAAAGTAACTCTCAATACTACCAACCTTGGTGAACGTTGGGAGTTTGCGTATTTCCCGACCTACACTGTGGTAACTGATGCCTTAGGCAGACGTGAGGAATACCATTTTGATGAACATAATGAATTGGTCAAATTAGTTTCAACAGACGGACAGGCGATGCTACTTGAACGGGACAAGTTAGGTCGAGTGTTGCGTCAAACGTCGCATTCCGGACAAACCTCCTATTTTGAATATAACCCGCAAGGACAGATTACCAAACTGACCCGCCCGGATAATGCCATGTTGTATTTTCTGTATGACAATGATGGACGCTTAATCGGGCAAACGGATGCGTTGGGTAATATGACCCGTTACCGTTACGACGACAGCGGTAACCTTATCGAACGTCTGGATGCATTAAGTCAAAAAAGCGTCTATGCCTACAACGACAAGGGGCTTTTGAGCTCAAGCACTGATCCATTAGGAAACAATACATTATTTGCTTACGATGAAAACTTCCAATTAAACCAAGTTACCGACTGTTCCGGCAATCAAACCTGTTTTAAGTATAACGCGTTAGGACAACTTACCTCACAAACCGACGTACTGGGTGACACCACGGCGTATCAGTACAACGATCGTCAGCAATTGATTGCGGTGCTATTACCGAATCAAAGTCAAACCCGCTATCAATATGACAAAGTGGGCCGACTTAGTCAGGTGATTGATCCACAGGGTAACCAAACAAGCTATCAATATCGTATCGACGGTTTGCCGACCAGCAAGACGAATGCACAAGGACATCACTTCCAATATCATTATGATCAAGCAGGCAGACTGGTTGGGTTGACCAATGAGAATCACGCCACTTACCGTTTTGTGTATGACGACCAAGACAGGCTGATTTGGGAAAAAGGTTTCGATGATAAGCTCACGCAGTATGAGTATGATACTCAAGGTCAGCTTATTAGACGCACGGATTACGGTGTGACGGAAGCGCCAAAACGCAACAAGCCGGCAATTCGTACTGCCGAATTCAAATATAATCAGCTTGGTCAAATGACCGAAGAGCATATTCGTCAGGGCGAGCAATCCAGTCGTACTACCTTTAGCTTTGATTTAAACGGACAAATGACACAGGTTGCCTGCGGAGGACAACACATTGATTTTCGCTATGATGCCACGGGACGTTTAATTGAAGAGGCGCATGGCGACAAAAAAATCGCTTATGAATATGATGCCAATAACAATCGTTTAAAAACAGTGTTGCCGTCGGGTGATAGTATTCGATATTTTTACTACGGCACGGGGCATTTAAGCGGAATTAAGCTGAATAAACAGCTAATTAGCGAAATGGAGCGGGATGATTTACACCGTGAGATTAGCCGCAGCCAAGGGCGGCTTAACGGACGTTACTATTATGACGATATGGGGCGCTTGGTCCAACAACAGGCAGGACTTGCGAATCAACAAAACGCCGTGCAAATCGACCGCACTTACGGCTATGACGAATTGGGTCACCTTAGCCAGACGCGTACTTATTTTCCACATAAGCCGTTTGATGCACCACAACAGACGCAGTATCAATACGACAACTTGGGACGCATTGCCAAAGCGGATAGCCAAGGGCATAGTCAGCATTTTTACTTTGACCCGGCAAGTAACCTTATCAACGACCCGACGGAAAAAGTTATCGACAACCGCGTGGTTAACTATTGCGGTATTCGTTTTACTTATGATAGCTTGGGCAATCTCGTGGAATGCCAAGCGGCAAACGGTGATTATCAGCGTTATACTTATGACCTGAAAAACCGACTTGTCCAGGCAGATATTCGTGACCGTTACAAGGCGGAAAGCTGGGTGTATGATTATGACCCACTGGGCAGACGGATTGCTAAATCGAAACTGAACAAGCAAGGTGAACAACGATTACATACCCAATTTATTTGGGACGGTTCGCATCTGGTGCAGGAGATTCGCACGGGTAATCATCAGCAAAATGCTGAAAAAACCGACCGCACTTTTACTTACATTTACAGCGAGCCGGGCAGTTACGAGCCGTTGGCGCAGTGTTACAAAGACGGTGATAATGCCGAACATACCATCAACTACTTCCACTGCGACCAAATCGGCATCCCACGGGAGATGACGGACAGCGACGGCAAGCTCATCTGGAAGGGGCGTTATGACGCTTGGGGCAGTCTTATTAGAGACAGCTACCGGGAAACCGCATCGGGCAGCCACCAACCGTTCCGCTTACAGAACCAATATTTTGATGAAGAGACGGGACTGCATTATAACTTTTTCCGCTATTACGAGCCGGTGTTAGGACGGTTTATTACGCAGGATCCGATAGGGTTGGCTGGGGGAGTGAATCTGTATCGGTTTGAGGGGGCGGTGCAGAATCAAACCGATCCGTTGGGGTTATTTGCACCGGCACTTCTTTTAGCTCCGGAGCTTATTGTGTTAGGGAAAGCTGCGCTTATTACACTGGGCGTTATTGCAGTTGGGGCTGCGGTAGAGGAAACAGTTAAAAGTAGGGCGCGAGCGAGTACGCAAGCTAAGACGGAAAGTACATCTAAATGTAAAAAATGTCCTCCTTGTATAACAACAAGTGGACGAATAGTTCCTCCTAAAACAATAGGATATCGTCCTCTTGATGTTATTCCTGATGATAAGATGGAGCATGGAGTATATGGTTCTCACCATAATATATTTGAATCAAATCAAGCTCCTTATCCAAATTGTAAATGTTTTTGGAGTAAACAAAAGTATGTATTAAAACCATACCAATTAACTCCAGCAATGGTGCCGGTTGAGCCATTCGTAAACTAAGAAGGAATTCTCATGAAATATGCTACCCATCAAAATATAATGCTTGGTGATCTTGTTTATTGGAAAAACTCGTTCCCTTTAGATAAAGGTATCGTGGTTTGTTTGATCGATGGAGGCGTATTTTTAGATGGATACGACTTTTCTTACTTAAAAGATTCAGGGGGGGGGGTAATGATTTTATTTGATTTTACGGGACTTGTTCAAATCATGAGGGATGATGAAAATATAGATATTGAATTTATTTCTCACTTAACTACTTCAGAGATTAATGATTTTTTGAAAAGTATTTCTTCTTAAAAGAGAAATATAAGTTAATGTCAATAGACACCAACTAGTTGATAAATTGCCATTTTAAAGCACATTCTAGCCATAGTAAAAGGTTTAGTAAAAACAAACTCTTTTACTATGATTGCCTTATTTCTCACAAACCTCTTTCAGTGCAAGATAAATATCATTCTTATCATTCCCCCAGATAGTGCGCGTCTCCCGACGCGTACTCGATAACAAACTGAAAATCGAGGTAATTTCACGGTCGCATTGCATGTGACCGTTATCATTTAAAAAAACGCCTGAAAAACCAACCGCACTTTTATGGGCAATTACACCCATCTTCCCAAATGCAATTCCACAATGTCCACGATGTGTTTTAAGAAGGTGGTGTCTTGTCCGTTATGGAAGCGAGCGGTATCTCTGGAGGTGAATAATAAAAGTGCGGTGGGTTTGTGGCTTGTTTTTGCGCCAAGCAGACAAATTGCCACGGAGCCAATGGGAAATTCTTCCGGCAGAAACATCAGGTGTTTTTCTTTGTTGCTTAAATCGCCCAAGTAAAATTGGCGCAAGCTGAGGCGTTCCAAGCGAATCAGTTCAAATGCCTTGCGGTCAATCCAATATTGTTCGGGAATGGTTTCATTTTTTGGCCACGCATTTCGAAATAGCAATATTTTTGCACCGTCCAGTTCATAGGACTGCGCCCATTGTTTCAGTTTTTCTTCACCCGTTGGAAATCTTCCGCTTGAAACAATTTCTTTTGTAAAGGCATGAGTGCGTAGAAAATGTCTGCCTCTTGATAGGCAAGTTGATGGAATTTTTCTAAGAATGCCGTAAGGGTTTTGATTTGTTGGCGTTGTTGTTCCAACTGTGCTTCCACCAAAGATAGCGTGCCTTTTTGTGGGTGAACCACGGACAGTTTGGCAAGCAAATCAGGATGAGTGGTGAAAAAATCAGGGTGTTCGGTTAGGTATTCGACGACGTTTTTTTCCTGTTCATTCATAAAAAAACTCTCCAAAAAAGAACCGCACTTTCATAGTTCAAAAGTGCGGTCATTTTTCTATACGTTTTTACGCAGCAAATGGATCTTGCAAAATCATAGTTTGTACGCGATCCGGTCCGGTGGAAAGAATGGCAATTGGTACGCCGGTGACTTCTTCGATACGTTTGATGTAATTACGGCAGGTTTGCGGTAATTGATTCACATCGGTTACGCCGAAGGTATTTTCTTTCCAACCCGGCATGGTTTCATAAATCGGCTCAACACCTTCCCAGTCTTTTGCCGCAAGCGGTGCGTATTCTACAATGTTGCCGTTTGGCATTTTGTAGCCTACGCAGATTTTCACTTCATCGAAACCGTCTAACACGTCTAATTTAGTCATGCAGAAACCAGAAATAGAGTTCAATTGAATCGCGCGACGAATGGCTACCGCGTCGAACCAACCGCAACGACGTGGACGTCCGGTGACCGCACCGAATTCGTTCCCTTTACGGGCAATTTCTGCGCCAACCTCATCGAATAATTCGGTAGTGAATGGGCCGCTACCCACGCGGGTGCAATAGGCTTTGATGATACCCAACACATAATCCAAGTTGCGCGGGCCGAAACCGGAACCGGTTGCTACGCCACCAGCAGTGGTGTTGGAGCTGGTGACATACGGATAAGTGCCGTGGTCGATATCCAACATGGTACCTTGTGCGCCTTCGAATAAAATGTTGTCGCCGTTTTTGCGCGCGGTATCTAAAATGGTGGTGATGTCGGCAACCATGCCGGTGATAATATCGGCAACAGCGAACACGTCATCTAAGGTTTTTTGATAATCAACCGGTTCGACTTTGTAGTAATTCACCAATTGGAAGTTGTAGTAATCAAGGAGATTTTTGAGTTTTTCGGCGAAGGCTTCGCGATTGAATAAATCACCCACGCGCAAACCGCGGCGAGCGACTTTGTCTTCATAAGCCGGGCCGATGCCGCGACCGGTGGTACCGATGGCTTTTTTGCCGAGTGCCGCTTCACGGGCGTGGTCCATGGCAACGTGGTAAGGCAGAATTAATGGGCAGGCTTCGGAGATTAATAAACGGTCACGTACATTTACGCCGCGGCTTTCTAATTCGCCCATTTCCTGCATAAGTGCGGAAGGGGAAAGCACAACGCCATTACCGATTAAACAGGTGACGTTATCGCGTAGGATGCCTGATGGAATTAAACGTAGAACGGTTTTTTCACCGTTGATGATTAAGGTATGACCGGCGTTGTGGCCGCCTTGATAACGCACCACATATTTGGCGCGATCAGTGAGCAAGTCAACGATTTTTCCTTTTCCTTCGTCGCCCCATTGTGCGCCGAGAACGACAACACTTTTACCCATATTTTCCGCCTTTTTAGCTTTAGTTTATAAAAATCAACGGTTGCTTACTTTACTATTTTCAGTCTTGAATCTCAATGTAATTCCTTTATTTATTCGCCAAAATGACCGCTCTTTTCGGTGCGGGATAGCCTTCAATCGTCTTGCTATGATCATTCGGATCGAGAAAATCAATGAGAGATTCATTTTCCAACCAATCGGTTTTGCGTTGTTCCTCTAATGAGGTAACGGCGACATCCACGCAACGCACATTTTTAAAGCCGGTTTTTTGCAGCCAATTAATCAATGCGGCAACGGACGGAATAAAATACACATTTTTCATTTTGGCGTAGCGATCCATCGGCACCAACACCGTGTTTTCGTCACCGTCCACCACTAAGGTTTCGAGCACCAATTCGCCGCCGTTAACCAGTTGCGCACGCAGTTGGGAAAGGTGATCCAACGGTGATTTGCGGTGATATAACACGCCCATAGAAAACACCGTATCAAATGCCGCAAGCGGTTGCATTTGCTCGATGCCGAGAGGAATCAAATTGGCTCGGCGATCGTCATTTAATAATTTGCGTACCGCTTCAAATTGACATAAGAACAATTCCGTCGGGTCGATACCCACTACCATTTTCGCGCCTTCGCCCACCATGCGCCACATATGATAGCCACTGCCGCAACCCACATCTAAAATCGTGCAGTCTTGCAATGGCGCTAAATGTGGTAGCACGCGATCCCATTTGAAATCGGAGCGCCATTCGCAATCCACATGAATGCCGAGTAAATGATAAGGCCCTTTGCGCCATGGCATGAGTTGTTTTAAATGGTGAATAATGCGTTGGCGTTCGCCGTCGGAAAGCGCAGAATCACGTTCGGATTTGACCGCACTTTTCAGATCAATACGGGAAGCCGATAAGTGCGGTAGAAATTCCAAGACTTTTGCCCACTTAGCATATTCCCCGTGGGTTTGTTGTTGCCATTGTTTCATTTGTAATGGCAAGGTTTCCAACCAAGGCGAAAGATGGGTCGTGGCGATTTGTTGATAAAAAGGACGAAAATCGATCATTTTTAGCGTTCCCGTTATAAGGCGTTTTTGTAGGCTTCTTGCGCTTTTTCAAAGGTTTCTTGCGTTTCGGCGTCAGGTTTGCTTGATAGCAGCGAAATGACAATGATAACAAGGGTAGCCAGTAAAAAGCCTGGGATCATTTCATAAACTTGAGCCAATTCACTTTTCGCCGGGATCCATTCTTTCCACGCAAAAACCGTGATGGCACCTGTCAGCATGCCTGCCATGGCGCCGGAGGAAGTCATGCGTTTCCAAAATAATGAAAGTAAAACCACCGGGCCAAAGGCGCTGCCGAAGCCCGCCCAAGCAAATTCCACAAGTTTCAGAACCTTGCTGTTTTGATCTTGAGCGATCCAAATGGCGATAGCGGCGATCATCAATACCATGGCGCGTCCAAGCCAAACCAATTCTTTTTCTGAAGCCTTCGGGCGGATAAAGCCTTTGTAAAAGTCTTCAGTAATGGCACTGGAAGAAATTAACAGTTGGCAACTTAAGGTACTCATCACTGCAGCAAGAATGGCGGAAAGCAAAATACCGGCGATCCACGGATTAAATAATAGTCGGGATAATTCAATAAAAACTTGTTCCGGTTCATGGTTTACCAAAGCCGCAGAAGCCGTGTTTGCATTCGCATAGAAATATGCCATACCAAAGAAACCGATCGCAACGGCACCAACCAAACAGAGTACCATCCATATCATACTGATTTTACGGGCTTTATTTAGGGAGCGCACGGAATCTGCTGCCATGAAGCGGGCCAGAATATGCGGTTGCCCGAAATAGCCCAAGCCCCAAGCGGCAAGACTTAGCAAGCCGACGGTGGAGGTGCCGCGGAATAAATCCGTAAAGTCTTTTTGCGCGCTAATTTCCGCTTGTTGTAAGACGTTTTGCAACTCGTCAATGCCGCCAATGGAAATCACCACGAAAACCGGCGTGAGCAATAACGCGAAAATCATTAACGTGGCTTGAATGGTGTCTGTCCAGCTGACGGCAAGGAAACCGCCGATGAAGGTGTAAATGATGGTGGCGAGCGCGCCGTACCAAAGTGCGGTGGAGTAGTCAATTAAAAACAGATTGCGGAATAATTTCGCACTGGCAACCACGCCCGAGGCGCAATAAATAGTGAAAAACACCAGAATAATGGTGGCGGAGACGATCTTCAATAAGTTATGGGACGTGCCGAAACGGTGATGAAAATATTCGGGCAGGGTTAAAGCGTTATTATTGAATTCTGTGTAAACGCGCAGACGACCGGCGATAAACAGCCAGTTCAGGTACGCACCGAGGGTTAAACCGATGGCGATCCACCCTTCAACCAAACCGGATAAATAAACTGCGCCGGGCAAGCCCATTAACAGCCAGCCGGACATATCGGAAGCGCCGGCAGACATGGCGGTGACGAAACTACCCAAACGGCGACCGCCGAGAATGTAGTCGGAGAAATTTTGGGTGTAATAGTAAGCGGCAATCCCGATACCGAGCATGCCGACGATATAAATAACAAATGTGATAATTGTTGGATCTAATCCAAACATCGTACCAACCTTAGTACATAGACTGCTGAAAAATGTGAAAAGAGGCGCATTTTACCGCATTTGCCCCTATTATTCTATTTTCCTTTTCGTTAGACTTATTAGACGAAAAAAATTAGAAAACTTAAGAGCAGGGACATTATGGATTCGGTCGAATTATTGGTCAATGTGACACCCAACGAAACGCGCATTGCCCTTGTAGAAACAGGTATATTAAAAGAAGTACATATTGAACGCCAAGGCAAACGCGGTATTGTGGGAAACATTTATAAAGGGCGCGTGACCCGCGTGCTGCCGGGAATGCAGTCAGCGTTTGTTGACATCGGCTTGGAAAAAGCCGCCTTTTTGCACGCCTCAGACATTGTCTCACACACCGAATGCGTGGATGAAAACGAACAAAAGCAATTTGTGGTAAAAGACATTTCCCAGCTGGTGCACGAGGGGCAGGATATTGTCGTGCAGGTGGTGAAAGATCCGCTCGGCACCAAAGGCGCGCGCCTTACTACGGACATTACGCTGCCTTCCCGCTATTTGGTGTTCATGCCGGAAAATAGCCATGTGGGCGTGTCGCAACGCATTGAAAGCGAGGAGGAACGCGCCCGCTTGAAAGAACTGGCGCTGCCGTTATGCGATGAATTGGGCGGTTTCATTATTCGCACTGCTGCCGAAGGCGCAAGTGAGCTGGATTTACAACAAGACGCGGAATTCCTGAAACGTTTATGGCGTAAAGTGCTGGAGCGTCGTGCTAAATACCCGACCCGTTCCATGCTTTACGGTGAACTAGCGCTGACTCAACGCATTTTGCGTGATTTTATCGGTGCCAAATTAGATCGTATTCATGTTGACTCCCGACTTTGTTTCAACGAAGTGAAACAATTCACCGAAGAATTTATCCCGAATCTCACGGATAAATTGATTTTATATACGGGAAATCAACCGCTCTTTGATGTGTACAGCGTAGAAACGGCGATTCACAATGCGTTGGATAAACGTGTGAATCTTAAGTCCGGCGGCTATTTGATTATCGAACAAACAGAAGCCATGACTACTATCGATATCAACACCGGCGCGTTTGTCGGGCATCGTAATTTGGAAGAAACCATTTTCAACACCAATATCGAAGCGACCAAAGCCATCGCCCAACAGCTCCAATTACGCAATCTCGGCGGCATGATCATCATTGATTTCATCGATATGCAAAACGAATTGCACCGCACTCGCGTGTTGGAATCTTTAGAAGAGGCGTTGGCTTCCGATCCAGTGAAAACAAATGTGAACGGCTTCACTCAATTAGGTTTGGTGGAAATGACTCGCAAACGCACGCGCGAAAGTTTGGAGCATATCCTTTGTTGCGAATGCCCGACTTGCGAAGGTCGCGGACGGGTAAAAACCGTGGAAACCGTATGTTACGAAATCATGCGCGAAATTATCCGCGTGCATCATTTATTCTCCAGCGAACAATTTGTGGTTTACGCCTCCCACGCCGTTGCCGATTATTTAATCAATGAAGAATCCCACGGCTTACTGGCCGAGTTGGAAGTTTTCATCGGCAAACAAATTCAAATAAAAACCGAACCGTTTTACACACAAGAACAGTTTGATGTGGTGGTGATGTAAAAAAAGTGCGGTAGATTTTATGAGTATTTTAGAAACACCTATACTTCCTCCGTAAATAGAGGAAACCAAGCGATACAATCTAAAAATACCCGGTATTATGTAGCAAATGCACAAAACGCTTGCTGAGCTTGTCGAAGCATTCGTTTTGTGTATCGGAGAAGCTGAAATGACTTACACATCGACAAGCTCAGCGACCGTCATTTCAGCTTTGTGCAACTGCTATATAATTTCGAAAATACCCGCAAAACCCACCGCACTTTCCTCAACAGTAACAACAAAAGGAGACCTTATGAAACTCTACGTTTACGACCATTGTCCGTTT
The DNA here is from genome assembly GCF_900636915.1 of Aggregatibacter aphrophilus ATCC 33389. Taxonomy (NCBI): domain Bacteria; kingdom Pseudomonadati; phylum Pseudomonadota; class Gammaproteobacteria; order Pasteurellales; family Pasteurellaceae; genus Aggregatibacter; species Aggregatibacter aphrophilus. The sequence continues at coordinate 746,804 of NZ_LR134327.1, read as the reverse complement.
TGCGTGCGCGCCCGCATGATTTTTGGTTTGAAAAAAGTGCCTGTTGACTTGGTCACGATCCTAAACGATGACGTGGAAACGCCAACCAAGCTCATCGGTCAAAAAATCGTCCCGATTTTAGTTAAAGAAAACGGCGAAGCCATGCCGGAAAGTTTGGATATCGTGCGTTACATTGATGCACACTACGGGGAAAAAGTTTTATCGGAAAAGGTTCGTCCACAAATAGAAGATTGGCTAAAACAGGTTGGAAGCTATCACAATCATTTGGTTCTCCCGCGTTTTACCCGCCTTGGTTTACTGGAATATGCCACCCAAAGTGCGGTCAATTATTTCACTGAAAATAAAGAAAAATCGATCGGCAACTTCGCTGACAATCTGGCAAATACCGACACCTATCTCGCCCGTCTTGCACCTGATTTAGCTCAACTCTCCGATTTAATCCAATCGGACACCGCACTTAATGGCAATCTTTCCTTAGAAGACATCCTCGTTTTCCCAATCTTGCGTAACCTCACCTGTGTAAAAGGCATCCATTTCCCGCCGAAAGTAAAAAACTATGTGGAAACCATGTCCCGCTTGAGCAACGTGCCGTTGTATTGGGATAAGGCGATTTAGGTGGGGAGGAGAAGATGAAACCTCTTTGTGTCGTATTAAGCGGTGCAGGCATTAGCGCCGAAAGCGGTATTCCGACGTATCGCGCGGAGGATGGTTTATGGGCAGGGCATAAAATTGAGGAAGTTTGCACGCCGGAAGCCCTGCAACGTAACCGTAAAAAAGTGTTGGATTTTTATAATGAACGCCGCCGTAATTGTTCTGCAGTCCAACCCAACGCAGCACACAAGGCCTTGGTAGAATTGGAACAAGGCTACAACGTGCAAATCATCACGCAAAACGTAGATGACCTGCACGAACGCGCCGGTAGTGCTAATGTGTTGCACCTGCATGGCGAATTAAACAAAGCGCGCAGCGGTTTTGACCCCGATTACATCGTACCTTGCTTCGGCGAACAATCCGTGGACGATAAAGACCCGAACGGACACCCAATGCGCCCCCATATTGTCTTTTTCGGCGAAAACGTCCCCATGTTAGAACCGGCAATTGACTTGGTTTCGCAAGCGGACGTTGTTCTGGTTATCGGCACTTCATTACAGGTTTACCCCGCCAACGGCTTGGTCAACGAAGCCCCGAAAAATGCCCAAATTTACCTCATCGACCCGAATCCAAATACAGGCTTTATCCCACGCCCGGTGGAAACAGTAAAAATGAAAGCCGGCGAAGGCGTACCGAAAGTAGTGGCGGAGTTATTAGGAAAAGTAAAAAACATTTAGAAAAACGACCGCACTTTAAATAAATAAAATATATTACAGCACATAGGAACCTTAAAATGCGCTATCCACTTTGGCTACGAGTTGCCATACAGAACGGCAATATTCTTTATCCTTATATTGTTCAAAAACATTATGAAACATCTTTAACAAAACGTTATAAAAATAATTTTAAGATTTCATCAGTCCTATCTGATGTAATTGTTGTTCCGGAACAATATCGACTTGGGAATTATTTTTGTGATTTTTATTATAATAATGAAGATTGTGAATGCGTTTTTTCTGAATATAAATTTTCAGAGAATAAAAAAGTAGAAATTGTTCGCAATCTAGACTATAAACTACGAATGGATCATAACATTGTTGAGAAGTTTAAAGAGGAATTTCCTGACCGCGATGAGTTAATTATTTACTCCGGATATATGGGGGTTAATTACTTTCGTAATGGTCTTCAAAGCAATCTACTTTTTTGGGATAAAACTTTTTGGTATAGCTATTCCAAACCGGACTTTATGACAGCTGAGTTAGAACAGTTGGTACAAGAAAAAAGGGTAAGGTTACTTGATGTTCCCGGTATGGAAGGAATAACCAAGATAATGTTTGTTAATGAGTTTGAGCCTTTTGATTTGAATCGAGCATTGCCGGTCAATAATTCAACGATTACAAATCATCATTCTTTATTACCTAAATATACATTGCCAAGATTGAAAGTATTACTTTTTCTTATTTTATTTTTCATCTTCTTCTTTTATTGTGTTGTGTCTCCTTCTTTTGAATTTACAACCTATCCATATGAACTCTACCATTATTTGTATTATCCGGTTATTGCTCTTTCTATTATGCTAGTCTTTATTTTGGCTAAGCATAATCATTTCAAAACGATGGCAATATATGCTTTTACTAAGCTGTATATTTGGGGGATTTCTATCAGTGCTGCAATTATTCTAAGTATATTCTTGTTGAAAGGAGTAATTTTGCCTTATGGCGGTAAACTTTATACGCTGTTAAAGTCACCGGAATATCATGATCTTGTTATAACAAATTCAGTTGAATCTAAGGAGAATTATTCAAACTATCAATTGTATGGAGAACGTTGCAACTATCTTCTTCAATTAACAGATAATTCTCAAGATAAACACTATTATTTTTGTTCTTCAAAAGATAAAAATGAATTGCCTAAATATTATGAGATGGAAATCCAAGAATCGAAATTTGGATATCATATTAAGCAGATCCAACCCAAGTATTAACCTTGTTTTTAGCGTTTAACAATCGAAGAGCGGTCAAAATTCTTAGTGTTTTTTGATCGCATTTTTCATTATATTTATTTTTATATAACCAATGTGCTATATTTACTTCACTTTTTAAACAGGAGTGTGAGATGAAAAAAGTAGCAACATTGGCCGTGTTGATGATGGCGGCATTTTCTGCGCAGGCAGCGGATTTGTATCTTTATGCCGGCGCAGGCTTGAAAGAACCGGTTGAAAAAATTATTCAGCAATTTGAAAAGGATACGGGTAATAAAGTCACCGTGGAATACGGCGGTTCGGGGCAGCTTTTGGCACGTTATAATCAGGTGAAAAGCGGCGATTTGTTCTTGTCCGGTTCGGCGGATTATGTGGAAAAATTGCAACAGGCGAATGAAGTGAAAGACGTTGCGCCGGTGGTATTGCATATTCCGGTGATGGCGGTGCGTAAGGATAAAAGCGCGGGGATTGATTCTTTCAAGGCACTGGCGGAAAGTCAGTTGCGTTTGGGCATTGGCGATAGTAAAGCCATGGCATTAGGCAAAGGTGCGGAAAAAATCTTTGAACTGTCCGGTTATCAACAACAGCTTAACGATAAAGTGGTGGTGAAAGCGGCGACGGTTAAACAATTGATGTTGTATTTGCTTAATGGGGATGTGGATGCGGCGGTTGTTGGTCGTTCCGGGGCGTGGAAAGTGCGTGATAAAGTGGATTTATTACCAAACCCGGTCGGTACGCCGGAAGAAAAAGTGACCCTTGGTTTGCTTTCCTCAAGTCAGCAGCCGACAGAAGCCAAACAGTTGTTAGACTTTTTCAAATCCGAACAAGGCGTGAAATATTTTACCAATGAAGGCTTCCTCCCTATTAAATAAAAGCCTCAGTTTAAAGTTAGCACTGATTCCGCTGGTTATGTTGTTATGTATTGTCGTAGGCGCAGTGCTTTCTTTAACGGCGCAATTGGATTTTTATTTTTTCAAAAAAGCGTTGTTCGATGCAGAGTTGCATTTCGCCTTAGGGATGTCTCTCGGTACCTCGCTTATTTCTCTTCTTTTGGCGCTATGTATTGCTATTCCATCCGCGTGGCTGATGAGCCAAGTGCGGTTACCTTTGCAAAAGTTTATTGATACGTTTCTTGATTTGCCGATGGTGTTGCCGCCGTTGGTGACAGGCTTGAGTTTGTTGCTGTTGTTTAATTCGCAGGGCATATTGAGCCAACTGATTCCTGGGATCAGCCAATGGATTTTTAGTCCGATCGGCATTGTGGTGGCGCAGACTTATATCGCCTCGTCTATTTTGTTACGCAATGCCAGAGGCATTTTCACGTCGTTTGATCAGGGGTACCGTCTCGCCGCCTACAATTTAGGCTTATCGCCTTTCAGAACGCTGTTTAAAGTGGAATTACCCATGTGCTGGAAGCCGTTGTTGGGCGGTGCAATTTTGGCGTGGTCGCGGGCCATTGGGGAATTTGGCGCGACACTAATGCTTGCCGGTGCCACCCGCTTTAAAACCGAAACCTTGCCGATGGCGGTGTATCTGAATATCTCCAGTGGTGACTTTGAAATTGCGATCGGTGCCGCGTTGTGGCTCTTGTTTATTGCTACCTGTTTGCTGTTTTTGCTTCGGGTGCTGAATCGGAATGTTTAATATGCTGAAGATCGAAAAGTTACAGGCCGGTATTTTGCAACAGGTTTCTCTTTGTGTAGCAAAAGGAGAATGTGTCGCCGTAGTGGGCGAGTCGGGTAGCGGAAAAACCACCTTGCTAAATGCGATCGCCGGTTATATTGATTACGAGGGCGAGATTTTACTCGCACAGAAAAATCTGAATGTATTGCCACCGTGGCAACGAAATTGCCGTTATTTAAATCAGCGCTTGTATTTATTTCCGCATAAAAGCGTCGCCGGTAATTTAATGCTCGCCAAATCCGATGCGTCCCGTGAAGAACAGTTGGCATTGTTGGAAAAATTGAAAATCGCCCATTTAATTGATCGTTATCCTCATCAATTATCCGGTGGCGAACAACAACGGGCAGCGCTTGCCAGAGCGTTAATCCATCCGCCAGATTTGCTGTTATTGGATGAGCCTTTTTCTTCTCTTGATTGGCAAACCCGTGAGCATATTTGGCATGAGGTAAAAAGCCTAACTCAGGCATTGCAGATCACCACATTATTAGTAACACATGAGCCGAAAGAGGCGGATTTTTTAGCAGGAAGACAGGTTAGATTGCATTTAGGACGATTTATTTAAGGAGAACACATGATTTATTTTTCAGATAAAGAATTAGACGATTTTTTATTGGAGGATATTTATCGTGGCGATTTGACGACGCGTGCGCTCGGTTTGGACAACGTATCGGCGAGAATTTTATTTAAACGTAAAAATGCCGGTATTGTGGCGGGAATCGGTGTGGCAGAAAAATTGCTGAAAAAACTGGATATTGAACCTCAGGTTTATGTGCAGGAAGGCGAAACCGTTGACGCCGGCATGGTGCTGTTAAGTGCGGTGGCTTCCGGCGACAAATTACATCAGGCATGGAAAGTGGTTCAGTTGGTGTTGGAGTGGTCTTGTGGCGTGGCGCAATACACGGCGGATATGATCGCTAATGCCAAAGCCATTCATCCTCATGCGGTGGTGGCTTGTACCCGTAAAAGCATTCCGAATACCCGAAAGCTGGCGACCAATGCGGTGTTGGCCGCGGGCGGGCATATTCATCGCCAAGGCATTAGTGAAACGTTGCTGGTGTTTACCAATCATCGCAACTTGCTTGCGGAACCCGATAATTGGACGGCAATCGTGGAACGTTTAAGACGGGAAGCGCCGGAAAATAAAATTACTTTGGAAGCGGATAATTTCAGTCAATTTGAACAAATGCTCGATGCCGAACCGGATATTATTCAACTGGATAAATGGTCGGTGGATGACGTGAAGCGTGCATTGTCTTTGGTGGCGGCAAGCGGTAAAAAAATCACCCTTTCTGTTGCAGGCGGCGTAAATAAAAATAATGTCGCCGATTATGCCAAGTTGGGCATTCATTTATTTATCACCTCCGCCCCTTATTATGCACCGCCGGAAGATATTAAAGTGGTGATTGAGCGGCAATAACAATAATAAATGTGGCGTAAAGTGCGGTTAATTTTGGGGGTGTTTTGGAAAATACTTCGAAAAATGACCGCACTTTTTATTCCCCTCTAACCGCCTCAAAAATAAATCTGTAATCTACATTTTAGCTAACTTTCTTTTTCGGTTTTTGCGGAAAATACGTTATAATTTTGCACAATTTTCTCAACTTTTTTTTGATTTATTTTTGAGTGTGATTTCATGTTAAAACAAGTGACTGACTCCCTACTAGCCCGTAATAATTTGACATTGTCCGATTTGCCGAATGTGTTTGACACGTTGGCGCAGCGCAATGTGGATTATGCGGATTTGTATTTTCAACTTAGCCAAGATGAAAATTGGGTGTTGGAAGATAGTATTATTAAAGAGGGCGGTTTCCATATTGATGGTGGCGTAGGCGTCCGTGCAGTAAGTGGTGAGAAAACTGGGTTTGCCTATTCTGATCAAATCAACTTAACTAATTTGCAACAATGCGCACAGGCAGTGCGTGGTATTGCGCAACCTTCCCAATGTAATTTTATTCTACCGGTGAGATTTAATCCGCTGGATGCACCTTTGCGTTATCAGTCGATTAACCCGCTATACAGTTTAAGCCAAGAACAAAAAATTGAATTATTGCGTTTGGTTGATAGAACCGCCCGCGCGGAAGACCCACGAGTGGTGCAGGTGAATGCCGGATTAAGTATGGTGTATGAAGAGATACTGGTAGCGGCCACCGATGGCACCTTGGCGGCAGATATTCGACCGTTAATTCGTTTATCGATCTCCGTGTTGGTAGAACAAGACGGTAAGCGCGAGCGTGGTAGTGCGGGCGCAGGCGGTCGTTTCGGTTTGGAATGGTTCTTTGAGAGCTATAAAGGCGAACAAAGAGCGGTCTATTTTGCGAAAGAATCTGTGCGTCAAGCATTGGTAAATTTAGGCGCGGTGGCGGCGCCGGCAGGATTAATGCCGGTTGTGTTGGGCGCAGGTTGGCCGGGTGTGTTATTGCACGAAGCAGTAGGACATGGCTTGGAAGGCGATTTTAATCGTAAAGAAAGCTCATTGTTTACCGGCAAAATTGGTGAATTAGTCACGTCGCCGCTATGTACGATCGTGGATGACGGTACCTTAATGGATCGTCGTGGCTCGGTCACCGTAGATGATGAGGGCGTGCCAGGTCAATATAACGTATTGATTAAAGACGGTATTTTGCAGAAATACATGCAAGATAAAATGAATGCCCGTTTGATGGGCGTGCAGCCGACAGGTAATGGACGTCGTGAATCCTATGCGCATTTGCCAATGCCTCGCATGACTAATACCTATATGTTGGCGGGTAAAGATAAATTTGAGGATTTGGTGGCTTCCGTAGAACACGGCATTTTTGCACCGCACTTTGGTGGCGGCCAAGTGGATATTACCTCCGGCAAATTCGTGTTCTCTACTTCAGAAGCTTATTTGATCGAAAAAGGCAAAATCACTAAGCCGGTGAAGGGCGCAACGTTAATCGGTAGTGGTATTGAAGTCATGCAAAATGTGTCCATGGTCGCCGATGACGTGGAATTGGATCATGGTGTAGGTACTTGCGGTAAAGAGGGGCAAAGCGTGCCGGTAGGCGTGGGGCAACCGGCATTACAAATTGACCAAATTACCGTGGGCGGTACAAATTAACCTAGTTTAGCAATTACAAATTTAAGGAACGGAGAAAGTCCTATGATAGGCAAAAAGAAATTTGTAGCAGTGGGGGCTATTGCGTTAGCTGTTGCAGGTAGTGTTTATTGGTATCAACAACAAAAAACAGATGATACTAATGCGATTACGGTGAAATTTAATCGCATTCAACAGAGTGATTATGAACAAACGCCAAGCGTGATTTACCCACTGAATATTGAGTTTAGTGGTAGTGTCGCACCGATTGACAAAGTGAAGGGAGAAATCAATCAAGGTGTGAAAATTGAACCGGCCATTGAGGGGAAATGGGTCTGGAAAAATGATCATTTATTAACATTCACCCCGAATCAAGATTGGCCGACAGGGCAAGAATATAAAATTACGTTAGAAAAAATCGCATTAAATCCAAGCCTAACCTATGCTAAATCGGTGGTGGGAACTCATTCCATCAAAACCGAGCCATTTAGTGTTACGCAATCCGATGTTGAATTTTATCAAGATCCTAATTTGGCGCATGTTCGCCATTCTTTAGCGCATTTCACCTTCTCTAACCCTATTGATCCGAAAGAATTAGAAAAAGCGGTTGAGGTGAATTTGGTGCGTCAAAATCAAGATAAATCGCTTGATATGATTAATCCGCTGAAATTTAAAATTAATTATTCTGACAACAAATTGGATGTGTGGATTAGTTCTGATGAATTGGGGTTATCTACCCAACCGAATCAATTTGTCGAAACTAAAATCAGTCAGAAATTACGCGCCAAAACAGGGGTGAATACCTTGGAAAAAGGTGTGTCGGAGCTGGTTGCGATACCGACCAAATACAGTTTGGATAATTCCTATAATCAGTTCAAAATTATTAATAATGAACGCGATGAGGCAGAACAGGTATTAACCCTCAATTTTAACTATGGCGTAAAGGGTAAGGATATTGCCGATAACTTGATTACAGTGCTATTGCCGGAATTGCCTGAAGGTCAAAGTTATACCCGTACGAAACTGACGGAAGCCATGGTAAATAAAGGCGAACGCATTCAGCCCGAACTCATTCTAAGCGAACAACCTTATGCTAAAGCACAGTCTTTTCGTTTTGATATTCCGGAAGGTCGTTGTGTGTATTTGCAATTGGAAAATAAATTTACGGCATTAGGCGGTTATCAACTTAAAGACGCTGTAGGCGATTTACAATGCGCTCCGAATTATCCAACGTATATCAGCTTTGTGGGCAAAGGGGCATTGTTATCTCAATATGGTGACGGCAAACTCACCCTGGCAGTTCGCAATGCGGATAATGTTCGATTAGATATTGGTCGCGTCCAAGGCGAGCAGTTACGCCATATTGCCAATTTAAATTCCGGTAGTTTCCAAAAACCGGATTTGGGTCGTTTGAAATTTGATGATATTGCGAATTTCAAAACCGAAACCTTGGTTGTCAACAACAGTGAACCGCGCAAATCTGATTATCTCAGTGTCGATTTGAGTCAAAAAGGCTTGCCAAGACAAGGGATCTTCTGGGTGAAGGCAAGTGCGGTCAATTCCGGCGACGATTCTTCTAATGATGACAATAGCAACAAATTGAAAGATTCCGATGAAACGTCAGAATACGACTATTATTCTGAGCAAGAGTCGAAAAAAGTTGATTATCGTTTGGTGGTGTTAACGGATTTAGGCATTATCGTCAAAAAGGCCGCTGATGGTACTCAATCTGTGTTTGTACAATCTATTGCAAGTGGCGATCCGGTATCCGGTGCAACCGTGAAAGTTATTTCCCGTAATAACACAGTGATTGCTTCCCAATATACCAACCGTCAAGGCGTTGCGTTGTTGCCATCTTTGGAAAATTACAAACAGGAATTGGAACCTGTGATGTATTTGGTGACTCGCGGAGCAGATCAATCTTTCTTACCTATTAATAAATCCGACCGCACTTTAGATTTCTCTCGCTTTGACATTCGCGGCCAAGAAATTTCACCGGAGCAAAATGCTATCAAAGCCTTTGTGTTTAATGATCGTGGCATTTATCGTCCGGGCGAATCTCTTTATATCGGGATTATCAGCAAGGCCTTGGATTGGCAGAAATCGTTGGCTGGCGTACCGCTAGTGGTGGAATTGACTTCACCATCAGGCAAAATTCTTTGGCAGAAAAATATTCGTGTAAATGAAGGTGGTTTGAACAGTTTGAATTATCCGTTAGAGGAAAGTGCAGAAACCGGCGAATGGTCTGCGCGGGTTTATATTGCTCAAGGAAAAGAGCAAACCGAAGTAGGTTCCATGACCTTCCAAGTGCAGGAATTCCAACCGGATACGTTAAAAATTAATACCGGTTTTAACGGCGATCAAAAATTGGCTTGGGTTGCGCCACAAGATTTAAAAGCCACCGTGCATTTAACTAATTTATTCGGTACCCCGGCGCAACAACGTAAAGTAAGTGCAAATATTATATTGCATTCTATCTTCCCAAGTTTTCCGGAATATAAGGATTATCAATTCTATGATAACCAACGAAATAAAGATGCGATCCTGCTAGAACGTGAGTTGCAAGATCAGCTGACCGATAATAACGGTGACGCGACTTTTGCCTTAAATTTGGCACAAGAAGCGGAAAATACCGTGCAAATGTTATATTTCACGGCAGACGGTTATGAAAACAACAGTGGCCGTGGTGTGTCCAAAGTGCAATCTATCTTAGTGTCTGCTCAGCCTTGGTTAGTGGGTTATAGCAGTTCACAAGATTTAAGTTATTTAAGAGAAAATAGCGAAAATAAAGTCAGCTTAATTGCCATTGACCCAAGTTTGCAAAAAGTATCCGTTGAGGGCTTAAGTGCGGTCTTAATGGAGCGCAAATATGTTTCCGTATTAACAGAGCAAGCATCCGGTGCGTATAAATACGAATCCAAAATGGTAGAAACGCAACTCAGCGAACAACCATTAGTGATTAATCGTATTGGTTCCGAAGTGAGTTTAAATACAGAACGTAGCGGTGATTTCGTGTTGGTGATTAACAATCAATATGGCGAAACCGTAAACCGTATTCCTTACACTGTCATCGGTAATAGCAATGTGACGGTGGCCATGGATAAAAACACCGAGCTAAAATTGAATTTAAACAAAAAACAATTTATGCCGGGTGAAGAAATTGAAGTGGCAATTAATGCACCTTATGCAGGTAGTGGCTTAATTACGATTGAACGTGATCGTGTTTATGCCCATCAATGGTTTAAATCCACCACTAACCGCTCTGTTCAAAGAATCAGAATTCCTGCTAATTTTGAAGGCAGTGGTTATATCAACGTGCAATTCTCCCGTGATATGAAGTCTGATGATATTTTCACCAGTCCATTAAGTTATGGTGTTGCACCATTTAGCGTGAACGTAAACAATCATCGCTTAGAAATGAATGTCAGCGCGCCAAAAATGGTGAAATCTGGTGAAAAAGTAGATCTTACTTTGACGACCAATAAACCGAGTAAAGCAATTATTTATGCCGTGAATGAAGGGATTTTACAGGTTGCCGGTTATCAACAGGCGGAACCATTGAAATTCTTCTTCCCGAAATATGCATTACAAGTTGAAACTTTGCAAATTCTAGATTTAATCCTGCCGGAGTTCCGTAAAGTGTTGCAATACGCTCAAACCGGTGGTGACGCCGATCTTGAAATGGCTATGGCGGCGAAAGTGGCGGCAAATACCAATCCGTTTAAGCGTAAAGTCGATAAACCGGTCGTCTTTTGGTCGGATATTGTGGATGTAGACGGCAGCAAAACGGTAAGCTATCGCGTGCCACAAGGCTTTAATGGCAATTTGAAAGTTATGGCCATTGCCGTGGCGAACGATGGCGCACAAATGAATATCGGACAAAGTGAAACCTTAGTGCGGGATGATGTGGTTTTATCACCAACCGCACCGATTACCTTGGCTCCGAATGATGAAGCGCAAGTGAGTTTAAGTGTTGCTAATAATACAAAAAGCGAACAAAACATTTTGATTCAGCTAAATGCTGCACCTCAATTCCGTTTATTAAACAATGCGCAAACCTCTATTACGTTGGCGCCAATGAGCGAAGGTTCGGTTGATTTCAAATTAAAGGCTACCGATCATCTAGGTTCCGGTATTTTATATTTTACTGCCGCCTATTTAGATGAGCACCAGCAACCGGCGCAAGCAGAACGTAAATATCACATTTCTGTACGTCCGTTGACGGCAAAACAACAATTCATCAAAGTCGGTGAAGTTGCGTCAAATAAACAGGCAGAAATCCAATTACCGGCAGTATTGTTCCCGCAGAGCCGCAAACAAACAGCATTAATTTCACCTGCACCATTGGTGTTGGCACAAGGGATAAGCAGTTATTTAGGTAACTACGATAACTTATGCACCGAGCAAATTATTAGTGCGGCGATGCCGAATCTGTTATTTGCCAATAATCCGGAGTATCAAAGCTTGTTAGGCGTATTATCTCAGGTAGGTGATACCCAAGCCCTTCAAGCCAACAAAGAACAGCTTAACAAAAACTTGTTACGTGTCTTTAGCCTGTTGCCGGAGCGTCAAACGACGGATGACGGTTTCGGCTTATGGTCGGGCTTAGATGGCAACGATGCTTTCTTAACCGCTTATGTGGCACACTTCTTAATTGAAGCGCAAGAACACGGCGTGAAATTACCGGCGGCTTGGGTAACACCAAACGGGTTATTTAATAAGGCGGTCAGCGCCTTAGAGCGCTTAAGTCGTCCTGACAGCTCGGATGATTTACCGATGTTACGTCAACGCGCCTATGCTACCTATTTATTAGCACGTTTAGGACAAGTGCCAAGTGACAGTTTAATGTCTATTCGTAGCTTGTTAGATCGCAACTTTAAAGCCGAAGAATGGCAATCCGATTTAACCGTTGCTTGGCTGGCAGGTGCTTATCAATTAGTGAAACAAGAACAAGATGCGGATATGCTGATTAGCGATGTGATGGCAAAATTCAGTGATTTACAATCGCAAGCTAAATGGAGCTATAGCTATTATCTTGATCCATTGATTGAAAAAAGTGCCGTGTTATATGTGTTAGCACGTCATTTCCCTGAACAAGCAGAAAAATTGTCCGACACCCTGCTTAATAGCATTGTGCAGGATTTGAATGAAGAACGTTATAACACTTTATCTTCCTCCATGGTGTTACTTGCCTTAGATGCCTACGGTAAACAGCATCCGGAACAATTGGCGAAGTTACATATTCAACAAAATGGACAAGATATCGGTCAATTACAAGGTGTATTCTTATCTGCTGAGGTCGATGCCGATAAAGCGCAATTAAACTTTGTAAACCAAAGTGAACAAAAAGCCTGGTATGCCATCAGCCAAGCCGGCTATGTGCAGCAACCGAAAGCAGAAGCCATTAAAAACGGTGTAGAAATCGACCGCACTTATACTGATAAAGATGGCAAACCGGTGACTTCCGTGAAACTGGGTGATGTGGTTAACGTTCAAGTGAAAGTACGATCTCTGCAAAATGTACAGCAGGATATGGTGATTACCGATTTATATCCGGCAGGTTTTGAGGTGGTTAGCCGTAGTAATAACGATGAAGACAATATTAATGCAAAAGAGGATGATGTCATTTATATCTTTGATTTTGCTCATCGTGATTTGCGTGAAGATCGTATGTTGAGTTACGGCACAGTAGGAGACACTACAACGGTGATCAATTACCAATTAAAAGCAGTGAATACGGGTAAATTCCAAATTCCACGCGCTTATGCGGAAAATATGTATAACCGTGCAGTAAACGCCCAATCTGCCGATAAAGGCTATATTGAAGTGGTTCAATAACAAGTGGCAATCCTCTCCGTGACTTAGCGGAGAGGATTATTTTTTATTATCAAAATTTGCTATTTTTAAACATAAACCTCACAGGTTTGAAAGCATCATTATTCCAACCCTATGCCAAAATCTCGCAAAAGAATTTATTGCCTTTTATTGTTGTCATTCCTCCTCGGCATAGGCTTACTCATTCGTTTTTTGCCTCACGAACCGTTAAAACAACGTTTTCCTTATTCTGTTGCCGTGTATGACGAACAGCAAAATCTGTTGCGTTTAACCACGGCGAAAGATCAGAAATATCGCCTTTGGACGCCTTTGGAACAGCTTTCTCCACAACTCGTTGAGGCGGTGTTATTTCAAGAAGACGAATGGTTTTATTACCATTTTGGTGTCAACCCTTATGGTTTATTGCGTGGGGCGACGCAGACTTATTTATTAGGTGGGACGCCACAGGGCGGATCTACCATTACGATGCAGTTGGCACGGATTTTGTGGGACATTGATAGTCGTAAAATCAGTGGAAAAATTGAACAAATCTTACGCGCGATTCAACTTGAATTGCAATATTCCAAACATGACATTCTTGAGGCCTATTTCAATTTTGCGCCTTATGGCCGCAATGTCGAAGGTGCCGGTACCGCCAGTCTGATTTATTTCAATAAAGCCAATAAAAACCTGAACTTGGCAGAAGCGATGATTTTGGCGATTTTGCCGAAAAACCCTAACGGCTATATTCAACAGAATAATAATCAGCTTAATCCGCAACTGTTTAACGCACGCAATAAGTTATATCAACGTTGGATTACCGAACATCCGCAAGATCGTCAATGGCAATCTCATTTCACCTTGAATTACCCCTTGCGTTCCTTAGAAAAACTCCCGTTTTTTGCACCGCACTTTACCGATCAAGTGTTGCAATATTATGCCGACAGTGATGCGATTCAAAACGGACAAATTGTCACCAGTCTAAATAGTGGTTTGCAACGCTTGGTAGAGCGTATTAGCCGACGTTATTTAGCCCAACAAAAACATTATGGCGTGACCAATATGGCGGTGTTGGTGGTAGATAATCGCACCATGCAAATTAAAACGTTGATTGGGTCGGGAGATTATTTCAATACACAAATCAGCGGCCAAATTAACGGCACCTTAGCAAAGCGCTCCTATGGTTCGACGCTGAAACCCTTTATTTATGGCTTGGCATTTGATCAAGGCTTGGCGCATCCAAAAACCATTTTGAAGGATTTGCCCACCAATTTCGCCGATTATCAACCGGAAAATTATGAAGGTAATTTCCTCGGGCCGGTGACGGTAACTCAAGCGTTGCTGCAAAGTCGCAATATTCCTGCGGTAGAAATGGCACAACAGCTGAAGCAGCCTGATCTTTATGATTTATTAAAACTGGCAAATATTTCGTTGCCAAAAAATAAACAACATTATGGTTTGTCTTTAGTATTGGGCGGGGCAGAACTTTCTATGCAGCAGTTAGCAGAGTTATACGCCGCCTTGGTCAACCAAGGTCAATGGCAACCGCTGCAATTATTAAAGAACCCAGTGACTACTCAAGGCGCACGTTTGCTTAGCGCCGAAAGTAGCTACATGGTGAGCGATATGCTAAGGCAAAATATTCGTCCCGATATTTATAATAAATCCATTAAAACAAAACTGCCGCTATATTGGAAAACCGGCACATCTAATGGCTTACGCGATGCTTGGACGGTAGGCTATTTCGGCAATTACACACTGGTGGTATGGTTTGGGCATTTTAATAATAAAAGCAATCCGCAATTTATCGGTCGTCGTCTTGCAACGCCGTTATTTTTACAACTGGCAGACGGCATTATTGCGCAATATCCAAACATGAAAGACCCATTAAAACGTGAAGGATTAAATTTAACGGATGTGTCGGTTTGTGCCGCCGATGGTAATTTACCGAACCAACATTGTCAGCAACTCACCCAAACCCTGTTTATCCCCGGTAAATCACCGATTCAGGTGAGTAATATTTATCAACAATTACGCGTGCGAAAAGGTACCGACATGTTGGCGTGTGAAAGCGATCCGAACGATCAAACGGAACAAAAAATCTATGAAATCTGGAGCACCGATTATCAAAAGCTCTTTGCTCAAGCCGGGATTATGAAACGTAATCCGATGGTGAATGTTGAATGTCCTTACGAACAGCAAAATCAATCTTTACAACAGATCACGCAAAATCCGTTGCGAATTAATTCGCCATTAGAAAATCGTACTTATCACATTCATCCAAACAACCCTGAAAACCATATTCCGCTTATCGCCACCACATCAGGTGAAATCCAACATTTATATTGGTTTATCAATAATGCCTATTTAGGCGAAAGCCTTTCATCCAAAACTTTCCTCTGGAAACCCACCAAAAGCGGCACCTACCAAATCACTGCCGTCGATGATCAGGGGCACAGCATGACAATGAGTGTGGATGTAAGAGTGGTAAATTAGCAGAAGTGATGAAATATTATTTATCCAATTTTATGAAATATATATTTATTTTATTAAAAGTGCTTAATTTAAGATTGAATAAGATTTAGCATTTATAATCATAAAACTATATACTTAGCAGCATTAAATTTTACTAAATTAGTTTTCATTTTTATTAATGGAGTTTTCTTATGTCGGCCCAATCCGATTACCGTTACAGCTTAAAAGTCAATGGTAATACCGAATTTGACGTAGTGAGTTTTGTATTAACCGAGGGACTTTCGCAACTATTTCGTTTAGAATTGGAGCTAGCCGCCTTTAACCCCGCCTCTTCTTTTTCCGATGTGTTAGATAACGAAGCGACCTTGACCTTTTGGCAAGGTTCGGCGCCAGTGCGTTATGTTTCGGGCATTGTCACAGGGTTTGCGCAAGGCGAAAGCGGTTTTAGTCGAACCCGGTATAAAATGGTAATTGAGCCGTCGTTAAGTCGGGCGCGATATCAATCGGATAATAAAATCTTCCAACAGCAAAACAGCGAAAAAATCCTCCGTACACTGTTGCAAAAGAATCAGGTCTCGCAAGTGGATTTCAGTTTAACGAATGCGGATTGGGTGCGAGAATATTGCGTGCAATATCGGGAAACGGATTTAGCCTTTATTGAACGTTTAGCGGCAGAAGAAGGCGCCTATTATTATTTTGAACATCAAGCGGACAGCCATCTCTTACATTTCTGCAACGATAGCCAAACCGCCCCGCATAAAGGCACCTTGCTTTATAACGCCACGCCGTCAGGCGACCGTCCGCAGGCCGCGTTATGGCATTTCGCTTATGAAGCCAATCTTACCCCACAAAGCCAAACCTTACGTGATTATACCTTCACCAATCCCCGCTATAACTTAGAACAGTCTTCGCTTGCCCAAGGGCAAAATATCCTCGGGGGGCAAAGTGCGGTCAATTCTGCGGGCGTTTATGAAAAGTACGACTACCCGGGACGATACAAACGGGATGAACAGGGTAAACCTTTTAGTCAATATCGTTTGGAGTATGAGCGTCGTGAAGCGGAAGTCGCCTTTGCTCAGGGAGATGATTTACGGGTAGTGCCGGGGTATGTGTTTGAGCTTGAAGGGCATCGTAGAGCAGACTTTAATCGCCCTTGGCTCATTGTGTCAATCGAACATCGCGGTTATCAACATGGGATTTTAGAAGAAGAGGCGGGAGCGTTAGGTAATCGTTATGAAAACCACCTTAAACTGATACCGCACACCACGCAATGGCGACCTCTGCCACAACCGAAACCGAAAGTGGACGGTCCACAAATGGCGCATGTGGTGGGTCCGGAAGGGGAAGAAATCTATTGTGACGACTGGGGCCGGGTGAAAATCCGGTTTCCGTGGGACAGAGTCGGCAGTCATGACGAACACAGTTCTTGCTGGGTGCGGGTCAGTCAGGGTTGGGCGGGTGCGCAGTATGGCAGTCAAATGCTGCCGCGCATCGGACAAGAAGTCATTGTCAACTTCTTGGAGGGTGACCCGGACCAACCGATAATCACCGGACGTACCTATCACAGCACTACCGAACCACCTTATCCGCTGCCGAAACATAAAACGCGGATGACGATAAAATCAAAAACGCATAAAGGCAACGGCTTTAATGAATTACGTTTTGAAGATGAAAAAGGTCAAGAAGAAATCTTTCTGCATGCAGAGAAAGACCATAACCATATCGTCAACCATGACGAAACCAGCCAAATAGGGCATGACCGCACGGAGCAGGTGAGTCGAAACGAAACCGTGAATATCGGACATGACCGCATGGAAACTGTCGGTCTGGATGAAAGCCTGACTATCAACCGAGACCAAATGCGCCATATTGGTCGCAACCGCATCAGCAAAATCGAAAAAGACAATCTTCTCAATATCGGCAATAACTACCAAGTGAACGTGCATGCGGACACGATTATCAAGGTGGGTAAAGATACCACGATTGAAGTGGCGCAGAATGGCGAATGGCTTGCCGGTGATTTACTGGAGAGTATTTGTAAGCATTTTAATATAGAGGGCTATGAGGAAGTGCGTCTGCAGGGCCCGGCGGGCGAGATTGTGGTAAATCAAGAAGGGATTACATTGATAGGGAATGTGCGGATTGAGGGGGAATTGGTTCGGGAAAATGGGGGGCCGGATGCTGTTACTCGTTTCGAAACAGAAAACCATACACCAAATTCACCTTTAATGCAGATACAATTTTTCTTATCTCCACACTCTGAACAGCCACTAATTGGTATGCCTTATACGTTATATGCAGATGGGAAAGAAATCGGAAAGGGTATGACGGATGATAAGGGTGAGATTGAAATTACACATGAAGAAAATGTAGAAAAATATGAAGTCAAATTTATTAATGGGATTCATTATGAAATTCCGATGATTGAGGAGTTTGTCAATGATTCGGATAAGGATGAGATAATGAGTCATGGCTTCTATTTAGATCCAGAAAAAAATATAAAAGAAGCGCTTGAAGAAGCCAAGAACTACGCAAAATTAATTGGAAAACTAGTGTAAGAAAGGGTTATAGAATGACTGATGTAACAAAAAAGCCTATTCAAATTCCAGCTTCCAAATATATGCCAAAGGCAAAAGTTGGATTGAGTTGGTTTTTATCTGAGGAAGATAAAAAAGAGTTTGAACCTAGCATGTCAGATGCACATAGTAAGCAAGTTCCAGCCACATTCAGGGCATTAATTAATGGAGAGGAAGCTTTTGGGGCTATCTATGACAAAATAGAGAATGCAAGTTCTTCCATAGATATTGCAATCTGGGGCTTTCAGCCTTCTATGTACTTTAAACGCAAAAAAGACGGTAAATTTTTACGAATAGGTGATCTTCTTATTAAGATGGCCTTAAACAATGTAAAAGTAAGACTTCTTGTTTGGAGTATGTGGGGTGATGTGCAAACAACCTCCGAAGATGCTGCAAATTTGGGGAATAGACATTATATTGGTTATGGTCGAGCTGCGAAGGAAATTTCTCAGGAACAAATGGAATATGATGCTTATTGGTATGAAGCAATTAGGGGAGAGTTCCATACAACATTTGATAGGATTCGTAATTCGCCAGATGGAGATAGTGAGAAACTTGATAAAATCGCATCTGAATTAGAAGAGAAATATAAAGCAAGATTTCCTTATTTATGGAAAATTTCAAAAGATCAAGAACGCTTAAAAAAAATTCAGTATAAAAACAGACGAGTAACGTTATTTAACGATATAACAAATGGAGGATATTCTGATAAGAATTTACCCTGGCTTGCTGAATTAGCATTGAGTGCGGCATCTACACACCATCAAAAAATGGTTTTAATTGACTATAAAAAGCCCGAAAAAGCAGTTGGTTTTGTGATGGAGCACAATATGTTGGATAACTATTGGGATCGTAGTACTCATATCTACGGAAATTTAGAGGCTGCTAATGCAGGGAAAAATGTTAATACGCCCCTACAAGATGTATCAAGTATTGTAACAGGGGAAGTACTATGGGATTTAAATTATAACTTTTGTCAATCTTGGGATAGAGATGGTTTTTTCGATAATCGAGGATACTATGATTCGAGCGAAAATTTAACTCAAGATAGAAAAGGCATTCAGCGTAGTAGTTTTAAACCTAACCCCAATATGGGAATGGACGGAATGACATTACAGGCTCAGATAGTACGTACCTACGATAAACCTAGAGTGAAGGATATTATGAAAGTTTATTTAAAAAATATCCAACAAACAACGAGTTATATCTATACTGAAAATCAATATTTCCGTTGGCCTGTATTAGCTGAAGAGTTTTTATCTCATTGGAAAAACATGAGAAAAGGCAGACCTGGTCCCATTCATTGGTTTGTTGTTACAAATTCATCGGACAGTGGTATCGGTTCAGGTACATTTACTACTAATAATATGTTGAAATTGTTAGGACGTCAGGATGTGATGCCGAATGTGGCTAGAAACGTAAACTTAGAAGAGTTAGAGACAGAAAAATCTAGAATAGCTTTATCCAATCCCAAAGGGACTTTGGGGGTTCCGGGACCATTGGATGAAACGAGAAAAGCTAGGATAAAGGCGCTAGATGCCGAGATTGAGTCTCGTAAAAAAGACTTAGAGAACGAAAAACAAAAGATCAAAAAAGGTGATATTGCTGAACCGGAAGAAGATCGTCAATTTACGCAAAAACTAGGTTATGAATTTAAAGACACACCGGGTATCAATGCGCATATTTGCACATTGGTGGCAGATAATGCCTGGCAGGAAGTGTATGTGCATTCGAAAGTGACGATTATGGATGACACCTTTACCATTATTAGCTCGGCAAACTTGAATACGCGCAGTATGGAAAAAGATACCGAATTGGGCATTATTTTACAAACAGGCGAGGTCGCACGTGATTTACGCAAGCGGTTGTGGAGTTTGCATACCAAGAAGAATGCAGCAGCCAATCCGGATGGTATGCACGATTATAATGTGGCTGAAAGTGCATTTGATGAATGGAAAGACTTGCTTGATGCTAATCGACAAGCAAAAAAAGAAAAATCCTCAAAACCATTATATCCGCTACGTCAATTTTTTAGACCTAATCCAAAGGTTTCAAGGAAAGATTGATGAAAAAATGTTTTAAAATTTTACTGGTTTTATTGTTAGCTAGCATTATTGGGCTGTTCTTTTTATATCGCTATTTAGAATGTAACCCAATATTTCTGGGAGGAGGGCCTTCTGGCCCGCGCCCTGAGCGCTGCGATATAAAGGAAAAAGAACAACAAAGGAAAACACAAATGGCACAATTAGAACAGTTGGCAGCATTGGAATTTACGTGTCAAAAAGAAGAACTTCCGCCACTTTCGGAAGAAACTCAACAATTATATAACTACGCGCTTTACCATGACTTACATAATATGTGGACGGGAGATAAAGGGGATGAAGTATGGAACGGCTTGGCTCGTTATTACCGCATTGCTGCGGCTAATGGCGATTATAAAGCTAATGTGCGGTTGCAATATCTGTTAAACACCGGGCGCATTAGCACCGATATGCCACAAACGGAAGTGCATAATCTCAATGAAGAACTGGCAAAACAATTGCTGGCGACAGCCTACTATAATCTATATGGTTATTTGGATGAAGATTATGGAGTACGTACCGAAGAGGGCGGTAAATATGCTTATTTGAGAAAAGCAGCGGATTTAGGCAGCCGGGAAGCGCAATATACAGTGGCTGAAATGCTAGAGAATATAGAGGACCCAAATGAGAGTGAAGAGGCCTTTAAATATCGCATGTCTATTGCAAAAGATTTGTACTCTTGTGCATCAGAGCAAGGATTAGGTGATGCTTCAAATGAATTAGCTCTAGGTTTACTATTTCATAAAAAATATTCCGAAGCTCTAGTAGCTTTACATCGAGGGACAAAAAATGGTCATGACTCATCGGCCCGTCGATTGAGTAAGGCTTTTGGTGGTAAATACAAAAATGATGATATGTATTTTTTAAATATACCTGAAGATAAAGAACGTTCACGTCGTTACGAAATTATTGCAAAATACTTATCACGCTATGATTATCTCCACCCCAAAGTCCCCGACCTAGACGAAATTGTGCCATTGCCCCCGGCAAAATTACCGGAATGGGATGGTAAAATCGCCTTCCAGCGTTGGTATGAAGGGGAAGCCCCGCCTAAACCGAGTGAGGCACTGATGCAGAAATTGGCGAATCAGGCAGGACTTCGAGTGGATAATGGACTGGATTTAGAAACAAATTTACCGAAATCCGTAAAAAAATAATAAAATATTGACCGCACTTTATATGTTTAAAGTGCGGTTTTATTTTGAGATGTTGTTCTAATAGGGTGCCCAATGAAAAAATGTTTTAAAATTTTACTGGTTTTATTGTTAGCTAGCATTATTGGGCTGTTCTTTTTATATCGCTATTTAGAATGTAACCCAATATTTCTGGGAGGAGGGCCTTCTGGCCCGCGCCCTGAGCGCTGCGATATAAAGGAAAAAGAACAACAAAGGAAAACACAAATGGCACAATTAAAACAGTTGGCAGCATTGGAATTTACGTGTCAAAAAGAAGAACTTCCGCCACTCTCAAAAGAAACTCAACAATTATATAACTACGCACTTTATCACGATTTGCATAATATGTGGACGGGAGATAAGGGGGATGATGTATGGAACGGGTTAGCCCGTTATTATCGCATTGCTGCCGCTAATGGCGATTATAAAGCTAATGTGCGGTTGCAATATCTGTTAAACACCGGGCGCATTAGCACCGATATGCCACAAACGGAAGTGCATAATCTCAATGAAGAACTGGCAAAACAATTGCCGGCGACAGCGTACTATAATCTGTATGGTTATCTGGATGAAGATTATGGAGTACGTACCGAAGAGGGCGGCAAATATGCTTATTTGAGAAAAGCAGCGGATTTAGGAAGTCGAGAAGCACAATATACAGTGGCTGAAATGCTGGCAGATATAGAAGATAGTGAGGAAACTCAAGATGCCTTCAAGTATCGCTTAGAGTTAGTTAAGCAGTTGCGAACTTGTGCATCTGAACAGGGCGTTGGTAATGCATCCTCTAATTTAGGTGCAAACCTTGAATTAGCTAAAAAATATTCGGAAGCTGTAAAGAGTTATCATCAGGGTGTAAAAAATGGCGATACGATATCTGCATTAGCACTTTCTCTCGGTTTTAATCGAGAAACAACTAGGGATTCTTTTAATTTTCTTGATGTCCCATCCTGATGATGAGCGAGCAAAACGTTATAGCGTGATTCGTTCATACCTATCACGCTATGATTACCTCCAACCCAAAGTCCCCGACCTAGACGAAATTGTACCCTTACCCCCAGCAAAATTACCGAAATGGGACGGTAAAATCGCCTTCCAGCGTTGGTATGAAGGGGAAGCCCCACCAAAACCGAGTGAGGCACTGATGCAGAAACTGGCGAACCAAGCAGGACTTCGGGTGGATACCGGGTTGGATTTAGAAACGGGTTTACCAAGAGAAGTGAAAAAATAACAAAAATTTCGACCGCACTTTAGATTGTAAAGTGCGGTTAATTTTTGTCTTTTTATAACTAAAAATTTGTCAACTCAGTCTGCGCAGACTCTTTCTCTTTATACTAAATTTCACTTTTTACTTGCCTTTAATAATTTAATTTCATATGAAGAAAAGAGGAAGATATGAAGTTATAGCTACTAATAGTGTATATTATGGCTATACTGATGATAGCGTTTTATTGAAGAGACTAATAATGTGAGCATCATGAGTTATGCTTTCTATTTAGAGCAAGGAAAAGCTGAAAATAAAAGCCAGCAGAAGAGAAGAGCTATATAAATTAATTGAAAAACTGATATTAAGGAAGGTAGTGGTATGACTGAAAATATAAGAAAACTTATTCACATTCCTGCATCAAAATATAAATTAAGAGCAAAAGTAGGATTTAGTTGGTTTTTATCTGACGAAGATAAAAAAGAGTTTTTACCTAATATGTCAGATGCTCACAGTAAGCCTGTTCCCGCTACATTTAAGGCGTTAGTGAATGGGGATAAAGCATTTGCCACAATTTATGAAAAAATAGAAAAAGCAGAGTCTTCTATAGATATTGCGATTTGGGGCTTTCAGCCTTCGATGTATTTTAAACGTGACGGTAAGTCTTTGCGTATTGGTGATCTTCTTATTAAAAAGGCTTTAGAAGGAGTGAAGGTAAGAATTTTGGTTTGGAGTATGTGGCTTGATGCTCAAGCATTAAAGAGAGATTCTGCAAATTTAGGTAAAAAGAATCTAATTGGTCATGGTCATCCAACTGAGGAGATTTCTTCGGAACAATCGAATTATGATGTTGATTGGTACAACGCAATAGACGGCAAGTTTCATTTAAAATGTCGTAATGAGCATGATGACAATGATTATTATAAAGAGGCTAGGGATAAATTAGAAAATGAATATAAGGAAATGTATCCTTATTTGTGGAAAATTTCAGAAGATAAGAAACGTTTGCAAAAGATTCAGTATAAAAACCGACGGATAACACTTTTTAATGATATAGGGAGTGGAAAGTATGCTGATAGAAATTTGCCTTGGAAGGCTGAATTACTTCTCGGGGTGACCTCTTCTCATCACCAAAAAATGGTATTGATAGACTACGAATATCCAGAGCGCGCAGTTGGATTTGTGATGGAGCATAATATGCTGGATAACTACTGGGATGAAAGTGTTCATATTTATGGTGAACTAAAAAAAGCTAATAAAGGAAAAAATGTCAATACGCCATTACAAGATGTTTCTAGTATTGTGACAGGGCAGGTGTTATGGGATTTAAATTATAATTTTTGTCAATCTTGGGATCGTAATGATTTTTTTGAGAATCGGGGAAGCTACGATTTGAGTGAAAATTTAACTAAAAATAGAAAAGATATTCAGCGTAGTAGTTTTAAACCGAATCCAAGTATGGGAATGGATGGAATTACATTGCTGGCTCAGATAGTGCGTACTTACGATAAACCTCGAGTGAAGGATATTATGAAAGTTTATTTAAAAAATATCCAACAAACAGTGAGCTATATTTATACTGAGAATCAGTATTTTCGTTGGCCGGTATTGGTAGAGGAATTTTTATCTCATTGGCGGACAATGCGCAAGTATAGACATGGTCCTATTCACTGGTTTGCCGTCACTAATTCATCAGATAGCGGTATTGGTGATGGTACGTTCACTACCAATAATATGCTGAAATTATTAGGCAGGCAGGATGTGATGCCAAATGTGGCGAAAAAAGTGAGATTGGAAGAATTGGAAGCAGAAAGAAATAGAATATCTTCAACTAATCGTGGTACGCCTGGGCTCATTCCCCTGTTAGATAAGACTACTGAAGCACGACTAAAAAAAATAAACGCTCAAATTGAAGCCTATAGGAAAGAGGTGAAAGAGGCTAAATCCCGGATAAAATATCAATACCTTGAGAAAGAGCTAGAAAAGCATCAATTTCAGAGAAAAAAACAAGGTGATATTCTATATGGAGAGACAGATCTAGATTTTACCAAAAATTTGGGGTATGACTTGAAAGATACACCAGGAGTAAATGCACATATTTGTACCTTAGTGGCAGATAATACTTGGCAGGAAGTGTATGTTCACTCCAAGGTAACGATTATAGATGATGTATTTACCGTAATAGGCTCAGCAAACTTGAATACGCGTAGTATGGAAAAAGATACGGAGCTCGGGGTTATTTTAGAATCAGGAGAGATCGCACGTGATTTACGCAAACGGTTATGGAGTTTGCATACCAAGAAGAATGCCGCAGCAAATCCGGATGGTATGCATGATTATAATGTGGCAAAACAAGTGTTTGCTGTTTGGAAGGTTCTGCTTGATGATAATCGCAAAGCCAAGAAAGAAAAATCATCAAAACCATTATATCCGTTACGTCAATTTTTTAGACCGAATCCAAAAGTGAGTAAGTTAGACTAATGAAAAAATGTCTGAAAATTTTACTGGTAATAGTGATAGTGACAATCATCGGTTTGTTTTGGTTATATCGCTATTTTGAATGTAACCCGCTACATCTTGGCGGAGGTCCCTCGGATCCGCCACCGGCACGTTGCTATGCAAAAGAACAGGAACAACAAAGGAAAACACAAATGGCACAATTAGAACAGTTGGCAGCATTGGAATTTACGTGTAAAAAAGAAGAACTTCCGCCACTCTCAGAAGAGACTCAACAATTATATAACTACGCACTTTACCATGACTTACATAATATGTGGACGGGAGATAAGGGAGATGATGTATGGAACGGATTAGCCCGTTATTACCGTATTGCCGCCGCTAATGGCGATTATAAAGCTAATGTGCGGTTGCAATATCTGTTAAACACCGGGCGGATTAGCACCGATATGCCGCAAACGGAAGTGTATAATCTCAACGAAGAATTGGCAAAACAATTGCCGGCGACAGCCTACTATAATCTATATGGTTATTTGGATGAAGATTATGGAGTACGTACCGAAGAGGGCGGCAAATATGCTTATTTGAGAAAAGCGGCGGATTTAGGGAGTCGTGAAGCACAATATACAGTGGCTGAAATGTTAGAGGATATTGAAGATCAAAATGAGAGTGAAGAAGCCTTTAAATATCGGATGTCCATTGCAAAAGATTTGTATTCTTGTGCATCAGAGCAAGGGTTAGGCGAGGCTTCAAATGAATTAGCTCTTGGTTTACTATTTCATAAAAAATATTCAGAAGCTCTAATAGTTTTACATCAAGGTGTAATAAATGGCAATGATTCTTCCGCTCATAGGCTAGATAAAGGATTTTCAGGTCAATATAAAGATGGTGATATGTATTTTTTGAATGTGCCTGAAGATAAAGAGCGCTCTAAACGTTATAACATTATTTGGAATTACTTGACTGATAACGACTATCTTCAACCCAAAGTCCCCGACCTAGACGAAATTGTGCCATTGCCTCCGGCAAAATTACCGAAATGGGACGGTAAAATCGCCTTCCAGCGTTGGTATGAAGGGGAAGCCCCGCCTAAACCGAGTGAGGCACTGATGCAGAAATTGGCGAATCAGGCAGGACTTCGAGTGGATAATGGACTGGATTTAGAAACAAATTTACCGAAATCCGTAAAAAAATAATAAAATATTGACCGCACTTTATATGTTTAAAGTGCGGTTTTATTTTGAGATGTTGTTCTAATAGGGTGCCCAATGAAAAAATGTTTTAAAATTTTACTGGTTTTATTGTTAGCTAGCATTATTGGGCTGTTCTTTTTATATCGCTATTTAGAATGTAACCCAATATTTCTGGGAGGAGGGCCTTCTGGCCCGCGCCCTGAGCGCTGCGATATAAAGGAAAAAGAACAACAAAGGAAAACACAAATGGCACAATTAAAACAGTTGGCAGCATTGGAATTTACGTGTCAAAAAGAAGAACTTCCGCCACTCTCAAAAGAAACTCAACAATTATATAACTACGCACTTTATCACGATTTGCATAATATGTGGACGGGAGATAAGGGGGATGATGTATGGAACGGGTTAGCCCGTTATTATCGCATTGCTGCCGCTAATGGCGATTATAAAGCTAATGTGCGGTTGCAATATCTGTTAAACACCGGGCGCATTAGCACCGATATGCCACAAACGGAAGTGCATAATCTCAATGAAGAACTGGCAAAACAATTGCCGGCGACAGCCTACTATAATCTATATGGTTATTTGGATGAAGATTATGGAGTACGTACCGAAGAGGGCGGCAAATATGCTTATTTGAGAAAAGCAGCGGATTTAGGAAGTCGAGAAGCACAATATACAGTGGCTGAAATGCTGGCAGATATAGAAGATAGTGAGGAAACTCAAGAAGCCTTTAAGTATCGTTTGAATCTTGTTGAACAGTTGTGGGCATGTGCATCAGAACAAGGGCTTGGTGAGGCCTCTGGAAATTTAGGATCTTTTCTTAGACTTGATAAAAGATATGATGAAGCATTGAAGGTTTCCCATCAAGGAGTTAAAAATGGTGATTCCATATCTGCATTAGTGCTTTCTCATGCTTTTGAAAGCGGGGTGCAAGCAGATAATCTTAATTTCCTTGATGTATCTCCTGACTATGAGCGTGTAAAACGTTATCACATGATCAGTTCATATTTATCACGTTATGACTATCTCCAACCCAAAGTCCCCGACCTAGACGAAATTGTGCCATTGCCTCCGGCAAAATTACCGAAATGGGACGGTAAAATCGCTTTCCAGCGTTGGTATGAAGGGGAAGCCCCGCCTAAACCGAGTGAGGCACTGATGCAGAAACTGGCGAATCAGGCAGGACTTCGGGTGGATAATGGACTGGATTTAGAAACCAATTTACCGAAATCCGTAAAAAAATAATAAAATATTGACCGCACTTTATATGTTTAAAGTGCGGTTTTATTTGAGATGTTGTTCTAATAGGGTGACCAATGAAAAAGTGTTTTAAAATTTTACTGGTTTTATTGTTAGCTAGCATTATTGGGCTGTTCTTTTTATATCGCTATTTAGAATGTAACCCAATATTTCTGGGAGGAGGGCCTTCTGGCCCTCGCCCTGAGCGCTGCGATATAAAGGAAAAAGAACAACAAAGGAAAACACAAATGGTACAATTAGAACAGTTGGCAGCATTGGAATTTACGTGTAAAAAAGAAGAACTTCCGCCACTCTCAGAAGCGACTCAACAATTATATAACTACGCCCTTTATCACGATTTACATAATATGTGGACGGGAGATAAAGGGGATGAAGTATGGAACGGCTTGGCCCGTTATTACCGTATTGCCGCAATGAATGGGGACTACAAAGCCAATATCCGTTTGCAATACCTATTAAAAAGCGGACGTATTAGCTCCGATATGCCGCAAACGGAAGTACATAACCTTAATGAAGAACTGGCAAAACAACTGCCGGCAACGGCTTACTATAATCTGTACGGTTATTTAGATGTAGGCTATGGAGTACGTACGGAGAAAGATGGTAAGTACGCCTATCTACGTAAAGCAGCAGACTTGGGTAGCAGGGAAGCGCAGTATGTTGTGGCGGATATATTGGGAGATATTAATGATGAAGAAACCTTGCAAATGCGGTTAGAAATAATTGAAAAACTGCGTACTTGTGCATCAGAACAAGGGCTAGGTAAAGCCTCAAATAGCTTAGGTATTGGTTTTATAATAGATAAAGAGTATGCAAAAGCCTTAGAAGCATTTCATCAAGGTGTAAAAAATGGAAGCTCCCTTTCTGCAAGTACATTAGAGGAAGCATTTAGTGGCAAACAAAAGGAGGGCGATATGGATTTTCTAAATTTATCAGAAGATCCTGAGCGTGCCAGACGCTATGAAATAATTTGGAAGTATTTAGCCTATAAAGACTACCTCCAACCCAAAGTTCCCGACCTAGACGACATCGTACCGTTGCCACCTGCTCCGTTGCCGGCATGGGATGGCAAAATTGCGTTCCAACGTTGGTTTGAAGGAGAAGCTCCGCTCAAGCCGGATGAAGCGCTGGTGCGCCGTTTGGCATGGCAGGCAGGGTTAAACGGCGATACGGGTTTAGACGAAAAAACCGGCATGCCGAAGAAACCAACAAAATAACAGAAAAATCCACCGCACTTTTGGGCTGAACGGGTTAAAAGTGCGGTGGTTTTTTAGGGTGTTTTTATCATCGATATTTTCCATTTTTGTATTGCTATTTTTTGGAGTGACTCATGGTAGCACGAATTTTTAAAATCATCGTTATTGCTATGATTGCCTTGATTGTTTTGGTGATTTGGGTCGGCATGAGTTTATTTAAAGGTGTTGATTTAGGTGGTACCGGACACTCGACTTCACCCGGAGTTATTGACGAATACAAAGCGAGAAAAATCAAAATGGAAAAAATGGAACAATTACAAGCAAATTTAGAATTTGTTTGCAAACACGAAGAAAAACCTGAATTATCACAAGAAACCCAACAACTCTATAACTACGCGCTTTATCACGACCTGCATAATATGTGGACGGGCAAGCGGGGCGATGAGGTCTGGAATGGGTTGGCACGTTATTATCGAATTGCAGCAATGAATGGCGATTACAAAGCCAATATTCGTTTACAGTATTTACTGAAAAGCGGACGCATTAGCTCCGATATGCCACAAACGGAAGTGCATAATCTCAATGAAGAACTGGCCAAACAATTGCCTGCCACTGCGTATTATAATTTGTATGGTTATTTGGATGTGGGCTATGGTGTACGTACGGAGAAAGATGGCAAGTACGCCTATCTTCGTAAAGCAGCGGATTTAGGGAGTCGCGAGGCACAATATGTCGTTGGGGATATATTAACTGATATTAATGATGAAGAAACAAGACCGTTGCGTTTAAAAATCTATGACCAATTGTTGGCTTGTGCTTCAGAGCAAGGATTAGGTCAAGCATCAGTTATGTTAGGTATTGGACTTCAAAGAAAGAACGAATACCAACAAGCATTGGAAGTGTTTCATCAAGGAACAAAGAATGGCAGTTCCTCTTCTGCAAGTCGGTTGGAAGAAGCATTTAGTGGCAAACAAAAGGATGGCGATATGGATTTTCTAAATTTATCAGAAGATTCTGAACGTTCTCGTCGTTATAAAATTATCGGTGATTACCTTTATGAAAAAGACTATCTCCAACCCAAAGTTCCTGATTTGGATGATATTGTGCCATTGCCTCCAGCGCCATTGCCGGAATGGGACGGTAAAATCGCCTTTCAGCGTTGGTATGAAGGGGAAGCCCCGCCCAAACCTGATGAAGCCCTGGTGCGTCGTTTGGCATGGCAGGCTGGGTTAAACGGTGATACTGGTTTAGACGAAAAAAACGGCATGCCGAAGAAACCAACAAAATGATTAAAAAATTAACCGCACTTTTGAGCTGAATGGTTTAAAAGTACGGTGGTTTTTTAGGGTGTTTTATAATAGATATTTTCCATTTTTTTCTTGCTATTTCCCGGAGTGACTAATGGTAGCACGTATTTTTAAAATCATCGTCATTATCATGACGGTCTTGATTGTGCTGGCAATATGGGCAGGCATGAGTTTATTTGAAGGTGTTGATTTAGGTGGTGCCGGACACTCGACTTCCCCCGGAGTTATTGACGAATACAAAGCGAGAAAAATCAAAATGGAAAAAATGGAACAATTACAAGCAAATTTAGAATTTGTTTGCAAACATGAAGAAAGGCCGGAATTATCACAAGAAACCCAACAGCTATATAACTACGCGCTTTACCATGACTTACACAATATGTGGACGGGTAAAAAAGGGGATGCAGTATGGAATGGGTTGGCACGCTATTATCGAATTGCAGCAATGAATGGCGATTACAAAGCAAATATTCGTTTACAGTATTTACTAAAAAGTGGACGAATTAGCTCCGATATGCCGCAAACAGAAGTACATAACCTTAATGAAGAACTGGCAAAACAACTGCCTGCCACTGCGTATTATAATCTGTACGGTTATTTGGATGTAGGCTACGGTGTACGTACGGAGAAAGATGGCAAGTATGCCTATCTTCGTAAAGCGGCAGACTTGGGGAGTCGGGAAGCACAGTATGTTGTAGCGGATATGTTAGGTAAGATTAATGATGATGATACATTAGAAATGCGTATAAAACTAATTGATCAACTACGTGCCTGCGCTTCGGAACAAGGTCTAAGTGATGCTTCAGAAATGTTAGGACTTCGATTAGAAAGAATATCAGAGAGCACTAGAAGCATTTCATCAAGGTGTAAAAAACGGTAGTGAACTTTCTGGTAATGTTTTATCAGAAGTTTTTAATAATAAAAGAGAAGATAAATATTTGGATGAATTAAACCTTAAAGAAGATAGTGAGCGAGCTCGTCGTTATAAAATTATCGGCGATTACCTTTATGAAAAAGACTATCTCCAACCCAAAGTTCCTGATTTGGATGATATTGTGCCATTGCCTCCAGCAAAATTACCGGAATGGGATGGCAAAATTGCTTTTCAGCGTTGGTTTGAAGGGGACGCGCCAGCTAAACCAGATGAGGCTCTTGTACGCCGTTTGGCATGGCAAGCTGGGTTAAACGACGATACGGGTTTAGACGAAAAAACCGGCATGCCGAAGAAACCGACAAAATAACGGAAAATCCACCGCACTTTTAGACTGAGCGGGTTAAAAGTGCGGTGTTTTTTTTGTTCTTTTAAAAACTAATAATCACCTCACCAAATATTACGAGATTACACATTTTTAAATCCTAACAACAACCTCTAGCATCAGCATGATTGAGAGGTATCATCTCTTACTGATAGTGACACTTCTAAAAGTGCGATCAATTCTGTAACAGTTTATCAAAACACGCTTTTTCTGATTCTACACAACAAGCCTTGGTGCAGTCCATTAAAACCTCATCCGATTATTCGTGGTACACAAGTTGCCCATGTTACAGGTCCGGAAGGGGAAGAAATCTATTGTGACGACTGGGGCCGGGTGAAAATCCGGTTTCCGTGGGACAGAGTGGGCAGTCATGACGAACACAGTTCTTGCTGGGTGCGGGTCAGTCAGGGTTGGGCGGGTGCGCAGTATGGCAGTCAAATGCTGCCGCGCATCGGACAAGAAGTCATTGTCAACTTCTTAGAGGGTGACCCGGACCAACCGATAATCACCGGACGTACCTATCACAGCACTACCGAACCACCTTATCCGCTGCCGAAACATAAAACGCGGATGACGATAAAATCAAAAACGCATAAAGGCAACGGCTTTAATGAATTACGTTTTGAAGATGAAAAAGGTCAAGAAGAAATCTTTCTGCATGCAGAGAAAGACCATAACCATATCGTCAACCATGACGAAACCAGCCAAATAGGGCATGACCGCACGGAGCAGGTGAGTCGAAACGAAACCGTGAATATCGGACATGACCGCATGGAAACTGTCGGTCTGGATGAAAGCCTGACTATCAACCGAGACCAAATGCGCCATATTGGTCGCAACCGCATCAGCAAAATCGAAAAAGACAATCTTCTCAATATCGGCAATAACTACCAAGTGAACGTGCATGCGGACACGATTATCAAGGTGGGTAAAGATACCACGATTGAAGTGGCGCAGAATGGCGAATGGCTTGCCGGGGATTTACTGGAGAGCATTTGTAAGCATTTTAATATAGAGGGCTATGAGGAAGTGCGTCTGCAGGGCCCGGCGGGAGAGATTGTGGTCAATCAAGAAGGGATTACATTGATAGGGAATGTACGGATTGAGGGGGAATTGACTGAAGAGGGCGGTTCGCCTGAGGCGGTGAATCCGTTTGACACCAAACCGAATGGTACACGGCCGGTAGATATTCAAGATTTAATCATTTCGTAGTTCATTATAACGATAAGAATAAAGGAAATTGTCAGTATGTCAGAACAGAAGAAGAAAGAGACCCCGGAAACCACAAAAGTCGAAAGCCCGAAAATACCTAACGTAGCTTATCCATTGAAACCGAGAGGTAATGTCACGAACCTTTCTCAACAATACTTTAATCACCTTGCAGGAGATGAAAGTGCCCGTTTTCTGTTTAATAATAGCGGACTTTGGCATCAAGGGATTCATTTAAGAGCGTCAAAGTTTCCGAGTAGTGAATTTGAGAATGACAAGATTTGTGCTATTGCCGATGGCAAATTGATTGCCTATAAAGTGGATAGCGAATATAAAAAGGATAACAGTAAAGCTGAAGCCCCGATGGAAGGTGCGGTGTATTCTACGGGTTATTTTTTAGTGAAACATGAAGTGGCCTATCCGAAAGAGAATGTACTGATGTTTTATTCGCTTTATCGTCATACGGCAAAGTTGGGTGATTATAAAAGCGGAATAGAAAAGATTGTTGGTGTTACCAAGTCGGCAGATAATAAGATTGTTATCCGAGATGCGCAAAATCATCCGCTTAATCCACGTGTGGAATTGAATAATGGTGTGACTATTGGGGTCAGACGACAGACGCAGACGCAAGATAAGTTTGATGAATTTCGAAATCATGGTGCCGTTAGCAGATGTGGCGAAACAGACCGTGAAAAAGAAAACGGATAAGACGGGTAAGGATTATTACAATGTACAGCCGTATCTTTATAGTTTGGTGCAGAAGAATAAAGATGGCGGAATTTACGTGGATGATAGTCATTTAACTCATGGCTTATTATTTCCGGGTGTGAATGTGTTTAACCAAACGGAGAATGGACTTTGTATATTCAAACATGGACTCCATCAATATATTGACCCGAAGAGTGATTTGACGATTGAGCAGAAAAATGAATTGGACCCGATGTTCAAATCGATTATGGATGAGTTGGATTTAGATAAGGATAAAAACGCTGCGGTCTCATTTGAAGCGGGTAAGCTGAAGGATTTATTATTAAGCCCGGTACAACAAGGAAGATTGACGGGGATAGTGGCTAAGCATGACAGCGAATGGAAGAAGACAAGGGCAGCGGATTTTATTCGGACATGTGGGACTTATCGGGATAACAATAAAGAAGACAGTGCTTCTAGAATCGAAAAACGGGTGGAAGACTTATCGATAAAGCTAGAAGTGGATGGATTTATTTGTGATTGCTCAACTTGATAAAGATGGAAAATTTGAAGAAAAATATCGATTTAATCATGATGATAATGTAGCCCAATTGAATTGTCAAAAACCAACAAATTAGTCTTATTTAGATGGTATTTTATAAAAAAGCGCGGTTAATTTTTTCAGTGTTTATAAAATAACGTGAAAATAGACCGCACTTTTTTATTGGTTTTATAGACTGAAAACTTTTTAAATATAAATCTATCTATTTAGATAAGCAGATAGAGATTAGAACGACGAAGCATTTGAATTATCACAAACCCAAGTTGAAATCATGGTACCGTTAGCGGATGTGGCGAAGCAGACCGTGAAGAGGAATTATACAATTAGGAGGATTTATGAAAAAATTTTTAATAGCTCTTTGTTCTATAATTTTATTAACTGCAGCTAATAAAAATTGTGATGATATAGAATGTCATAAAAAAATATTGAAAAATATAAGGCTGAGTTAAATAAATCATTTCAAGAGTTAGTTAAAGTAGATGAAAATAAGCTTGTGATAGATTCTTTTAAAAAATCTCAGATTTTATGGAACAAATTTATAATAGAAGACTGTAAGTTTATGAATTCTCCAATGTCCTTAACTCAAGGGGAAGGGTATATAATTGTTTACTATGAATGCTTAGAAGGGCATTATAATGTAAGAATAAAACAGATTAATAAGATGGTTGATGATATAAAATAATATGATAAAAAATTATTTTTTTTAATGATTTTACTTTTGTCTTGTCAATCCAATGCAAATTGTTTTACAGATAAAGAGTATAATGAGCTAATATTTAAATTCCTACCTAATAGTAATGATGATTATTATGAAAATTACCCTTATGGAATAATTGACAATATGGCAGATTGTAGCAAGAGTGATGAATTATCTAATTGAGTTTGCCATGATGCTAAACTGAAAAAATCCCTATTGTTATTATCAATAGCCGAAATTTATGCTTATGAAAATGCAACACATACCCCTGTGGCGGATTATTCAATGTACAATAATGATTTTAAAGATTGGCTAAATAATTTAGTAAAAGCGGAAAAAAATAGAGATGTTGCTCTGCGTAAGCTATGTTATAAAGACTAAACTGTCTGATGACTTTGGTGGTGACTTTTCTTATCCGCCTGATATTTATGAGGTAATATCCAGTAAAGTGAATTCAAATGGTGTCGTTGTTTATAATTTGAACTCTATAATTTATCTAGGGAAATCCTGTGATGCTTCAGATGGTATAAAGAAAAAAGGTCATTGGTATAAAGATAAAGATCAATTTGTTGTGGAATTAGATAATACTAAATATAGATTCAATTATGATGAGAAAGTGTTTAGTTTTAATTGTGAATTTCCACAGTAAGTTAATGCAATACTTTTAATATAAAAAATCACCGCACTTTCATTGGTAAGCCAAAGTGCGGTGATTTTTTTCGTGTTTTTAAATCAACAGATTTAGTTTTTTAGCTTTAACCACTTGCTGCTTAAGGTTCTGGCTGTCATGGCACCGTTGACGTTTAAAGCAGTGCGCCCCATGTCGATGAGCGGTTCGATAGAGATGAGCAAGCCGACAAGTTCCAGCGGTAAATTTAGGGTGGATAGCACCACGATAGCCGCAAAGGTTGCGCCACCGCCTACGCCGGCAATACCGAAGGAGGAAATGGCAACGACAAGAACCAAGGTAGCGATGTAGCTCAGGCTAAACGGATCCACGCCGACGGTTGGGGCGATCATCACGGCGAGCATTGCCGGATAAATCCCTGCGCAACCGTTTTGTCCGATGGTCGCGCCGAAGGTAGCGGAGAAGTTGGCGATGGCCGGGGTGTTGCCGAGTTTGTCCGTTTGGGTTTCGATGTTTAACGGAATGGTTGCCGCACTTGAGCGGGAGCTAAAGGCGAAGGCTAGGGTTGGCATCACTTTCTTGAAATAGTCGATCGGGTTAATGCCGGAGAAGGCAAGTAACACACCGTGCACGATAAACATCAAAATAATCGCGACATAAGAGGCAATGATGAACGTGCCTAAATTCAAAATATCCGTCCATTTTGAAGTCGCTGCGATTTTAATCATTAATGCGAACACACCGTATGGCGTTAAGCGAATGACGAAGCGAACCAAACGGGAAACCAATTTATTTAATGTTTCCACGCCTTGGGCAATGCGTTCGCCCAATGCCTGATCTTCTTTGCGTAAACTCAATGCAGCCACACCGAGGAACGCGGCAAAAATGACCGTGCTGATAATAGACGTTGGGTTGGCGCCGGTTAATTCCGCAAACGGATTTTTCGGGATAAAGGAAAGTAACATGGCCGGAATTGTTAGATTGCTTACTTGATCCACCCGTCCCAAGACTTTCGCTTGTGCCGCTAATTCACGTTCGCCGGCTACCAAGCCTTCAGCGGTTAAACCAAACACATACACCATGATAATGCCGATGAAGGCCGCAATCGCGGTGGTGATTAATAACACGGAGAGCACGCTAAAGCTGATTTTGCCCAAGGAGCTTGCCTGATTTAAGCGGGTAATCGCCGATAAAATAGAGACAAATACCAACGGCATGACAATCATTTGTAACAATCGTACATAGCCACTACCCACAAGATTGATCCAATCTAGGGCGGATATGATCAAATCCTGCTCGGCAAGGGATTGCAACAATGCGCCGGCACCCAAGCCCAGTAATAAACCAATGAAAACCGTTTGTCCTAATTTTTCCGTTTTCTTGTATAAATAACCAAGGAAAACCAAGGCTAAGGCAAAAATCGCTAAGATAATGAGTAACATTTTTTGCTCCATAAAAAATAAATATCACCGAGATTAAAGCTATTTCATGCTGAAAAAGCTAATAAATTCTAGATATGAATTATAACTAAAAGTATGGTTTGAGGGCTTCAATCCGCTTTTAAAAAAACGACCGCTCAAAAGTGTGGTCGTTTTTTGCCATATTTTTTATTTCACTTGATTTAATAAGAACTGAACCAACAAAGACACCGGTCGGCCGGTTGCGCCTTTATTAGCGCCTTGTAACCAGGCTGTACCGGCGATATCGAGGTGCGCCCATGGGTATTTCTTCGTGAAATTGGAGAGGAAGGCTCCGGCAGTGATAGCACCGCCCCAACGTCCGCCGATATTGGCTAAATCGGCAAAGTTGGATTTCAGCTGTTCTTGATATTCTTCACTTAACGGTAAACGCCATGCCTTGTCGGCGCTTTGTTGAGCCGCCTGTTCAATGGCAGTCGCGATATCCTCATGGGGGGAAACCAAACCGCTGTTATGTTGACCCAATGCCACTACGCAAGCGCCCGTTAACGTGGCAATGTCGATGACTACTTCAGGATCGAAACGTTCTACGTAAGTTAGGGTGTCACACAGCACCAAGCGGCCTTCCGCATCGGTGTTTAAGACTTCCACGGTTAAGCCGTTCATGGTGGTGAGAATGTCACCGGGGCGATAGGCGTTGCCGTCCGGGAGATTTTCACAGCCCGCCATCACGCCGATGACGTTTAACGGCAGTTGTAATTGTGCTAAGGCACTCATCACGCCATAAACGGAAGCCGCACCG
The DNA here is from genome assembly GCF_900636915.1 of Aggregatibacter aphrophilus ATCC 33389. NCBI lineage: Bacteria > Pseudomonadati > Pseudomonadota > Gammaproteobacteria > Pasteurellales > Pasteurellaceae > Aggregatibacter > Aggregatibacter aphrophilus. The sequence goes on along the minus strand of NZ_LR134327.1, from coordinate 709,494 downwards.
CACATGTCGTATTTCATTTCGTCCATGTCGGCCGCAGGTTTGAGGGAAATACCGCCGGCATCAAAGGTTAACCCTTTACCCACCAATACAATCGGTTTGGCGTTTGGATTCGGGTGATTGCGGTATTCCATAATGGATAATTTGGCCTCATTGTGCGTACCGCGTGATACCGCAAGATAGGCGCCCATACCCAATTTTTCCATCTCCGCTTCACCTACAATGGTGGTTTTAATCAGCGGCGAGGTTTCGGCTAAGCTCAAGGCTTTGTCCGCCAGATAAGCAGGGTTGCACACATTCGGCGGGCAATTTGCCACATCTTTGGCATGGCTTACGCCCAAACCAATGGCGCAACCGTGTTGGATCGCCTGTTCGGCAAGTGCCTGCTCATCGGTATCAACGTTAAAAATCAGTTCGCAAAGTGCGGTGGATTTTTCCGATGTTTTTTGGTTTTTGAATTGGGTGAATTGATACAAATCCTGTTCGAAAGTTTCAATAGCAAAGCGAATGTTCCAATAAATATTACGTTGGTTAAAGGAAATTTCGGTTAAAAAATTGACCGCACTTTTGGTTTGGGTGGTTTTTAGAGCTTGTACGGTTTTTTGGATAAGTTGTTTATATTGGCGCTCGTTCAGTTCGCCCGCCTTGCCACAACCCACAAGCAACACGCGTTCAACGGCAATGTTTGGAAGATGACGTAATAATGTGGTATCGCCTAATTTTCCGCTGACCTCGCCGCTTTCTACTAATCGGCTGAGGTAGTTTTGCGAAACGTCGTTAATTTTAACCGCACTTGGCGACAGGGTTTTATCTTCAAAAACGCCTACAATCAGGCAATCGGCAGATGGGTTTATTGCGACTTGTTGCGCGCTGTACTTCATGTTTTCCTCGCTTATTTTTCTGTTTTCGATGTCAAAATTAGGGTATTATACGCTACCTATTATTTCGGGCTTGTGCTTAATTTGCCCGTGTTAAACAAAACGAATTTAATCTCTTTTGCTTAAATTGCAAGAGAAAAAATAGGCGATAACGTGATTTTAACCAGATATTTAACGAAAGAAGTTTTTAAAAGCCAAATCGCGATTTTGTTCATTTTGCTGTTGATTTTTTTCTGTCAACAGTTGGTGCGCGTGTTGGGTTCTGCGGCGAATGGACAAGTGCCTGCCGATTTGGTGTTTTCCTTGCTCGGGCTGGGGATGCCAACCATGGCGCAATTGATGTTGCCGCTTTGTTTATTCATCGCTATTTTATTGACGCTCGGGCGGTTATATGCAGAAAGTGAAATTACCGTCATGCGCGCTTGCGGTATCGGTCAACGCATTTTAGTTAAAATCGTATTGATCCTTTCTTTATTTACTGCCGCCGTAGCTGCCTACAATGCGTTGTGGCTTACGCCCTGGGCAATTCACAAACAAACGGAAATTGTGGAAGAGGCTAAAGCTAATCCGAATATGGGGGCATTGTCCGCCGGTCAATTTATGACGGCGAATAACAGCGATTTTGTCTTATTCATTGATAATATTCAAGATAATCAAATCAATAACGTTTATGTATTCCAAACTCAGCCAAAAGGACAGAGCAAGCCTTCCGTGATTGTGGCGGAAAAGGGTGAATTAAAAGCCTTGCCGAACGGCGATCAGATCTTAAATTTGCAAAATAGTGATCGTTTTGAAGGCACGGCAATTTTACCTGATTTTCGCATTACGCATTTTGACGAATATCAAGCTTATTTAGGCCATAAAACCGTGGCGGACGATGCTGATGAAGCGGGTGAAATGGACATTATGCAATTATGGAATGCCAATGCGCCGGCGATGAAAACCGAGTTTCATTGGCGTTTAACCTTGATTCTAGCGGTGCCGATTATGGCATTGTTGGCGGTGCCGTTAAGTCGTGTGAATCCACGCCAAGGCCGCTTTGCCAAAGTGTTGCCGGCGTTGTTGTTATATTTGATTTATTTCCTGTTACAAAGCTCACTGAAGTCTGCCGGTGGCGCGGGCAAATTAGATGCTTCGTTGTTCATGCCGTTAGTGAATATCGCCTTTTTCGCCCTCGCTATTTTCTTGAATAGTTGGAATAGTGCGTTTATGTATCGCATTCGTTATTCCTTCGGCAAAGAGGCAAAACAAGGATAAACGCTATGAATACATTAGAACGCTATATCGGTAAAAGCATTTTAGGTACGATTTTTGCTACTTTATTAATGTTGGTAGGCTTGTCTGCGATTATTAAATTTGTGGAGCAATTTCGTAGCGTAGGCAAGGGCACTTACGACATTTGGCAAGCGATTGCCTACACCGTATTGACGATGCCAAAAGATGTGGAAACGTTCTTCCCCATGGCAGCCTTATTGGGCGCATTAATCGCTTTAGGCAACCTTGCCAGCCGTAGTGAATTGGTCGTCATGCAATCTTCCGGTTTTTCCCGTATGCGAATCGGTCTTGCTGTGATGAAAACCACTATTCCGTTGGTATTATTGACGATGATTATTGGTGAGTGGGGTATTCCGCAAATTGAACAATTTGCTCGTGATATGCGTTCCAAAGCCATTTCCGGTGGCTCCATGTTATCGGTGAAAAATGGTATTTGGGCGAAAGATGGCAACAACTTCGTGTATGTTCGCAATATTTCCGATGACGTAGAATTACGTGATATTTATATTTACACCTTTAACGAACAACGCCAATTGGAAAAATTAAAACACGCTAATCATGCTACTTTTAATAATGGTAAATGGATGTTAAAACAAGTGAATGAATCCACAATCCAGCCTGATAGTGTCAACACTATCAACCGTTTAAATGAAGAATGGCAAACCAATTTAACTCCTGACAAACTGGGCGTGGCATCATTAAGACCAACATCGTTATCGATTTCCGGGTTGTCCAATTACATTACGTTCTTAAAAGAAACAGGGCAGGATTCAAAAAACTTTGAGCTAACCTACTGGCGTAAGTTATTCCAACCGATTTCTGTGGGCGTGATGATGATGTTAGCACTATCCTTTATTTTTGGTCCGTTGCGTAGCGTCACTGCCGGTGCACGGATTCTCATTGGGATTTGTTTTGGCTTCTTGTTTTATGTGGTGAACGAACTGTTCGGCAAATTCAGCTTGGTTTACAACACAACACCGTTAATCGGTGCGCTGATGCCGAGTATGTTATTCTTAGCGATTACTTGGTGGCTACTGGCGCGTAAGCGGAGTTAGGTCTAAAGTGCGGTCGTTTTTATAAACGTTTTTAAGCCCGTGAGACAATCTCGGGCTTTTTAATAAGCATATTAATCTTATTCATTCATTTAATGAAATATTTGAAATTGACACATACTCCATTTCTCTTTAATTTAAACCAATCTTCCAGACTGATTAAAATATTAGGCAACTTTATGAGTTATGCAAAAGAAATTGATAATTTGAACCAGCACTTAGCCAATTTGAATGGCAAAATTAATGTTTCCTTTGAGTTTTTCCCACCGAAAAATGAAAAAATGGAAAATCTTTTGTGGGATTCCATTCATCGCTTAAAAGTATTAAACCCTAAATTTGTTTCTGTCACCTATGGCGCTAATTCCGGTGAGCGTGACCGTACACACAGCGTAGTGAAAAACATCAAACAACAAACCGGCCTAGAAGCTGCACCTCACTTAACAGGTATTGATGCTACTCCTGATGAACTGCGTGAAATTGCCAAAGATTATTGGGACAGCGGCATTCGTCGCATTGTGGCATTACGAGGAGACGAACCGCCCGGTTATAGCAAAAAGCCATTTTATGCTGCGGATTTAGTAGAATTACTACGTTCTGTAGCGGATTTTGATATTTCTGTTGCTGCCTACCCGGAAGTGCACCCGGAAGCCAAATCGGCACAAGCGGATTTAATCAATCTGAAACGCAAAATTGATGTCGGTGCCAACCATGTGATTACGCAATTCTTCTTTGATATTGACAGCTATTTACGTTTCCGCGATCGTTGCGCATCTATTGGTATTGATGCAGAAATCGTGCCGGGAATTTTACCGGTAACCAATTTCAAACAGTTACAAAAAATGGCGTCGGTAACCAATGTAAGTATTCCGGCGTGGATGGCTAAAATGTACGAAGGCTTAGATGACGACCAAACTACCCGTAACCTTGTAGCTGCCAGTATTGCCATAGATATGGTGCGTGTGTTGTCTCGCGAAGGTGTAAAAGACTTCCATTTCTATACACTAAATCGTAGTGAATTAACCTATGCCATTTGTCCTATCTTAGGCATTCGTCCGACATTGTAGTAAGAAGAAAATTAAAATCCTATGGATTTTGACCGCACTTTGAATGCTCCTTAATAAAAGTGCGGTCATTTTTTTGGATGATTTTAGCTTTGTTCTTTTTTCAATAAAGAACATAAAAACAAGAAGGTGGAACAGATGACTACCGATGGGCCGGCGGCGGTGTCGTAATAGGCGGATAGCATTAAGCCCATAGAAACGGCGATCATGCTGATGATACTGGCGATGATAACCATGCTTTCCGGTGTGCGGGCAAAGCGTTTGGCTGCTGCGGCAGGAATGATGAGCAAAGAGGTAATAATTAATGCGCCGACAAATTTCATACTTAATGCAATGGTTAACGCCGTTAACACCATCAAAATAAACCGCATTCTTTTCACGTTAATGCCTTCCACTTGCGCCAGTTCGGGACTGATAGTAGTAGAAATGAGCGGTTTCCAAAAATAGAATAATGTTGCAAGTACGATGACGGCACCAATGCCGATATAAATCAAATCTTCGTAGTTAATAGAAAGTAAATCACCGAATAAATACGACATTAAATCTACCCGCACATTTTGCAATAAACCTACCGTAACAACGCCGATCGAAAGACAGCTGTGCGCGATGATGCCAAGTAGCGTATCGACGGAAAATTGCGTGTTATTTTCCAACCAAACCATCGCGATGGAAAGCAATAGTGTGAGTATGAGAATGGCGATATAAGGATTGATTTGCAGAAAAATACCAAGTGCCACGCCAAGTAGGGCGGAGTGGGATAGCGTATCGCCAAAGTAAGCCATTTTACGCCAAACGACAAAAGCACCGAGAGGCGCGGTGATGAGCGAAAGTATCATGCCTGTGAGCCAAGCAGGGAAAAGAATATCAAACATAATGTTATCGTTAATGTGGTTGTTTAGGTTCTATGTTACAAATATCGCCGTGCATATCGTGACGGTGGTTATGATGGTGGGTGTAAACCGCAATATTTTTAGAAAATTGGTCGCCGAAAAAGTGAATAAACGTCGGGTCATTAGACACTGTTTCCGGTGTGCCTGCACAGCAAATATGCTGATTTATACAAAGCACTTCATTGGTGTCTGCCATCACAATATGTAAGTCGTGAGATACCATTAAAATTGCGCAATTAAGTCGCTTTTGGGTTTGGTGGATTAGTTGGTAGAGTTCTGCCTGACCAGTCATATCTACACCTTGAGTCGGCTCATCTAATACCAATAAATTTGGTTTATTTAAAATTGCCCGTGCCAATAACACCCGTTGCATTTCTCCACCAGAGAGCTTTTGCATACTGTTATGCATTAAATGGGTGATAGACAATAGCGTCATCGCTTCCTGAATATCTTGCTGATAGATGCCTTTTTTTAGGGATAAAAATTTCTCAACAGTGATGGGAAGATTGTGATCCAAATGGATTTTCTGCGGTACATAACCAATGCGAATGTGTTTGTTATAAATTACTTTGCCTGAAGTGGGTTGTTGTAATTTAAGCAATACTTTTAATAAGGTAGATTTGCCCCCGCCGTTTGGACCGACAATGGTAATGATGGAATTGGGATAAACCGTCAGATTAATGTTGCTTAATGCGACTTGTTGACCGTACTTAACATTAATATTTTTTAATTCGACTAAAGGCAATTTGATTGCATGAATTTGCATTATTTTTGTTCTATTGGGGAAAAATTGCGCTAAAAATAACTTATTTTTTAAAGTTTAACAAGTTGAACGCAAATTTATGTGTATAATTGCCACATTTGTTTGGAATTTATCATTTTCTGCTGAATTTTTTAAAGTTTGTTTGGTCATAAATACACTTAAACTCATCATCCGTTGTAAAGGGAATCAAAGTAGTGCAACACGTAAAACTAGCAAGAGATCGTCGTAAGAGAAAATCGCGCATTAAAGCGCTTATTTTCTTTATTGCGCTTTTCTCTATTTTTACTGGTTTTTTCCTACATTTAAATGATACCGCTTCTGACAAACTTGACGAAGTCAATGATCCGATTTATTCCAATCAGCCGACAAAAAGCGATGATGCCGCTGATGTGCAAGACCAATTCCAAGATATTTTATCCGATGATCTTTATCCTGCCTCTGCTTATACCATGTCATTTGCAAACGAGGTGTATCACGAAGTACAAATCTTAGCTGACACTGTTGGCATTACCACCATTGATAATAATGCGACATCTTATGATGATGACGTCGGCAAAGATGACGAAGTGGAAGAAGTGAAAACCCATGATGAGCTCGATGATTTGGATAAACTACCGGATGACGCAAAAGATGCGGTAACTAATATTTTAGATGTAGCGGATCAGGCTATTCGTATTAAAGATCAATTCAGTCACACCGTAGTGAAGGGCGATACGTTAAAAGACGTATTGGAATTATCCGGTTTGGATGCAGACACTAGCCAGCAGTTAATTGCCTCTTATCCCGAATTGAAACACTTGCAGGCCGGGCAACAATTCTACTGGATCTTAAATAATGACGGTGATTTGGAATATTTAAACTGGTTGGTTTCACAGAAGAAAGAACATATCTACGAATTGCAGGCAAATGGACGGTTCAAACGCCAAATTGTTGAGAAGAAAAGCGTGTGGAAACGTGAAGTGTTGCGCGGCGAAATGGAGTCGTCTTTCGTTAATAGTCTGAAAAAATTAGGATTAGATAATCGTCAGATTTATCAATTATTTTCTGCTTTGCAATGGCAGGTAAGCCTCAAACAATTAAAGAAAGGTACGAAAATTTCCGTTTTGGTTTCCCGAGAATACTTGGAAGGCAAACTTACCGGCCAAGGAAACGTAGATGCTATTCATATTATAAGTGATGGTAAGAGTTATTACGCCATTCAAGCCAGCAACGGTCGTTATTACAATCGCCAAGGTGAAACCTTAGGCAAAGGCTTCTCACGTTACCCATTACAACGTCAGGCACGTATTTCCTCGCCATTTAACCCGCGTCGTCGCCATCCGATCACCGGTCGAATTGCGCCACATAAAGGAGTGGATTTTGCCATGCCGACAGGTACACCGGTGATTGCACCTGCAGATGGTACGGTAGAAAAAATCGCTTATCAGGCTTACGGTGCGGGGCGTTACATCGTGATTCGCCATTCTCGTGAATACCAAACCGTATATATGCACTTAAGTCGCCCATTGGTGAAAGTTGGTCAAACAGTGAAGAAAGGTGAGCGCATTGCGTTATCAGGCAATACCGGTGGTTCAACCGGGCCACACTTGCACTATGAATTCCACATTAACGGTCGCCCGGTTAACCCATTGACGGTGAAATTGCCGGGGGGCAGTAGCGGAATGGATACCGCTGAGCGTAAAGCCTTCCTCGTCAAAGCTAATGAAGCCGAACGATTGTTGAAATAAGTTGTTGTATAAAAAACTCTACTAAAAATAACCGCACTTTGAATGCAGATCAAAGTGCGGTTATTTTTATACCTTTTTTAAAGCTGATTAGGCTGCAGTTTGCAAAATGATTTTGTTGGCATCCAAAATCCAGCGGTTTGTTGACCACCAGTTTAATGATTTTGGCACGAATCACAAAATCACCAAAGCCTTCATTTATGTTGTGCGCAGTTGAGGGCGACTGATTGAATTCCAAATTTTACTGGTTTACCCCAAAGGTCTTCGTAGCTTTGTCGTATTTTAAACCGGAGTGGGAGCCTTCGGAACCGTTGAAGTAAATGTCTTTCGGTTGGGAGCAAGCGACAAGAGTTAAAATGCCTGCCAAGACAAGAAGTAGTTTTTTCATAAGATACCTTTAGTTTTAGATTATTAGATTAAATGTGGCGCGATTATAGCATATCAACATCAAATTCGTTTAATTTCCGGAGGTCCTTTTTATAGTAGATGTTCCGTCGACTAAATAAGGCTATAATTTGCCTTGATATTTTACGGAGAAGAATGATGTCGGAAAAAACATTTGAAAAACTGACCGCACTTTTAGTCCAAAATCAGGCTCGTTATCGGGTGGTAGAGCATTCGTCGGCAGGCAAATCGGAGGACGTTGCGAAAATTCGCGGTACGCAAATCGGCCAGGGGGCGAAAGCGTTGGTTTGTACTTTGAAAGGCAACGGCATGAAACAAACCATTTTGGCTGTGTTGCCGGCGGATCAACAGGCGGATTTAGACAAAATTGCTATGCATTTTGGCGCAAAGAAAGCCTCTCTATCCAGCCCTGCGGAGGTGTCTGTGCTTACCGATTGCGTATTTGGCGCTATTCCGCCTTTTAGTTTTCATGAGAATTTGTTGCTCATTGCTGATCCGAGTTTATTACAACGTTATGATGAATTGGCATTTAACGCAGGTACGCTCGAACGTTCGGTGATTTTAAACACCGAGGATTATGCGCGCATTGCGCAACCACGGTTGGTAGAATTTATTCGGAAGGATTAATTGGAATAAAGCAAAAAGGCTTAGATTTTTCTAAGCCTTTTTATGTTTTAAAGTGCGGTCGATTTTTCGAGTGTTTTTTGGTTTACTCGTTAAACATCGCAGAAATGGATTCTTCGTTGCTGATACGACGAATAGCTTCGGCAAGCATACCGGAAAGTGTGAGTGAGCGCACTTTGCCAAGGGCTTTGATTTCTGCTGAAAGAGGGATGGTATCAGTAACAACCACCTCATCAAGGGCATCGCTGGCAATATTTTTTGCTGCAGAACCGGAGAAGACGGCATGGGTGGCATAAGCGAATACGCGTTTGGCACCACGTTCTTTTAAGGCTTCTGCCGCTTTGCATAAAGTGCCACCGGTGTCGATCATGTCATCAACCAATATACAGTCGCGATCGGCTACATCACCGATAATATGCATGACTTGGGAAACGTTGGCACGCGGACGACGTTTGTCGATAATTGCCATGTCGGTGTCGTTTAATAATTTGGCCACTGCGCGGGCTCGAACTACACCGCCGATATCCGGAGAAACGACGATTGGGTTGACCAAGTCGGTTTTCTTTAAAATGTCATCAATTAATACCGGAGAACCGAACACGTTATCTACCGGCACATCAAAGAAACCTTGGATTTGTTCTGCGTGTAAATCGCAAGTTAACACGCGGTCAACGCCGACGCTAGATAAGAAGTCGGCAATCACTTTAGCGGTGATCGGTACACGGGCGGAACGAACACGACGATCTTGGCGGGCATAGCCGAAATAAGGAATCACAGCGGTAATACGACCGGCAGAAGCGCGACGTAAGGCATCAACCATTACTAATAATTCCATTAAATTGTCGTTGGTTGGCGCGCAGGTGGATTGGATGATAAATACATCGCTACCACGCACGTTTTCGTTGATTTGCACTTGCACCTCACCGTCGCTGAAACGACCGACAGTAGCATTACCTAAAGACGTGAATAAACGCTCGGAAATGCGTTTAGCGAGTTCCGGTGTCGCGTTACCGGCGAAGAGTTTAATATCTGGCATTGTAAATGTGACCTCAGGAGTTAGATTATCAAGTAAGAGTAACGGATTAAGTCGGCAAATCTTCAACATTTATGCGTTGCAACATTGCATGTAATGGAGAAAGGTTTAATCCCTTTGCAACAAAACCAAAGCAATTTTTTGGTTTTGCCTGTAGAACCAATTGAGCGGATTGTTCATCGTCAAATTCCGCAAAAACACAAGCGCCGGTTCCGGTTAGTCTAGCTGGTGCATATTCTACCAACCAGTTAAGCAGTTCTTCAACCTCTGAATAGTGATCCCGGACAACTTTTTCGCAATCGTTTGCGTATTTTTCTTGAAGTAATTGTTGTAACGGTTTCTTTGGTGTATTGCGTGGTAAATCAGAATCGGAGAATACAACAGCAGTGGAGATCGAGACGTTTGGTTTCAATACCAAATACCATTTCTCCGGTGGCTCGCAATAGGTGATTTGCTCACCGACACCTTCAGCAAAAGCCGCTTTGCCGTGCACGAAAATCGGTACATCGGCACCTAAAGCTAAGCCTAATTTTGCCAGTTCTTCGGTGGTTAAGCCTGTTTTCCATAAATAATTTAATGCCACTAAGGCAGTTGCCGCATTAGAAGAACCACCCCCAACGCCACCGCCGATAGGCAGAATTTTATCTAATTCGAGGTCGGCGCCAAGTGGGGTATTGGTATGTTGTTGGAGCAAGGTTGCTGCGCGATAAATTAAGTTATCTTCTACTTTTAAATCGGTAATAGACGAAATTAAATTGATTTTGCCATCATCACGCACCTTGATATGTAGCCAATCACCGAAATCCAAAAACTGAAACAGGGTTTGTAATTCGTGGTAGCCATCGGGGCGTTTGCCGTTGATGTATAAGAAAAGGTTTAATTTGGCGGGGCAAGGAAAGTACAAACCGTGTGTGCTTTCTGATGAGTTAGTAGATAAAAGTGCGGTAGAAAATTGATATGTTTTCATGCCTTAGAATTTCCATTCATCTACGCGGATTTTCAGCGTTTGTCCGTCGGTCTTCAGTAAGATACTTTCCGGCATCGGCGGTTGGTGATTAGCTTGATAAGACAAATAATCCGCTGTCCAAGTTTTGCCGTCGAAGGCATGGCTGAAAGAGGCCAATAGGTGATTTTCACCGACTTGATAATCATCGTTATCTTTCGGTTGGCCTTTTAACCAAAAAGCAAATTGCTCCAACGGGAAGTCCATTCCGATAATTTCGCGCAACAACATTTTGGCATCTGCCGCAGAACGTTGACGACCTTTGTTGTCGGAAATGGTCATACCTTTGGCATGCATTTGAATTTGTAGGGTTTCGCTACTGATGGTGGAATACAATTTCAATGTATAATTTTGCGGGTTATTGTATTGCCAGTCAAAACGAGTAGAAAAACGTTCTTTTGTGCTGATATAACCGAGCTGTCCCAAGGCCTGATAACCTTGAATTTGCTTGACTTGTTGTAGATGTTGTTGCCAAGTCGGATCCGTTTTCTCAATATATTTTACATTAGTCGGGCGTTGTTCATCAGTGATTACACAGCCAGTTAATAACAAGCCTGCGAACAAAAGCCAAAAGTAAGAGGTTAAATTTTTCATAAGCAATAATTTATTCAAAAAAAGTGGAAGTATTTTACGCACCCTTGTGGGCGGAGTAAACCATTCATCCTAATTAGCCTGCGGCTAGGGTTTAAAGTGCGGTAAGATTTCCGTGCGTTTTTGTTTCACTGCAAAAATACGACCGCGATTAAGCTGATCACGAATGGCTTTATTTTCAAAACCTGCCGCAATAATGGATTGAATATCGACTTTCAAGGCTGCTTGATATAAAGCCAAAGCAAATTCTTGCTGTGGATATTGACTCTGTTCAAAGCCTTTTCTACCGCGGGTATCGGCAAAGCATACCAATAGAAATTCCATAAAACGTAATGGTTTACGCCACACATCAAATGTATTAAACAGTTTCACTACAGTTTCCGGGCGCAGTTCAAAGATTTTGTGAATATGTGTGTGGTATTCGCAAGTTAGCTCTGCCAGTTGTTGATAATAGGACGGCACTTTGAGGCGCTTGCACAGATTGCGGGTGGGTGTCATGCCTAATTTTTCATGGCCATGATGATGTGGCCAATTGGATTTTGGCGTTTTTGCTTTGCCTAAATCATGACAAATGGCGGCAAAACGCACCGCACTTTTATGACAATCTACCTGTTCTGAAAGCAACGTTGCTTGTTGCAATACCATCATTGCGTGCACAAAACTATCAATTTCAGGGTGAAATTTGGCGGGATTTGGCACGCCATATAAGGCGTCTAATTCAGGGAATAATACGGCAAGGGCGCCAATCTGACGCAAGGTTTCAAAATAGATTTCAGGATTTTTTTCGTTTAGCGATTTTTCTGTTTCTGCCCAGACCCGCTCGGCAGTGAGATGTTGTAATTCGCCTTGTTCCGTGAGTGTTTGCATCAATTGCAGTGTTTCCGGCTCAATAGTAAACCCCAAATGATGATAGCGTGCGGCAAAACGGGCAACGCGCAACACACGCAAGGGATCCTCTACAAACGCGGGAGAAACGTGGCGCAAAATGCGTTGTTTTAAATCATCGGCACCGTGGTAAGGATCATATAAATTGCCTTGTAAATCCTGTGCCATAGCGTTAATGGTGAGATCGCGACGAATTAAATCTTGCTCAAGAGTAATATCGGCGGAAAAGTCACAAATAAACCCCGTATAACCTTGACCCGATTTGCGTTCAGTACGTGCTAAAGCATATTCTTCTTTGCTTTGAGGATGGAGAAAGACAGGAAAGTCTTTCCCCACTTGTTGATAACCGAGACTAAGCAAGGCTTGCGGCGTTGCCCCCACAATCACCCAATCTCGGTCTTGTACCGGCAGGTTGAGAAGCTGATCACGTACAGCTCCACCAACCAAATAAATTTGAAATGGAGTCTCGATCATTATGCCCAACCATCACGACGACGGCGTTTTGGCATGATAAACGGTAGAATTAAGCCGATTAATAAGCCGACACCCAACACGGAACCGCCGTAAATAAACCATTGAATAGCAATTTCGCGTTTGCCGGCATCAAGCATGGCTTCTAAATCGCGATTTTTATTTTTAGTGATTTCTAATTCGCGTTTTAGTTGAGAATTTTGTTCTAATAATTCACTGCTTTGTTGTTCCGCTTGTTTGGTTCGACGTTGCATTTCTACCGTACGTTGTTGCCAGTCGCCATCTATCCGATTTAGTTTCAGAGTTAATTCTTGAATTTGGTTTTTGAGTCTTGGGTTTTCCAATTTGCTGCTGGCTTCATTGCTTAGTTCGTTGGTAAGAATCCAGGCTTCGCGGTTTTTAGCATCACGGATTAAGGTGTATCGATCTTTTTGATCAAGTACGGTTACCGCTTCACCCGATTTAATTGCTCCAGCAATTTTATATTGATCACCGGCACCTTTGCGTAAATAAGTAGATAGGTTTTCTGTAACGTATTTGGTTTCTGCGTGGGCTACATTGACGCCTAAACCGAGAAAGCCGAGTGCGAGGAGATAACTAATTGTTTTTTTCATAATTGGATATCCTAAGTCGATAAGAAATAAAAGTGTGGTGAAAAATGACCGCACTTTTGTGTCTTGATTAATTGAAAACAGTTTGTAATAGATAATAAATAATAATAGAGAATAACGCGCCTGCCGGTAGAGTAACAACCCAAGAAACAAAGATATTACGAATGACCGTCAAGTTAATCGCCGCAATACCGCGTGCAAAACCGATACCCAATACTGCCCCCACCAAGGTTTGTGTGGTGGAGATCGGTAATCCGGTACCCGATGCCACGACAACGGTCATTGCGGTAGCAAATTGTGCAGCAAAACCGCGACTTGGGGTCAGATCTGTAATCCCTGTACCGATAGTGGCCATCACTTTATATCCCATGACAATCAGGCCGACCATAATGCCGCTGGCACCTAGCGGTAGAATCCACCATGCGAGCGGTGCGTTATTTATAATTTGACCGTCGCTTTCAATAATGGCTACTACGGCAGAAAGCGGGCCGATGGCATTTGCCACATCGTTTGAACCATGGGCGAATGCCATGGCGCAAGCGGTCATGAGCATTAAAATGCTGAAGACTTTCTCTACACCGCCAAAGGCACCGCCTTCTAGCATTTTAAATTTAAACTTATTGCTACGAAAATAGAAATAGCAATAAACGATACCGAAAAGGCTGATGACCAATGAAAGCAGTATATTTTCTGTACCGCTCAAGTTTGACCCAACGTGTTTTAACCCTTTGGTTAAAGTCACGATACACAAAATAAAAATGGTTAGTCCCATGTAATATGGACCGTATTTTTGTGCATTTTTAAGCGGGCTTTCCGTGTCAAAAATCAGTTTTTGCGTACTGATAAAAATCGCGTAAGCCAAAAGACCGGCAATGACCGGTGTGATAAACCAACTTCCTACGATATTTTTGATGTTGCTCCAATCTACAGAGTGAAAGCCTGCAGTGACGCAAGAGAAACCGACGACAGCGCCGATAATTGAGTGAGTAGTGGATACCGGCCACCCCATTTTAGAGGCGATTAATAACCATGCGCCGGAAGCAAATAGGGCGGCCATCATGCCGAAAACCAACACTTCTGGTTGGTTGATAAATTGGGTGGTGTCAATAATACCGCTTTTAATGGTTTCGGTAACTTCGCCACCGGCTAAATACGCCCCGGCGGCTTCAAAAATCATTGCAATAATAATCGCTTGTTTTGGCGTGATTGTGCCTGAGCCAACGGATGTTCCCATTGCGTTTGAAACATCGTTGGCACCAACACCAAAGGCCATGAAAAAGCCGAAAACGGCCGTAATGATAATTAATAACGAGCCGTATTGAGAGAGTAATTCCATGAAGAATACCTAAATTAATGAAAATTATGAACGCGCCAGCATGAGTTCAATGCGTGAGCCGACACGTTGTGCTTGATCGGCCAATACGCCGACCCATTCGATGATTTTGTATAAAAACATGACGTCGATCGGGTTGTATTGATCTTCAATGTCAAACAGCATTTTTCTTAATTTAATTTGCATTTGGTCGGTATCGTCTTCGATGCTATCAAGTGAATTAATCATTTGATTCACGAAGTTTAATTCACGACCTTTGAAACCGGTTTCTAATAATTGATCCATTTCTTCAATGACTTTATGAGCTTGTTCGGTTGCATCTAAACTGCGTTTTACATAGCTCATAAATTCCGCTTGCATTTCTTGCGGAATGCCGAATTGGCGGCCCACCATACGTCCGGCAATGTCTTTGGCAAAGTTGGCCAATTTGTCTTGTTGAGTCACTAATTCCAATAAATCCGTACGATCAATCGGCATGAATAAACCGCGTGGTAATTTCAAACGGATTTCCCGTTTTAAAGCATCGGCTTGGCGTTCATGGGCGGAAATGTCTAAACGAATTTGTTCCGCTTTATTCCAGTCGGCGACGAAAGTTGCTTCAAAGAAAGGGACTAACAGTTCACAACATTCGGTAACTTTGTTGGAATGTTTTTGGAGGGGTTTTAAAGGGGAGTGGGCGAATAATCCTAGGATATTATTCATTGCCATAAAAGTGACTCCTTTAATTCAGGTTAATACTCAGCGCGCATATTACATGATATGAATGAAAAATTCACGATTTTGATCGAAAAAAAACGGCGTTTATCGGATAATGAGCGGCGAAAATGGTAATGAAATAGAAAACCTTATGAATTTGAAGGAGTTATTATGCATGATGAAATTGAATTAAAACTGGCTGCAGAAAATATTCAGGTTGAACAATTAACGTCGATTTTGGCGCAATTTAATGTAATTGAGCACCAAAAAGCCTTCTTGGTTAACACTTATTATGATACGGCTGATGGGTATTTTACTCGCCATAATATGGGGTTACGTGTTCGACAAAAAGGCAATGATTATACGTTAACACTAAAAACTGACGGCAAGGTGTCGGGCGGTTTGCACGTTCGTCCCGAATATAATGTGACGTTGCCGAATGCCGAGCCGAATTTGGCCGCGTTAACCGAACAATATGAATTATTGTTAGAGACAACGGCTCCGCTAAAAGCGATTTTTAGCACGGATTTTGAACGTCAGATGTGGTTGATTCAGGCTTCGCCGACAAGCCAAATTGAAGTGGCTGTTGATTTGGGCAATGTTATTGTTGGTGAAAAACAGCAGGTCATTAGCGAAATTGAATTTGAAATTAAAGAAGGTGGATTGGCGCCATTTTTTGCCTTTGTGGCGGGTTTTCTACAGCGTTATCAAGGCAAAGTGCATTTTTATTCCATGAGCAAAGCCAAACGGGGGTATCAACTGGCGCAGGGCACAGCACCGAAAGCTTCAGATTGGATCGAACGTTGGCGCAGCTTTTTGCATACGGAAAAATACGCCAAAAAAACATCGGAAAAACTGACCGCACTTTTGCGTTACGAACAAGATTTAATCGAAGAAACGTTGGCGTTGGGTGTGGATTTTTTTGCTACCGATTTTATTAAAACCGTTGAGCGTGTCGGCGCCTTTTTTAATTTGGCACATTATTATGACGACAACAAAAATCTCTTAGAAATGGCGCTCAATGAACAGGTTGCAGCAAATCATCACTACGCGTTGGAAAATGTGTTGATGGAATTGACTGAGGCCAACGCGCAATTATTTGCGCACATTCGCGAGATTATTCGCTTACATAGCGAAACGAAAGACAACGCGTTAGCAATGAATAAATTGTTCGATCTTATCCAAACGCCACAGTATGCACAGCGTATGCTTCATCTGATGACGTTAACTCTCGGTGAATAAGGCGGCTATCATGGCAAAAGCGAAAACGGCATATGTGTGCAACGATTGCGGCGCGGAATTTTCTCGCTGGCAAGGACAGTGTTCCGCCTGTAAAGCGTGGAACACCATCACCGAAGTGCGGTTGGTTTCTGCGCCAAATAATAAAGCGGATCGTTTTACCGGTTATGCCGGAGAAACCCGCGCCAAAATCCAAACCTTAGATCAAATTAGCTTGCAAGAAACGCCGCGTTTTAGTAGCGGTCTTAAGGAATTGGATCGCGTATTGGGCGGTGGTGTTGTGCCAGGCAGTGCGATTTTGATTGGCGGCCATCCGGGCGCCGGGAAGAGTACGTTACTGTTACAGGTGATGTGCGATTTGTCGCAAAAAATGACCGCACTTTATGTGACCGGTGAGGAGTCTTTGCAACAAGTGGCGATGCGTGCTAAACGCCTCGGGCTACCGCCGGAAAAACTCCACATGCTGTCGGAAACCTCTGTGGAACAAATTTGTCATTTGGCGGATCAGTTAAAGCCACAGATTATTGTTATCGACTCCATTCAAGTCATGCACTTAGCCGATATTCAATCCTCGCCCGGTAGCGTGGCGCAAGTGCGCGAATGCGCTTCTTTTTTAACCCGTTATGCGAAAACCCGTCAGGTCGCGATTGTGATGGTGGGTCATGTGACGAAAGACGGTACCTTGGCAGGGCCAAAAGTGTTGGAGCACGTCATTGACTGTTCTTTATTATTGGAAGGCGAAACCGATTCGCGCTATCGTACGTTGCGTAGCCACAAAAATCGTTTCGGTGCCGTGAATGAATTAGGCGTGTTTGCCATGACGGAGCAAGGGCTGAGAGAGGTAAAAAATCCATCAGCGATTTTTTTAAGTCGTGGTGATGAGCAGACCTCAGGCAGTTCGGTAATGGTGCTGTGGGAAGGTACTCGACCGTTGTTGGTGGAAATTCAAGCCTTGGTGGATCATTCCATGTTGGCTAATCCGCGCCGTGTTGCTGTGGGACTAGAACAAAACCGCCTTGCCTTATTGCTTGCCGTGCTACATCGCCACGGTGGCGTACAAATGGGGGATCAGGATGTCTTCGTCAATGTCGTCGGTGGGGTCAAAGTTACGGAAACCGGTGCCGACTTAGCCTTGCTCTTGGCCCTCATTTCTAGCTTCCGCAATCGCCCGTTACCGCAAGATTTGGTGGTTTTCGGTGAAGTAGGACTAGCGGGTGAAATTCGCCCGGTGCCAAGCGGACAAGAACGTATCAGCGAAGCTGCCAAACACGGTTTTAAACGTGCTATTGTGCCCTTTGGGAATAAGCCAAAACATCCAGTAGAAAATATGCAGGTGTTTACGGTGAAGAAGCTGTGGGATGCGATTGGGGTGTTGGATAATTTTTAAAACGGGTTTTGCCCGATGCCGTCGGGCGAAATCCGATCTGGTTTTAAAGATGAATGCCAAATACCCAAAAACATCATCACCTCACTTTATTACTGAAATTTTCCCCAATTTACGCTAAAATCTTCCCTCAATTTTCAAACTCAACTCAGAATCCCATGGAAAAAAAACTATCCAAAGCTCTCGATGCTATCGACATAAAAATTCTCAATGAATTGCAACGTAATGGAAAAATTTCCAATATTGATTTGTCCAAGAAAGTGGGGTTGTCGCCGACGCCTTGTTTGGAGCGGGTGAAACGCTTGGAGAAACAAGGCGTGATCATGGGCTATCGTGCCTTGTTGAACCCGGAATTATTAGATTCGCCGTTGTTGGTAATTGTGGAAATTACTTTGGTGCGTGGTAAGCCGGATGTGTTTGAAGAATTCAATGCGGCGGTGCAGCAATTAGATGAAATCCAAGAATGCCATTTGGTTTCCGGTGATTTTGATTATTTGCTGAAAACCCGAGTAGCGGATATGGCGGCCTACCGTAAATTGCTTGGCACGACCTTATTACGCTTGCCAGGCGTGAATGACACCCGCACTTATGTGGTGATGGAAGAAGTGAAACAAACGAATTTTTTACAGTTGAAATAGCATACAAGTCGTAACGCATGATTAAACATATTACCGAACATTTTTCGCCAAAATCTTACCTGTTAAATTTACTGCTGGGATTGACCGCACTTTTGGGCCTGTATTTGATTATTGCATGGTCAGGTTATACGCCGTTGGATAGCTCTTGGGCAACCTCCAGTTTTGCGCCTGAAACCATCAATAAAGCGGGTGCATTGGGCGCTTGGTTTGTGGATTTATTTTTTGTTTTTTTCGGTTACATCGGTAATCTGATTCCTTTTATTTTATTTTTTATTCCCGTCTATTTAATTCGTTCTAAACGCGTGAATAATCTCACTTGGACAAAAGTGAGCCTGCGTTCTTTCGGCTTTATTTTGTTGTTGTGTGGCTTGACAGTGATTTGTACGTTATCGTTGAACAATACTGCAAGTTATCTTGCCGGCGGTGTTTTGGGTGGTAGTTTGACGTTGAATTTGTATCCAAGCTTAGGCAAATTCGGGGTGTTGTGTCTTGCCATTGTGTTTTCAGTGATAGGGTTTATTTTTTGCTCCGGCGCGTCATTTATTCGTGTGCTAATGCGTTTTTATCAATGGCTGACGATGCAAAATCCACCTGAACCGAAAAAAACGGAAGAGGATGAACCATCGGAAGCAGTGGAAGAAATCGTCATTAGGGAAGAGGATATTTTGGCTACGCCGTTGGCAGAAAATCTGTCTAATGCACCAATTGATGATATTGTCGCGCCGACAAATCAGATTAATATCAGCGGCTTGTCAACGACAGCACAAGCGAGTAATGCGGACAAGGTTCAAGCCTTTGCGGCAGATGATAAACCGGATGAGTTTGTCGCCTATGATTTTGAACAACAAGAACCGTTGCCGAATGTGAGTATTTCCACCCACAACAGTGAAGTTAACCTGCCGAATCAAGATAATTTTACACCGGTGTGGCAACAGGCTGATGACAATAACAACAGTCAAAGTGCGGTGGATTTTTCACAAGATTTTCACGCTTCAAATTTTGCTACCGATGAGGCGATTCCAAGTGTTTCTTTGGCAAATCCAACTCAAGCGGATGCTGATATTGAAAGCACGGCGGAAAGCGATTTAGCCCGTCAGTTTGCCGCCCAAGAACAACAACGTTTGCAGGAAATGGAACAGCGTGCCAAGGCCATGGGCGCGCAAGAGGTTTATCAACAAATTGTGCAGGAGCAGCCGCAAGAACCCGAGCCGAAACCACATAATTACAGACCTTATGGCGATTCTTTGGTGCATCCCGTGTTTCAGCAACATAAAAATAAAGTGGAAAAGCCGACTACGCCGTTGCCAAGCCTGGATTTATTGGAACATCATCCAACCCGCGCGCAAGATATTACGCAAGAAGAAATTGTGGAAACTTCACAGCGTATTGAACAACAATTACGCAATTTTAATGTGAAGGCCAAAGTGAAAGATGTCTTGGTGGGGCCGGTGGTGACGCGTTATGAATTGGAATTGGATCCCGGTGTGAAGGCTTCACGCGTTACCAGCTTAGATACGGATTTAGCGCGCGCATTGATGTTCCGTTCTATTCGTGTGGCGGAAGTGATTCCGGGCAAACCTTATATTGGTATTGAAACACCGAACGATCATCGTCAAATGGTGCCGCTGCGGGATGTGTTGGACAGCGACGAATTCCGTCATTCTAAGGCCTTACTTTCCATGGCATTGGGTAAAGATATCAGCGGCAAGCCGGTGGTCGTGGATCTGGCTAAAATGCCACATTTATTGGTGGCGGGAACGACCGGTTCCGGTAAATCCGTTGGTGTGAATACGATGATTCTGAGTCTGCTTTATCGGGTGAAACCGGAAGAAGTGAAGTTCATTATGATTGACCCGAAAGTCGTAGAACTTTCTATTTATAACGACATTCCACACTTGTTGACAGAAGTGGTGACCGACATGAAAAAAGCCGCTAATGCATTGCGTTGGTGTGTGGATGAAATGGAGCGTCGTTATAAATTATTGTCGGCAATTCGGGTGCGAAATATCGAAGGATTTAATGAAAAAATTGCTGAGTATGATACTTTAAATATGCCGATTCCGAACCCGTTATGGCGTCCCGGCGATTCAATGGATAATTTACCGCCGCCATTAGAAAAACTCAGCTATATTGTTGTGATTGTCGATGAGTTTGCGGATTTAATGATGGTCGCCGGTAAACAGGTGGAAGAACTTATCGCCCGCTTGGCGCAAAAAGCCCGTGCAGTCGGGATTCACTTAATTTTGGCAACCCAACGACCTTCTGTGGATGTGATCACCGGTTTAATCAAAGCCAACGTGCCAACCCGTATTGCATTTACCGTCGCCACTAAAATCGACTCGCGTACGATTCTTGATGCCGGTGGTGCGGAGTCGCTGTTAGGCAAAGGGGATATGCTGTATTCACCACAAGGGTCCACAGAATTGATGCGTATTCACGGTGCCTTTATGACCGATGACGAAGTGGGGCGGGTTGTGGATGATTGGAAAGCACGTGGCAAGCCGAATTATATTGACGGCATTCTTGATGGTGACGAAGAGGAAAATGGCGCAGACCGCACAGGCGATCGTTCCGGTGAAATTGATGACTTATTTGACGAAGTCGTAGAATTTGTCGTCAGCACCGGCACGACTTCTATTTCTGCCATTCAACGCCGTTTCCGCGTGGGTTTCAATCGTGCCGCTAACATTATGGATCAGTTGGAAGAACAAGGCATTGTTTCCGCCGTACAAAACGGTAAGCGTGAAGTGTTGGCACGTGGAACGGATTATTAGAATTAATCGATTCTTTTGATGTCAAATTGTTACTTTATTTTTCTTGCCTTTTCAGCCGTCCGTAAACGGAGAGAGAAAAGGTAATCGGCTTAAACAAGGAATTTAATCATATGAATAAAATGCTCCAAAAACTCACCGCACTTTCCCTTCTGGGTATGGTATCGCTTGCCTGGGCAAATGCCGATATTGAGCTACAAAATCGCTTAAACAAAGTGGATGTGTTGAGTGCGGATTTTGCACAAACCGTAATGTCGGCGAATGGTAAAAATGTGCAACAAGGCAACGGCAAATTACAAATTAAGCGTCCGAATTTGTTCCGCATGGACACCAAATCCCCACAAGAAACACAAATTATTGCCGATGGACAAACCCTTTGGTTTTATGATCCGTTTGTGGAACAAGTTACGGCCAATTGGGTAAAAGACGCGGTGAATAATACGCCGTTCGTGTTGTTGACCAGCAATGACAAAAGCCATTGGGCGCAATATTCCGTTGAGCAAAAAAGCGATACTTTTGTGTTAACACCAAAAGCGAAGAATAGCAATATCAAGCAATTTGATATTCGTATTGATGAAAGCGGCGTATTAAAAGGGTTTAGTACCATTGAGAAAGACGGCCAATCCAATCAATATGTGTTGCGTAATATTTCCAATCAAAATTTAGATAGTGCATTGTTTAAATTTAGCGTGCCAAAAGGCGTGGAATTGGACGACCAACGCAAAAAATAATCGGAATTGACGATGTCCAACTTCAGCTTTGATTTTAACGAAAATGATTTCCGCCCACTCGCCGCAAGAATGCGTCCAACTACATTGGCGCAATATTGCGGTCAGTCGCATTTATTGGGTGAAGGCAAACCGTTACGCAAAGCCATTGAGGCGGGATACGTCCATTCCATGATTTTCTGGGGGCCGCCAGGCACCGGAAAAACCACTTTGGCAGAGATTATCGCTCAACGCATTAACGCTGAAGTCGAGCGAATTTCTGCCGTCACCAGTGGCATTAAAGAAATTCGTGAAGCCATTGAAAAAGCCAAACAAAACAAATTGGCGGGTCTGCGCACCATTTTGTTTGTGGACGAAGTTCACCGTTTCAACAAAAGCCAGCAAGACGCGTTTCTGCCACATATCGAAGACGGCACCATTATTTTTATTGGTGCCACCACGGAAAATCCTTCTTTTGAATTAAATAACGCGCTACTTTCCCGCGCACGGGTTTATATTCTCAAACCGCTTTCTACGCAGGAAATTGAACGCGTTTTGCAACAAGCGATCGACGATCAGGAAAATGGCTTGGGCAAAGTACGGTTAGATTTGCAGGAGAATTTGTTGTCGCTTTTGGCAGAATACGTCAACGGCGATGCACGCCTTGCGTTGAACTGTTTGGAAATGATGGTGGACATGGCCGCTGAATCCAAAAACGGCAAAATTTTAGACCGCACTTTACTTACGGAAGTGTTGGGCGAACGGCAGGCGCGTTTTGATAAACAAGGCGATCGTTTCTACGATTTCATTTCCGCGCTACATAAATCCATTCGCGGATCCGCACCGGATGCGGCGCTCTATTGGTATGCCCGCATTATCACTGCCGGCGGTGATCCGCTTTACGTGGCTCGCCGTTTATTGGCGATTGCCTCGGAAGATGTGGGTAATGCCGATCCGCGTGCGATGCAGGTTGCCATTGCTGCATGGGATTGTTTTACCCGTGTCGGTGCCGCCGAAGGCGAACGCGCCATTGCGCAAGCTATTGTCTATTTAGCCGTTGCGCCAAAAAGCAACGCTGTTTACCTCGCCTTCAAAGCAGCGAAAAAACTGGCGACTGAATCTGCTGATTTTGATGTGCCGGAACACCTCCGCAACGCCCCAACCAATCTCATGAAAGACCTCGGCTTCGGTGCCGAATACCGCTACGCCCACGACGAACCCAACGCCTACGCCGCCGGCGAAAACTACTTCCCGCCACAACTCAAAGACACCCAATTTTATTTCCCTACTACAAGAGGCATGGAGATTAAGATTAAGGAAAAGTTGGAGTGGTTAAAAGGGCTAGATCAGGAAAGTTAGAAGAAACGATATAAATAGCCCCCCTACTTTCTTGCTTGTGTAAGACAATTACAAGTCAACAGATCAGATGAAACCCCACTAATGCCTGATAAAAGTGCGGTGAGTTTTAGAATTAGTTTTTGACCTGAAAACATCTGAAAATTAGACCGCACTTTAGAGAATAATGTACTGATTAAATAGATTCCCCCTATAAATTGCCCGAACGTGGGGTAATTTTTAGGGAAATTTCGCGTGTTTGAGCGAAGCGAGTTCGAAATTTTTCGTAAAGAAAATTAGCCCTAAGAGAGGATAAGCAATTTATCCGGGGTGTGCTTTCTTTTGGTTACTTTTCTTTGCACAAGCAAAGAAAAGTGACAATAACAAAAAGGCTACTCCCAACGAAATAGCCTTTTCATTCAACAAGATTTAATCAAATCTTCAAACTACAAATATCCAAACATCCCCGTAAAGATATACCCAAAGATACAGGAAGTAATCACTCCGATTAATCCAGGAAGGATGAAACTGTGGTTGATCACGAATTTACCAATATGAGTGGTGCCGGAGCGGTCGAATTGAATCGCCGCTAAGTCGCTTGGGTAAGTCGGTAAAATGTAGTAACCATAACAAGCGGCAGCGAACGCCAGGATGATTGCCGGATCAACACCGATATTTAATGCTAATGGTACGAAGGCAACCAAAGCAGCGGCTTGAGAGTTTACGAATTTAGAGATTAATAACAACATCACTGCATAAGTCCAAGGGTGGGCTTTTACAATGTCACCTAATGCCGCTTTCATCATTGGGGTGTGAACGGTGAACATAGTTTCCGCCATCCAAGAGATACCGAATACCGCAACTAACGCAATCATACCGGAGCGGAAAATCTCGTTTTTACTGATTTTACCGGCATCGGTTTTGGTGAAGATGATGATTAGCGCACCGGCTAATAACATGAAGATTTGGATAACATGAACCATGCCTAACGGGGCTTTTTTCTTCACACTGTCTTTTAACACGATAGTAGCGTTGGCAATGGTGTCGGATTTATCACCGGCGGTGATGACGACGTTGTTATCTTGGGCGGCTAAAGTTTGAGTTAATACGCCTTTAGCGTCATAAATTTCAATATTGTCATAAGCGGTTTTGGCTTTTGCTTTGCTGTCTTTTACATCAAGTGCCACTTTACCTTCTTTAGCCAGTGCGACGATTTTTCCGTCTTTCACATTGAAGCTTTGTACCGCTTTGTTATCGGAAACCACTTCAACCACTTGCGCAGGTGTGGATTTTTCAAAGGACGGACGTAATTCTTTGAAGTAACCTAATGCAGCAACCACTAAAATGGCACCGAAGAAAATCCACATAGCATTCCAACTGGATTGCGGCAATTTTTTGCCAAGTAAAGAGGTGCTGTCGCCATACACATATTTTTTGAACTCAGGATCTTTCAATTTTTCTTGGAATTCTTTGTCCTTATCCAAATCTTTACCGCGGAACCAACTGAAAATACCGATGGCTAACACGCCGCAAAGGGTGGATGGCACAGTGATTTTTAATAAGTCTAAATAACCATCGAAACCGGCTAAGTGATTTTGTGCATTGACTAAGAACGCAGTTAATGTCACTACAGCCACGGATACAGGGGAGGCGATGATACCCATTTGTGAAGCGATGGAACTGGCCGCCATTGGGCGTTCTGGACGGATGTTATTTTTAATAGCGATATCATAAATAATCGGCAACATGGTATAAACCACATGGCCGGTACCGCAAAGAATGGTGAGGGTACAAGTGACGAACGGCGCGAGAATACTGACATATTTCGGGTTTTTGCGTAGTAATTTTTCCGCGATTTGCAACATCACATCTAAACCGCCGCTGGCTTGTAATGTAGCGGACGTGACTACCACGGCAAGGATGGTGAGCATAACATCAATAGCCGGTTTGCCCGGTTCGATACCGAACCCGAAAACCAATACGATTAAGCCGATTCCACCTAAAAGACCTAATGCAATACCGCCTTTTTTGGCCCCGTAGAATAAACAGATTAAGACGAACGCAAGTTGAATAGCAAATTGCGTGCCTTCACTTAAGTTAGTTAAAAACTCCATAGATACTCCAGAAAATAACTTCATTTTGTGATTAGAAAATCGGCGCTAGTCTAACATTAAGACTACTTCTTAAGTAGTAGAATTATGTGGATCGTTGCGTTAAATCAAAATTCCTTGCATTAAAGAATTTTGTAGCGGCGGAAACTAAATCGTTTCATCGACATTTGTAAATATTTTCTCCTCTCAAGAGAAAAACATCGCTAAAAACGACCGCACTTTAGTCCATGTTTTCACTAGTCTATTTGGTTAATACGATATAGAATAAATGTATTTTTAGTCACAGGATAAAGGTAACAATTATGATCGATCCGAATTTACTTCGTAATAATCTGGTGGAAGTCGCAGAAAAATTAAAAGTTAAACGTGGTTTCACGCTCGATGTTGCAAAAATTACCCAATTAGAAGAACAACGCAAAGCCTTGCAGGTGAAAACCGAAACCTTACAAGCCGAACGAAATGCCCGCTCCAAGGCCATTGGTGCCGCGAAAGCGCGTGGCGAAGACATTGCGCCATTGTTGGCAGAAGTGGATCACATGGGAGAAGAATTAGAGCAAGGCAAAGCAGAACTTGAAAAAGTGCAAAACGCCTTAAATGATATTGCGTTAAACATTCCTAACATTCCTGCCGATGAAGTCCCGTTGGGCAAAGACGATAGCGACAATTTAGAAGTTTCCCGTTGGGGCGAGCCGCGTAAATTTGATTTTGATATATTGGATCATGTTAGCCTTGGCGAGCAATTGCAAGGGTTGGACTTTGCCGCTGCGGTGAAATTGACCGGTTCCCGCTTTGTCGTCATGAAAGGACAAATTGCTAGATTACACCGTGCAATTTCGCAATTTATGTTGGATTTACACACTGAACAACATGGTTACACCGAAGCTTATGTGCCTTATTTAGTGAACCACGATACCCTTTATGGTACCGGACAGCTTCCAAAATTTGGTGAAGATTTATTCCATACCAAACCACTGGAAGGTCAGGATCCAAATGAAGTACAACGTACTTACGGCTTAATTCCGACCGCAGAAGTGCCGGTAACCAATTTAGTACGCGGTGAGATTCTAGAAGCGGAAAATCTGCCGTTAAAAATGACCGCACATACGCCGTGTTTCCGTTCCGAAGCAGGCTCTTACGGACGTGATACTCGCGGCTTAATTCGTATGCACCAATTTGACAAAGTAGAATTGGTACAAATCGTAGAACCGGAAAAATCCATGGAAGCCTTGGAAGAACTTACCGGCCACGCAGAAAAAGTGTTGCAATTACTTGGCTTGCCATATCGTAAAGTGTTGCTTTGCACCGGCGACATGGGCTTTGGTTCTTGCAAAACCTATGACTTGGAAGTGTGGGTACCGGCGCAAAATACCTACCGTGAAATTTCTTCCTGCTCTAATATGTGGGATTTCCAAGCGCGCCGTATGCAAGCCCGCTGCCGTTCAAAAAGCGACAAGAAAACCCGCTTGGTGCACACCTTAAACGGTTCCGGCTTGGCTGTTGGTCGTACTTTGGTTGCAGTGTTGGAAAACTATCAAAATGCCGATGGTTCTATTACTGTGCCGGAAGTCTTGCGTCCTTACATGTGTGGCTTGGAAGTGATTGGAAAATAAGCCATCTATCCGTTTTAAAAAACGTTAAAAAAAATGACCGCACTTTTAACTCTAAAAAGTGATCTGCCCTCCAAAAAGTTTGGATGACAGATCATTTTTTTATTTCAACAACCGCGCCCAAATTTCTCGCACAAACGCCCGTTCTGCACAAAATTCCGACGCGTCCACCACAGAGGGTAAACCGAGCAAATTCAAATGGTGAATACGGTTGCGCAGGTCTACATAACATTGTTTTAAGCGTTCGCTGTCGGCGTCAGAAATTACGCCGTATTCTGCCATGATTTCGAAAATCCGCACATTGTCTGACCAGCGGGTGAGGGCAGGCTGTTGCGGCGAATGCGCCAACACCAAATATTGTGCGATAAATTCAATGTCCGTAATGCCACCTTGGTCGGTTTTAATGTTGAATTGGGCGTCATCATGTTTTGCCAAATGTTCATACATTTTTTCCCGCATTTCGCCGACATCGTGTTTCAGTTGAACTAAGTCCCGTGGGGCAGAAAGCACGTTGTGACGAATGGTTTCAAATTCGTCCCGTAGTTTCTGTTCGCCGAACACTGCACGGCTACGCACCAAGGCTTGTTTTTCCCAGGTCCAGGCTTCGTTTAGTTGATAGTTTTCAAAGGCGGAGAAAGAGCAACCAAGCAACCCTGCATCACCGGATGGGCGTAGGCGCATATCCACGTCATATAAAATCCCCGCGCTGGTATTCATGCTGAAAATACTGACGATTTTTTGGGCTAAACGTAAATAAAATTGGTTGCTGTCGATGACTTTTTTGCCGCCAACGGTTTGACTGTTGCCGGCTGGATCGTATAAGAAGACAAGATCCAAATCGGATTTATAGCCCAATTCAATGCCGCCCAATTTGCCGTAACCCACCACGAGGAAGTTTTTCTCCCCTTCCGCCAAATGTTCGGGCACACCAAAACGAACGGCGATTTGTTGCCACGCCAAATTGACCACTGCACCGATAATCGCCTCAGCCAAATAAGTGAGATGATCGCTCACTTTCATTACCGGCAACACGCCGAGAATATCGGCGGCGGCAATGCGGAGCAGGGCAGCGTGCTTAAACTGGCGCAAGCCGTCGATAAATTGTTCTTCGTCATCTTGCGGCAGGCGCAATAAATATTGCTGTAATTCGGAGGCGAACTCGGTAAAGTGCGGTGGATTTCGCAGGGATTTTTCATCAAGCAATTCATCGAGCAAAATCGGGTGGCGCGCCACTTGTTCTGCAATAAATTTTGATTGGGCGCAAAGTTCGATAAGCTGCGTCAAGGCTTGCGGATTCTCTGCCAACAGTTCGAGGTAAGTGGTACGCGTGAGGATTTTTTCAATAATCGTCAAAATCCGTGGCAGTAAAATAGGGCTGTTGGGCGTGTGTAAAACTTGTTCCAGCAGGTTTGGCATTAAGCGATTGAGCACTGCCCGCCCGCGCACACCAATGGCATAACGAGGCAATTCGTTGCGAAATTGCAACAGACGATCCAACACCGCATCTTGTTCCGTCTCCGGCACGCCGTTTTGTTGCAAAATGCCGAGCAATTCTTGTTCGTCAAAATCCGTTTCGAGGAAATCTTCCCACGCATTTTCCGATGTATTTTCTTCTTGTTCATCGCCAATTAATGACTGAAAAACCGACCGCACTTTGCGCTGATGTTCTTGTAACACAGAGAGAAAACTCGCCCAATCGTGAATCGGATAGGTGACGGAAACACTTTCTTGTTGCGCACCCCATTGGGTAAATTCCGCGCATGAGAAGATTAAACGTTGACGATCCCATTCATTCTCGGGCAGTTGTTGGGTTTGTTGATCTTTGATGGCTTGCAGCACATTTTCCGCTCGGCGTAAAAATAAATAGGCATGGCGCAAATCGGATTCCTGTTCGGTGGAAATCAAATTCAGCCTGCTCAGTTCCGGCAATAAATTTAGCAATTCGTGCTGCTGCAAGGCAATTTCCCGCCCTCCGCGAATTAACTGAAAAACCTGCACGATAAACTCAATTTCACGAATGCCGCCCGCGCCCAATTTGATGTTATCGGTGAGGTTGCGGCGGCGCACTTCCCGTTCGATTTTTTGTTTCATCTCACGCAACGCCTGAATCACGCTGAAATCAATGTAGCGACGATACACAAACGGGCGCAATAAATTCTGTAAAACGGCAATATTGGGATCCATTGCTTGCGCACCTAAAATGCGACCTTTGATCATGGCGTAACGTTCCCAATCGCGCCCTTGATCCTGATAATACTGCTCCATGGCGTTAAAACTGAGTGCCAGCGCGCCACTGTCGCCAAAGGGACGTAAACGCATATCCGTGCGGTACACAAAGCCGTCAGCGGTGTATTGATCCAACGCGTTAATCAAGCGTTGCCCCAAACGGGTGAAAAACTTCGCGTTATCCACGCTACGGCGTGCCCCCACGGTTTCTCCTTGGCTTGGATAAGTAAAAATCAAATCAATGTCGGAAGAAAAATTCAGCTCAAAGCCACCAAGTTTGCCCATGCCGAGAATATATAGCTGCTGCGCGTTGCCCTGCGCATCCATCGGCGTGCCCATTTCTTCACAAGCCCGCGCATAAAGCCAATCGCGCGCACCAATAATCAGGCTTTCAGCCAGTTGCGACAAGCGAATAAAAACCTGTTCCACCGTGGCGAAATTGAGACTTTGGCAAACACTCAGCTTCACCATTTCACGGGCGCGAAACAGACGTAATTCCCGGTAAAGTTGCTCTTCCGTTTGCACATGCTGTAACACCTCATCTAACCGCTTGGCGTACTGGTCACAGTCCTCAAAGTGCGGTAGTTTTTCCCAACATTTTGCTAAAAACGCAGGCTGTTTCTGCCACGCCTCCGCCACAAAATCCGACATTGCCACCGCCACAGCCATTTGCCCGATATTCGTTGCGGGATCTTCTCTTTGTTGTTCGATTTGTTCAAACAAGGTGGAATCGAATTTTTCCGGAAAAGAGTGAATTAAAACCTCGGCGAGAGAACGGAGTTTATCGGTAAATTGAGCAACAAAAGACATGGTGAATCCTTATGAAAAATGATACGTAAACTTTAGCATGAAATGGCGAAAATTTCAGGGGAGAAAAAGTGTGATTGGGGTCTCAGAATGAGAGAAAGGTGTTAGATGATATGCAATATTTTTGATACGCTCTGACTACAAGTAAGTGTGATGTTATGTTTCTAAAAAATCTAAATTTATTCTTAAAGAAACCACACCTTATTTATTAAATAAAAAATAATATTGTATTTAACCTTAGGAAACCAAAATGTCCCAATCTGTTATTCGCTACGCCCATTCCGCGCAAGACAAACTCGGCAATCTCTTACCTTACGAACATTGGCAAACCTTACAAAGCCATTCGGTCAATGCTGGTGAAATGGCTGCGGAGTTTGCTCGGGTGTTTGGTGCGCAGGAAATTGCCTGCCAGACGGGACAGCTTCATGATGTAGGGAAATATTCGGAACCCTTTAATCAGCGATTGCATGGAGGCCCATCAGTCGATCATGCCACCGCCGGAGCCAAAATTGCTGTCGAGCGTTGGGGAAATGTTATCGGCAAGCTGATGGCATTTTGCATTGCGGGGCACCATGCCGGGTTGGCAAATGGAAACGGTGAAGGCGATAACCGCCGCACGTTAAAGGATCGTTTGGCATTGCGATTCGGCGCAGATATTCCCGTTCTCGATAACCTGTGGCAACAAGAAATCAAGCTCCCGGAAACCCTATCCGCACCGCCACTCAAAGCCGACGCGCATCATCCTTTTTTCTCCTACGCCTTCTTCACCCGAATGCTCTATTCCTGCTTGGTGGATGCCGATTATCTTGACACCGAAGCCTTTTATTCAAACCTAGAAAACAAAGCCATCGAGCGCGGCGGTTATCCCGATTTAAACGCCTTACAACACAATTTCAATCAATTTATCAACAATTTCAGACGACGTATCGCCCAAGCTCCAGAGCAAACTGAAGCCGAAAAACGCAATGCCACCTTAAACTGCCTGCGCAGTGAAATTCTCGATCATGCCGTAGAACAAGCGGCACAACCGCTAGGGCTGTTCACGCTCACTGTGCCGACCGGCGGCGGCAAAACTTTCACTTCCATGGCATTTGCGCTGGAACACGCCAAACAGCACGGTATACGACGCGTGATTTACGTCATCCCGTTCACCAGCATCATCGAACAAAATGCTGCCGAATTTCGCAAGGCCTTTGGCGAATTGGGCGAACAAGCCGTGTTGGAACATCACAGCACCTTCGACGACGGCAAACTGCAAAATGAGGCCACCAAAGACAAATTGCGCCTTGCCTCGGAAAACTGGGACGCGCCGATTGTCGTAACCACCGCCGTGCAATTCTTCGAGTCCCTCTTTGCCGACCGCTCCTCGCGCTGTCGCAAGCTGCACAACATCGCAGGCTCCGTCATCATCCTCGACGAAGCGCAAATGCTGCCGCTCAATCTTTTGCTGCCCATCATGCAAGCCATCAAAGAATTGGCGCAAAACTACCGCTGCAGCGTCGTCATGTGCACCGCCACCCAGCCAGCCGTGCAAGCCGAAAACGGCTTCTATCGCGGCTTTGAGAACGTGCGCGAAATAGCCCCAAAACCGACCGCACTTTTCGATAAACTGCGCCGCACCACCGTGCAACACATCGGCACACAAACCGACGCCAACCTGCTCGCCAAACTTGCCGAACACCCGCAAATGCTCATTATCGTCAATAACCGCCGCCACGCCCGCAGCCTGTACGACCAAGCCAAACATCTTGACGGCACGTTCCACCTGACCACCTTGATGTGCGCCAAACACCGCAGCCAAAAGATTGATGAGATCCGAGGTCGTCTGAAAAACGGCGAACCCTGCCGCGTCATCGCCACCTCCTTAATTGAAGCCGGTGTGGATGTGGATTTTCCACTGGTGATGCGCGCCGAAGCAGGTTTAGACAGCGTTGCCCAAGCCGCCGGACGCTGCAACCGTGAAGGCAAAAGGCTACCTGAAAACAGCTTTGTCTGGATATTCGCGCCCGAAGAACAATGGAAAGCCCCGCCAGAACTTGCTACCCAAGCTGCCGTTATGCGCCTGACTGCCGATGAGTTTTCAGACGACCTCTTATCCACGCAAGCCGTCGCTGCCTACTTCGCCGAGCTTTATCAATTAAAAGGCAGCGAACTGGATAATAAAAAAATCCTGAAAATGCACAACGATACAGGGCAAAGCCTTGATTTCCCATTCCAAACCATCGCCGACAAATTCCGCATGATCGAAAGCCACATGCAGCCGCTGATTATTCCGTTTGATGGTGAGGCCGAAAACCTCATTAGCAGCCTGCACCACACCGACCACATCGGCGGACTCTTACGCAAATTGCAACCCTACACCGTCCAAATCCCCGAAAAAGCCCTCGCTGCTTTGTATAAAGCAGGACGTATCGAACCGATTAACGAGAAAAACTTCGGCAAACAATTTTATACGCTGATTGGACTTGATTTGTATGATGAGGTGGCGGGGTTGAGTTGGGAGGATACGGCATTTTTGAAGGGGGAGAGTTTGGCGTTTTAAATTAACTTATAATTTATAGAATATTAATTTGATTTTTACCTTTAAAAGGCATATCCTTCCTGTGGCTTAAAAAGTAATTTGGAGAAAATTAAGACCATGTCCCAATCTCAACTGACACTACATCAAGCTCGATACTACTCCTGGTTTTTAACCCGTCAAGCCGAGGGTGGCAGTATGGACTCGTTAGCAACAACATTGGTTGATGCCCAAGTCGATTTAAACCCACATCAAGTTGATGCAGCTTTGTTTGCCTGCAAAAATCCGTTGTCGAAAGGTGTGATTTTGGCAGATGAAGTAGGTTTAGGAAAAAACATCGAAGCGGGCTTGGTAATATTGCAGCATTGGGCAGAACGCAAACGTAAAATTCTGATTATCACCCCAACCGTTTGATTGAAGAGCTGGAAGAACAGTTGAAACAGAAGGTTGAAGAGGAAGAATTGTTTTTTATTGAGTGGGAGATGGTGTGATATGAGTCAAATTGAAAGGAAAAATAAATATGGCTGATTCATCTTTAAGATTAAGACCATGGGTCTCGTTAATTCTTTTTATTAGTGCATATTCTCCATTAATGGTGATTATGGCAATTAAACAAATAGATTTGACAAGTCCAAACTATTTTAATTCTCCAGAAATCGGAATTGGCTTATTAGTTGCAGCAATAATTAGCAGCATCATTGTGTTGCAAGTGGTTAAAAGCGTCCGAAGTGGATTAATGGTTGTCGTGAGTAAGGCATCGAATAAGTCAGGAGATATGTTTGGATATACAATTCCTTATATGATGTCTTTTATGCGGATTGACTTAACTGATTGGCAAACAATATTGGCGATTATATTATTTTTGACTGTATTGTTCACTATGGCTTATCGAACAAAAACAGTATTTATCAATCCTATCTTGGCTATTTTTGGATATATGTTGATTGATTGTACATTTAAGCGAGGGGAAAAGGAGGTGCAAGCAATGGTTATTACTAAGCAACCCATTAGCTATGGTGATACAGTTTGTTTGGATAGGCTTTCTCATTATCTATATATTCGTTCAAACTCTGACTATAAGAATGATAAGGAAAAATCATGAGCACAAACACTAAAAAACAAATTAAAGAAATACAAGCAGAAAATTTTAACGATTGGTCTGTATCATTCTGGCTGATAAAAAGAAAGGCTCCAACAACTATCAAAGAAGCTTCGTATCATGCTTGGCGTGTCGATATGGATAAAAAATTGCCTACTCGCTTTAAAGGCTACCTGAAAAATCAACTTCAAGGGAAAAAGTTTCATGTTGAGAAATATGATTATAGCAATGCAGACTGTGATGATGTATTGCTAACAGTTGATTCTGGTATCACAGATTTTGAAAAAGTTGAGGCGGAAATAAATAAAGGTTTTGATAATCCAAGAGTAGATAATCATAAAGATCTACTTAATTCATGGGCCTATGTTATTTTGTTTGAAAAAGATGATAAAAAATTGTATGCCTGGAAAAAAATCAATACGGACACGCAGCCTAAAAAGGTGGCTTCAAAAGGGATTCTGTTTTTTATAAATAAAGAATTGGTTGATCCTGATGATAAAGAGGTTTTTGTTATTTATCCAAATTATGATTTTTTTGTTTATAAAAGAACAGTATTTATAGCGAGCAAAAAACAGTTTGAGAGTTCAATGAATTTTCGGGAAGGGATGAAGCGAAAATCTGCCGAAGTGATTGCTGATTTTAAAAATCTTGAAACTTTTAAAAATATAGAATTGATTGAGCAGTATGTTGGTAATAATCTACATCACTTACGAAAAATGGCTTCTATATTAAAATCTGGTTATTATAAACAACCTGATTATCTTAAAAAATTAATTGCTGTCAATAAAAAAGAAAAATGGGATTTGAAGGTGGAGAATGGGCAGATTGTAGTTGAAGAAGAAACAATAGATTTATTGTTAAAACTGCTTAATAACGATCGTTTGCGCTCACCCATCAATGATGAAATATTTGATGCTGCTGCAAAATCCAAGGTTAATAAATAAGGTGTAAAGTTATGACCAAACAAAAACTAGAACTCACCTGAATAGGCAAACACAAACGTCCGAAGTTAGAAGCGCGGATTTTGCTGGAAGACACGGAAAAGTCCTATCATGCCAAAGTGTGGTCAGAATCGGCGGTGTTTGATAACCGATTGATTTTCGGCGACAACCTGCTTTCGCTTAAAGCGTTGGAGCAGGAATTTACGGGTAAGGTGAAATGCGTGTTTATCGAACCACCTTTTAACACTGGCTCTGCGTTTGAACATTACGACGATGGGGTGGAGCATTCTATTTGGATGGGGCTGATGCGCGACCGCTTGGAAATCATCAAACGCCTGCTTTCAGACGATGGTTCGCTATGGATTACCATTGACGACAACGAAGCGCATTATTTGAAAGTCTTGTGTGATGAAGTGTTTGGGCGGAGGAATTTTGTTGTAAATGCCATTTGGGTTAAGAAATCTGCTCCTCAAAATGATGCAAAATTGATTATGTACTGATTCCGCATGATGAAGTTGCCGAATCAAAAAAATTAGCAGATTTTTTAAGATTTGAGAAAAAGTCTGCCTAAAGCGGATCGCATTTATCAAGTGCGTGGATTGAAACTAAAATTTATAGGTTATCAGTAAAAATCAGCCGCTTTCGGGCGGCTGTGTGTTAAGGAGTTTATATGGCAAATCAAATCCGCCTACACATTTGGGGCGATTATGCCTGTTTTACCCGTCCGGAGATGAAGGTGGAGCGGGTGTCTTATGATGTCATCACGCCGTCGGCGGCGCGCGGGATTTTGGCAGCGGTGCATTGGAAGCCGGCGATTCGGTGGGTGATTGACCGGATTTATGTGTTGAAGCCGATTCGGTTTGAGTCGGTGCGGCGCAATGAGTTGGGCGGCAAGATTTCGGCGGGTAAGGTCAGCGGGGCGATGAAGCGCAAGAGCGTTGCCGATTTATATACGCTGATTGAAGACGACCGCCAGCAGCGCGCGGCGACGGTGCTTAAAGACGTGGCTTATGTGATTGAAGCTCATGCGGTGCTGACGGCAAAAGCGGGGGCAGATGAGACCGTTACCAAGCATATCGAGATGTTCAAACGCCGTGCGAAAAAGGGGCAATGTTTTCAGCAGCCTTGTTTGGGCGTGCGTGAATTTCCTGCTGATTTTGCGTTGATTGACGAAGGCGAGCCGCTGCCGCCGTTGGCATTATCGGAAAGAGAGGCAAACCGAGATTTGGGCTGGATGTTGCACGACATTGATTTTGATCACGGCAGCACGCCGCATTTTTTCCGCGCACAAATGAAAGACGGCGTGATTGATGTGCCGCCGTTTTACGCCGAGGAGGTGAAAGCATGATTCTTGCCTCCCTTGCCCGCTATTACCGCCGTTTAGCAGCGGAAAACGATGAAATGGGCAACCCGAAAGTGCCGCCTTATGGTTTTAGCGAGGAAAAAATCGGCTGGATTTTGGTGTTGGACAAAGAAGGTCGTCTGAAAACCGTTGTGCCGAATCTGACCGCCGATAAAAAGCCGCAGCCGAAGCTGATGAGCGTGCCTCAATCTTTCAAACGCCCTGGTACTACACCCAAGCCATTTTTTCTGTGGGATAAAACTTCTTATTCGCTTGGTGTGGAAACCAATAAAAACAAAGCCGAGGCGAAGGAAAAGCCGTTTACGTCGTCTGAAAAAACTTTTGATGCCTTTAAGCAATACCATCTCGATTTACTGCAAAATAGCGAAGATGAAGGCTTGCAAGCCTTGTGCCGTTTTCTGCAAAACTGGCAGCCTGCATATTTTGCTGCCGAAAATCTGCCTGCCGAAATGCTCGATGCCAACATCGCATTTTCTCTTGAAAAACCGACCGCACTTATCCATAAACGCGAAGCCGCACAAACCTTGTGGGCAGGCTGCCTGAAAAGCGATGAGGCGCTTGAGGGCTTGTGCTTGATTAGTGGCGATACAGCCCCGATTGCGCGGCTGCATCCGGCGATTAAAGGCGTGTTTGGCGGGCAAAGCTCCGGCGGTTCGATTATTTCGTTCAACAAAGAAGCCTTTGCCTCTTTTGGTAAAGAGCAAGGCGCAAATGCACCTGTTTCCGAACAATCCGCCTTTGCCTACACCACTGCGCTGAACTATCTGTTGCGCCAACGTAATCAAGAAGAAAACAATCACTGTTTGACCATTGGTGACGCCAGCACGGTCTTTTGGGCGGAAGCGGATGATAACGCAACTGCGCAGGCTGCCGAAGGTTTCTTCGCGCATGTGTTCACGCCGCCGGATGACGAACAAGAAAGCGCCAAAGTTTTCAACGTATTGGAACAGATCGGCAAAGGTCGTCCGCTGCAAGAAATTGCGCCCGAACTCTCTGCCAATACCCGTTTTTATATCTTAGGGCTTGCCCCCAACGCCGCGCGGATTTCTGTTCGGTTTTGGCTAGACACCACGTTTGGGCAGCTAGCGGAAAATTTGGCGCAGCATTGGCAAGATTTAGCCCTTGAGCCTTGTGCATGGAAAACGCCGCCGTCTATTTGGCGACTCTTATTGCAAACTGCCGTGTTGGGCAAAAGCGAAAACATTTCGCCCGTATTGGCAGGTGAAATGACCCGCGCCGTGATTTGCGGTACGCCGTATCCCATGAGCTTGCTGTCGCAACTGATTACCCGAATCCGCGCCGACGGCGATGTGAACGGTCTGCGCGTGGCAATGATGAAAGCCGTATTAGAGCGGCGTTTTAGAAAAGGTTTTATCGAAGAAGGAGTTCCTATGAGTTTGAACAATGAAAGCCCGAATCGCGCCTATCTTTTAGGGCGGCTGTTTGCCGTGTTGGAGCGCATTCAATATCAGGCATTGGGCGATTTGAATGCTGGTATTGCCGACCGCTATTACGGCTCCGCTTCCGCCGTGCCGTTTTCCGTTTTTCCGCGTCTTTTGTCGGGTGCAAAACACCATTTGTCGCGCTTGCGTAAAGACAAAGCCGGCATGGCGGTGAATTTGGATAAAGATTTGGGCGAAATCATTGCCAAACTGCCCGAAACCTTTCCGCGCCATTTGAGCATTGACGAGCAAGGCCGCTTCGCCATCGGCTATTACCACCAAGAACAAAGCTATTTTGCTAAAAAAGAAACCGCTGAAACTATTGAAAACTAAGGAGCCAGAAAATGTCTGCCATTCAAAACCGCTATGAATTTGTTTACTTTTTTGATGTTACCAACGGCAACCCTAACGGCGATCCCGATGCGGGCAATATGCCGCGTCTTGACCCCGAATCCAGTAAAGGCTTGGTAACCGATGTCTGCCTGAAACGCAAAATCCGTAATTTTGTGGAAATCAGCAGCGAAAATGAAGCCGGTTACGAAATCTATGTCAAAGAAAAAAGTGTGTTAAACCTGCAAAACAAACGCGCTTATGAAGCACTCGGCATTGAGTCAGAAGCCAAAAAACTGCCTAAAGACGAAGCCAAAGCCCGCGACATTACCGCGTGGATGTGCAAAAACTTCTTCGATATCCGCACCTTCGGCGCCGTGATGACCACCGAAGTCAACAGCGGACAAGTGCGCGGTCCGGTGCAACTGGCGTTTGCACAATCTATTGACCCGATTGTGCCGTTGGAAGTTTCCATCACCCGCATGGCGGTAACCAACGAAAAAGACTTGGAAAAAGAACGCACCATGGGTCGCAAATACATCGTCCCTTACGCGCTCTACCGCGTGCATGGCTTTATCTCCGCCAACCTTGCCGCCAAAACCGGTTTTTCAGACGACGATTTAGCCAAACTCTGGCAAGCCCTGCAACTGATGTTTGAACACGACCGCTCCGCCGCCCGTGGCGAAATGGCGGCACGCAAACTGATTGTGTTCAAACATGACAGCGCGCTCGGCAACCAGCCTGCACATAAACTGTTTGACGCCGTGAAAGTCGAACGCGTAAACGGCGAATCAGGTACGCCAGCTAGCGGTTTTGACGATTACAAAATCAGCGTGGTTTCAGACGGCTTAAATGGCGTGAGCGTGGAAGAGTTGCTTTAAAAAACACTTAAAAAGATACTCATAAATCACTTATGTGATTTATTCGCTCCTTCGGAGCCGTTGGCATAGCCAACGTTCAAAAAACGGAGTTTTTTGTGACCGCACTTTCAACTGAAACCCAAAGGGGAATTCAGGACACGCGCTTGATTCCCCTTTCCGCCCTGCAACACTACGCCTTCTGTCCGCGTCAATGTGCGTTGATTCACAACGAGCAGGCGTGGGCGGAGAACTATTTGACCGCGCAGGGCAAGGCGCTGCATGAGCGGGTGGATTCGGGCGAGCCGGAAACGCGCAAGGGTGTGCGCTTTGAGCGGACGGTGCAAGCTGGGCATCAGCGGTGTGTTGGATTTGGTGGAAGTGGACACGAAAACAGGCCGTCTGAAACCCGTGGAATACAAACGCGGCAAGCCCAAACCTGACCCGATGGACGAAATCCAGCTTTGCGCCCAAGGCTTGTGCTTGGAAGAAATGACGGTGCAAACCGTCTCTGAGGGCGCGCTGTGGTATATGCAAACCCGCCACCGCGTCCCCGTCGTGTTTTCAGACGACCTGCGCGCCCAAACACTCTCCACCATCGCCGCCGTGCGCGAACTCCTAAACAGCGGCCAAACCCCGCCGCCCGACTACGGCAAACGCTGCAAAGCCTGCTCGCTGGTGGAGATTTGTCAGCCGGAGCTGTTGGGAAAACGGGATAGGAGTTTGGGGTATGTGGTGGGGTTGTTCGAGTAAATAATATTTTATCTTAAAGTTTATGGAGTTAAATATGAATATTAGACCTGACTTTTTACCATTGCCTTGGCAATTAAATTCATTATTGGAATGTGCTAAGGTGCTTGAGAACAATAAAAATGATTGGTCTCATTTAAAAAATAAAGAAGATTTTTCTCAAGTTTATTACTTAGATTTAAAAGATCGCTTACCATTGGAAAAAATCTATGCAACTGGCGCAATGGTGTCAGGAATGTCCGATGACTTAAGACAATTCAACTATCCAAATTATTACCCAACGCTAACTTCATTTTTACAATCTAGCGTTATTAATAATATCATTACTGGGAAATGGTCTGATGATTTAACCTCAATATTAAAAAATGCTGAGGATAAAGTTTATGAATTAAAAGAAAATAGTGTCAGTGTTCCCTGGGCTATTGAACAGATGCTGAAATTATTTAAAAAGCAAATTGAGTTGCTTAATATCATAAGACAATTTTTAATTGGTTTGAAGCAATCAAATATTTATCAACGTGAGAATGAAATCTTAATAGGAAGTGTTTCAGTGGAAAGAATATTAGAGTGTATAAATAGAGCGGGAAAACGATTTGAAGATTTACCAGCCACATATAATCAGTTTGGTGAAGAGGATTTAAGGGATAATATTTTACTTGCATTAAGTGGAATATCAGATATATCAGCCTATGGTGAAGTTTTTAATAAAGTTGGAAAAACTGATATATTAGCTTTTGAAAATGGAGAAAAAAAATTTATAGCAGAATGTAAATTTTGGAGAGGTGAAAAAGTTTTTCTAGGAGCAATTAATCAGCTGCTAAGCTATTTGACTTGGAGAGATAATAATGTCGCGGTAATCATTTTTGTGGATAATGTTGATTTTGTTAGGGTAATTGATATTGCAAGAAGTTCAATTCAACAGCATCCATATTATGTCTCTTTGATTTCTCAAAGAGACGAAAGTTGGTTTGAGTATAAATTTAATAATGGTAATCAAGATATTAATTTATCGTTAATGATCTACCATATCCCGTCTTCAATTCAGCATTCGTAGCATTCTAAAGTACGGTCAACCCCTAAGGAGTTTTCCCCATGCGCAAACTGCAAAACACGCTCTATATCACCACCCAAGGCAGTTATCTGCATAAGGAGCGGGAGACGCTGGTGGTGGAGCAGGAGCGCAAGAAGGTGGCGCAGTTGCCGGTGCATTCCATCGGGCATATTTTCTGCTTTGGGAATGTGCTGGTGTCGCCGTTTCTGCTGGGGTTTTGCGGCGAAAATAATGTAAATTTGGCGTTTTTTACCGAAAATGGGCGTTTCTTGGGGCGGCTTCAGGGGCGGCAGAGCGGCAATGTGCTGTTGCGGCGGGCGCAGTATCGGGTGTCGGAGCAAAATCCCGTGTCGATTGCGCGCAATATCATTGCGGCGAAGATTCAGGCGAGTAAGCGGGTGCTTCAGCGGCAGATTCGCAATTATGGTGAGAATGCGGCGATTCAAAGTGCGGTCGATTCTTTGAACATTTCGCTGCGGCAGTTGAAGGGTACGGCGGAGCTGGACGTGGTGCGCGGCATTGAGGGCGATGCGGCGGCGCGTTATTTCGGCGTGTTTGGGCAGCTTTTGAGCGAAAAAAGCGGCTTTTCTTTTGATGGGCGTAACCGCCGCCCGCCCAGAGACGGGGTGAATGCGCTGTTGTCGTTTGTGTACAGCATCTTGGGCAAGGACATCAGCGGTGCGCTGCAAGGCGTGGGGCTGGACCCGCAGGTGGGTTTTCTGCACGCCGACCGACCTGGGCGCGACAGTTTGGCGCAGGATATTTTGGAAGAATTCCGCGCATGGTGGGCGGACAGGTTGGTGTTGTCACTGATTAACCGCGGGCAAATCAAACCACAGGATTTTGTTGCCGAGGCAAGCAGTGCGGTAAGCTTAAAAGCCGATGCGCGTAAGCTGTTGTTCCAAGCCTTGCAGGCGAAAAAGCAGGAGAAAATCGTGCATCCGTTTTTAGGCGAAGAAGTAGAAATCGGGCTGCTGCCGTATATTCAGGCGATGCTGTTGGCGCGGCACTTGCGTGGAGATTTGGCGGAATATCCGCCGTTTTTGATGAGATAAGTCATGTTAATGCTAATTACTTATGATATTTCTTTTGACGATCCAAATGGGCAAGCGCGATTGCGCCGCATCGCAAAACATTGCTTAGATTACGGCGTGCGGGCGCAATATTCGGTATTTGAATGCGATGTCACGCCTGACCAATGGGTTATGTTGAAAAACAAACTGTTGGAAACCTACGACCCCACGTGCGACAGCCTGCGTTTTTACCAC